>NZ_JBFAYO010000003.1:0-336374 GCF_040681325.1 Nocardia sp. NPDC051787
CCCAACGCCATCTCACCGTTATCGGTGCACGGACCATCCGCCAAGACCTGACCCGCCTCCACCCGCTGACCCTCGTCCACAATCGGACGCTGGTTGGCACAGGTGCCCTGGTTGGTACGAGCGAACTTGCGCATCCGGTAGGACTTGCGGGTACCGTCGTCGGCCATGACGGTGACGTAGTCGGCGGAAACCTCCTCGACCACACCGGCCTTCTCGTTCACCACCACATCACCGGCATCGATCGCGGCACGCAGCTCCATGCCGGTGCCGACCAGCGGCGCTTCGGAACGGATCAGCGGCACGGCCTGCTTTTGCATGTTCGCACCCATCAGGGCGCGGTTGGCGTCGTCGTGCTCGAGGAACGGAATCATCGCGGTCGCGACCGACACCATCTGACGCGGCGACACATCCATATAATCGACTTCGGCGGAATCTATGAGCTCGACCTCGGAATTCTTGCGACGCACCGCGATTCGCGCAGCAACGAAGCGTCCCTCGGCATCGAGCGGCTCATTCGCCTGCGCCACGACATGCAGGTCTTCCTGGTCGGCGGACAGGTAGTCGACCTCGTCGGTCACCTTGCCGTCGATCACTTTTCGGTACGGCGTCTCGATGAAGCCGAACGGATTGACCCGCGCGTACACCGACAGATAGCCGATCAGCCCGATATTCGGGCCTTCGGGTGTCTCGATCGGACACATCCGGCCGTAATGGCTGTAATGCACATCGCGGACTTCCAGACCGGCGCGTTCCCGGGTCAGGCCACCTGGCCCGAGCGCCGACAGGCGTCGTTTCTGGGTCAGGCTCGCCAGCGGGTTCCGCTGATCCAGGAACTGCGACATCTGCGAGGTTCCGAAGAACTCCTTGATCCCCGCGACGACGGGGCGGATATTCATCAGCGTCTGCGGCGTGATCGCCTCGATATCCTGTGTCGTCATCCGCTCGCGGACCACGCGCTCCATCCGAGACAGCCCCACCCGGAACTGGTTCTGGATCAGTTCGCCGACGGTGCGCAGGCGACGGTTGCCGAAGTGATCGATGTCGTCCACTTCCACCGGCACCTCGACACCGCCGGGGGCGGTCATGGTCTTGTCGCCCACGTGCAGGCGGACCAGGTACTCGATGATCGTGACGATGTCTTCCTCGGTGAGCACCCGTGATCCGATGCCTTCGTCGTTGTGGACGCCGAGTTTCTTGTTGATCTTGTAGCGGCCGACCCGCGACAGGTCGTAGCGCTTCTCCTTGAAGAACAGGTTCTCCAGCAGGGTCTGCGCCGACTCCTTCGTCGGCGGCTCACCCGGGCGCAGCTTGCGATGAATATCGAGCAGCGCCTCATCGGTGCCCGGTGTGTTGTCCTTCTCCAGGGAGGTCATCATGATCTCGGAGAAACCGAACCGCTCGGTGATCTGCGCACTGGTCCAGCCGAGCGCCTTGAGCAGGACTGTCACGGGTTGACGGCGTTTGCGGTCGATGCGAACGCCGACGGTGTCGCGCTTGTCGATGTCGAATTCCAGCCACGCACCGCGCGACGGGATGACGCGCACACCATGCAGATCCTTATCCGTGCCCTTGTCGACGGTGCGGTCGAAATAGACACCCGGCGAACGCACCAGCTGCGAAACGACCACCCGCTCGGTGCCGTTGATGATGAACGTGCCCTTGTCGGTCATCATCGGGAAATCACCCATGAACACCGTCTGACTCTTGATCTCACCGGTGTTGTGGTTCATGAACTCAGCGGTGACGAACAGCGGCGCCGCGTAGGTCATGTCCTTGTCTTTACATTCCTCGACCGAGGCCTTGACCTCCTCGAAACGGGCCCCGGAGAGCGTCAACGACATCGTCGCGGCGAAGTCCTCGATCGGGCTGATCTCCTCGAGCACCTCCTCCAATCCACCCGCGAGCGAGTCGCCGCGCGCCGCTACCCGTTCGTGCCAGGCCGGCGCACCGATCAACCATTCGAACGAATCGGTCTGGACCTCCAACAACTCCGGAACATCCAGGTGCTCACGGAGTTTGGCGAACGAGATCCGCTTCGACGCCCCCGACATTCCGGCACCGACCTTGTTCTGACTCGAGATTGCCAAGATGCATCCTTCCAGCACCTCTCGCCGCCAACGCATTCGCGCGGCCGTCACGGTATCTGCTTGTCTGTGGCTGTATTTCACATTGCGCACCGCGCCGGACGCTGCCCGAACATGACTCGACAACAACCCGTAGAGAGTGACACGCGGACAGTGCCACTTTCTACAGTCAGCCTTTTCGTATTTCGCGAGTTGGACAGCACGCGACCCGGAGCGAAGCTCCAAATTACACCCAAATTCAACCGATGTCGAGGGCGCAAAAAAACAGGCACACGATTTTCTGTGCCTTCCCGTATTGATACTGACATCTCGATATGCCGGTCGTCAAGTCTATTAGCGGTAATCCGCCAGCACATTCACACCGGCAGGGAAAAGAGTCCTCGCCACCGAGACCATCGACAGGGACCGCACCTATTCCGGCGGCGTTCGGCGGGGTGATCGCGGGGCATGCCGAAGGATGCGACGGGCTCGCCGCCCTAGGCGGGAGCGTCGCCCGAAGCAGCAGCAGTCGATAGCGTGGGAAGCGAACTGGCGCCGCACGGTGGCGTGCGCCGTCGGAACGTGTCAGGCGAGTACGGACCGGAGGTTGCGTTCCAACACTTCGATGCGGTGGCGTTGGAGGTCGGTGAATTCCGGCGGGTGGTGGATTTCCACGCTCAGGCGTCCGGCGAAGGTGCTGATGACGCAGGTGCCGCCGCCTGGTTGCTGGGGGCGGCGGCCGGTCAGATCCGGTTTCGCGAGCATGGTGGAGTGGAAGTCGTCGATGCGCAGTGCGTCCTGCTCCGGCAGCTGGGGGATGGTGCCCCAGTTGGTCGCGATCACCACGCCGGGGAGCGCTGGAGGGGGCGCGGCAGCCATGTCAGGAATGTTCAAGGGGGTCCGTTGCACGATGCCTGCGGACAGGGCCCCGTGCAGGGCTTCGCTGATGCCACGGGCCAGGTCGACCAATGTCACGTCGGCTTCGGGGGAGAGGTAATTGGCGAAGCCGAGGACGTTCGTCCCCCCGGTGGCGTCGATTTCGGGACTTACCCTGGTGCGTAGGTCAACCGAGTACAGGTAGAGCAGTCCGGTCAGGGGTAGTTCGCGAATCTCGGCCTCGGTCCGCAGCAGCGCCGCCGACACCAAGCCGTGCACCGTGACGTTCTCGCGATGGCCGAGTTCGACCAGCGCCGCGGTCTCGTCCCGGGTGAGCCGGCAACGGGTCGTGCGCAGCACGGGGTACTCGTCCTCGCGCGGCGGCGAAACCGGCGGCGGGGCGGTCGATTCGCCCGCGGGTGGCCCTCCGGGCAGCGTCATCTTCTCGATGCCGCGCGCCGCGAGCAGCTGCTCCACCGGCTCGGGAAACGCGTGCTCCGGCAGGCCGAGCGGGCGCCCGGCGACCGCGTCCCGGTACCCGGCCCACAGCGCGTCGACCACGGCGAAAGCGTGATAGGCGTCGGCGATGCTGTGGTGGATCATGAACGTCACGCTGGCGGTATCTCCGGCGCGCACCACGCACAGGGCGCACACGCCCCCGCGCTGATCGAATTTCGCGCCGGTGAGCGGGAATTCGGGGTCCGCGTCGGCGACGAAGATCTCGGGGGTGGCATCCGAGACAGCGAACGCATGCCCGCCGCCGTCGGCCACCTCGATACGGGCGCGCAGGATCGGATACGCGCGGGCGACGGCCTCGAACGCGGCCGCCAAAGCCGTCAGGTCCAATGGGCCCGATATCCGCGCCGAATAACCGATGAAGACCTCGCCCGCGGCGAACATCTCCTCGCTCGGGGCCAGCTGGCGGATCACGTCGACCACGATCATGCATTCCCTTCGCTTTCGGCGAGACTAGCTCGAACACCGTTGCCCGCGCCGACCATTCGGGAAAATGTGCGAAGGGGACAGTCGGACCAGCGGGAACTGGCCTTGTCACAACCGGGAACTGGATCTGTCGGATGATCGGATCATCTGTTTAAGCTCCGAGTGGTCGAAAGCGAGCGGAGCATGTCACCAACCGATCCGATCCTCATTCCCTGGCGCCGATCGGGGGTCGCGCGATGACGCGACGCGGGTGGGCGCTGTTCCTGGCGATGGGCGTGATCTGGGGTGTGCCGTACGCGATGATCCGGATCGCGGTGGAGGATCTCGACCCGATAGTGGTCGCGTTCGGGCGCACCCTGATCGGCGGCCTGCTGCTGTTGCCGATCGCGCTGTACCGCGATGTGCTGACTCCCGTGCTGCGGCGATGGCGGCCACTGTTGCTCTACACCCTCGTGGAGATCACCGGCCCGTGGTTCCTGATCGGGTACGCGGAGACCACGCTGAACAGCGCGACCGTCGGGTTGCTGATCGCCGCGGTTCCGCTGATCGCCGTGGTGATCGTGACCAAGCTCGGTCACGACCGGTTCGACGCGCGCCGGGTGACCGGCCTGCTCGTGGGATTCGCGGGTGTCGCCGCACTCGTCGGCCTGGATATCGACCTGGGGAATCCGGCGGCCATCGGCGCGATCGGCCTGACGACGATCGGATACGCGGTCGGGCCGATCATCATCAACCGCGCGCTCGCCGACCTGCCTCCGCTCGGTGTGGTCACCGGCTCCCTGCTGCTGGCCGCGGCGATCTACGCCCCGTTGGCGGGCTGGCTGTGGCCGTCGCACATCACAGCCGATTCGGCGTGGTCCGTGCTCGGCCTTGCGGTGATCTGCACGGCCGCGGCGTTCCTGTTCTTCTTCGCGTTGATCTCCGAAGTCGGTCCCGCACGCGCCACGGTGATCACCTACATCAACCCGGCGGTGGCGATCCTGCTCGGCGTCATGGCGCTGGACGAGCCGCTGACCGCCGGCATGGCGATCGGCTTCCCGCTGGTCATCCTCGGCTCGATTCTCGGCACCGCGCGCAGCCGCGGGAAGTCGGCCACTGATGATCCGCCCGTGCCCACTGCTCCCCACGCGGTCGCCCCATTACCGGAGAGGTAATCGCTCCGCGGCGCGTCCCGGCCGAGAATGAGAGCCCGCCGCACAATCCCGCGGCGTCGCTTCGAAAGGACCCGTCGTTGTCAGTCACGGAACCGACCACCCGTGCGGTGGTCGAAGAGCTGTTGCGCCGAATCGGTTCCGGCGATCCGGAGTCGGTCGCCGAGCTGTACGCCGAGCACGCGGATTGGCGGCTGAGTTGGCCGCAGGCCGAACACGGCCGGGCGGCGACACCCTGGATCCGGCACCGGTCGACCCGTGCCGACGCGGCAGCACATTTCCGCTCGATCGCCGAACACCATGTGCCCGAGGATGCCGCGACCCGCGTGGACCGTGTGCTCGTCGACGGTGACGACGCCGTGGTAATCGGGGAGATTCGCCAGACCGCACGCCCCACCGGCCGCGCATACCGCGCTCGCTTCGCTCTGCATCTCACGGTGCAGGACGGTCTGATCACCCGTCACCACGTCTATGAGGACAGTCTGGCCGTCGCTCAGGCCTTCGATCCCATCGCGTAATACGCTGCTGGGAATGCTCGACTCGACCGCAGACTTCGCCGGCGAATTCGCCGATGTGACCGCTACACGCAGCGCCTACGACGACGTTGCCGACCTCTATGCCGAGCTTTTCCGGCACCAGCTCGATGGCCAGCCGCTGGACCGGGCGATGCTCGGCGTGTTCGCGGAGTTGGTGGCGGACAACGGTTCCGGACCCGTGGCCGATCTCGGCTGCGGCCCCGGGCGGGTTACCGCGCATCTCGCGACCCTCGACATGCAGGTGTTCGGCATCGATCTCTCGTCGCGAATGATCGCGCTCGCGCGGGCCGAATATCCGCACTTGTCCTTCGACCAAGGTTCCTTGGAACAGCTACCGATCGGCGACGGGGAGCTCGGCGGGATCGTCGCCTGGTATTCCTTGATCCACATCCCGCCCGATCGCGTGCCGCAAGTGTTGGATGAATTTTCCCGGGTACTCGCGGGCAAAGGCCACCTGCTGCTGGCATTTCAAACAGCCGATCTGTCCGAGGCGGTACAGGCCTTCGACCACAAGGTGACTTGTGCCTATCGATGGGCGCCGAAACGGCTCGCCCGTCTGCTCACCGATGCCGGGTTCACCATGGTCGCCCGTATGGTGCGTGAGCCGAGGCCCGACGAGCGGTTCGGACAGGCCTACCTGCTGGCCGCGAAGGTTCGGTGATTCGCCTAACACGACTCGTCCGATGCGGGTAGTTTGATCGTGTCGCGGCGGTTTTCATGGGCTGCGCGGGCCCGCCGACAACGTGGTCGATCGCAAATCACAACACTTTCACCACTGTCGTCAGGGGGCGACTCGCCATGGAATTCATCGCGCCGGTCGATGCGGTCTTTCTGCTCGCCGAATCCCGCGAACAGCCGATGCACGTCGGATCGCTACAACTGTTCGAGCCGCCTGAAGACGCCGGCGCCGACTTCGCCGCGCAGGTTCATGAAGAACTCCTACGCTGCACCGACATCGATCCCACCTTCCGCAAGCATCCCGCAACGATGCTCGGCACACCCCAGATGGCGTGGACGTATGCCGATGACGTCGAACTCGACTATCACGTGCGGCGGCTGGCCGTGCCTGGTCCCGGACGGATGGACCAACTCATCGAGCTTGCCTCCGGGCTGCACGGCAGCCTGCTCGACCGGCATCGCCCGCTGTGGGAGATCCATCTGATCGAGGGCTTGGCCGACGGACGGTTCGCGCTGTATTCGAAGATGCACCACGCCTTGATCGACGGCGTTTCGGCACAACGCCTTTTACGTCGCACGTTGACCAGCGACCCATCCTCCACGGCGACGCGGGTGCCGTGGCATCTGCCCAGGACACGGCGCAAGCCGCAGCCGTCCGGTGTGCGTGCCGCGACGCGAAACCTGTTCTCGGCAGCCACTTCCGGTGCATCGCTACTGCGCGCCGCTCGCGAAGCTCTGCTGCGGCAGCAGCCTTTCGCCGCGCCGCGCACCATGTTCAACGTGCCGATCGGCGGCGCGCGCCGTTCGGTCGTCCGGTCCTGGCCGTTGGAGCGGCTGCAGCAGGTGACGAAGTCGACCGGTTCGACGCTCAACAATGTCGTGCTCGCCATGTCGGCGGGCGCGCTGCGCCGCTATCTGGTCGAACGGAATGCCTTGCCGGACAAGCCGTTGATCGCGATGGTGCCGGTGTCGCTGCGTTCCGAGGACGACAACGAGACCAACGGGGTGAAGGTCGGTGCGGCGCTGTGCAACCTCGCCACCGATCGCGCCGATCCGCTGGAGCGGCTGCGCGTGGTCAGCGCGTCGATGCACGACAGCAAAGAGGTCTACCGCGCGCTGTCGTGCAATCAGACGATGGCGCTGTCGGCGTTGATGCTCAGTCCGCTGGCCCTCAATCTCGTGCCCGCGCTGATCCCGTGGACCAATCCGACGTTCAATATCGTCATCTCCAACGTGCCGGGCCCGCGCGAACCCATGTACTGGAACGGTGCTCGTCTCGATGCCAGCTACCCACTGTCGATCCCGTTCGACGGGCAGGCGGTGAACATCACGCTGACCTCCAACGCAGGCAACCTCGATTTCGGCCTGGTCGGCTGCCGCCGCAGCGTGCCGCAGCTGCCCCGGTTGCTCGATCACCTGGAAGACTCCCTGGCCGAACTCGAGCGCGCCGCGGACTGACTCCGCGGCGGGGACTCCCCCACAAAACTAGAACGTGTTACTGTCGATGCATGGTGGGCGGTCCCGTTGCTGACGCCGCAGCCGCTTCATGGCGATATCTGCGGCCAGCGGCGGCAGCGACGCGCGGGCAGCCTGCCGGACCGCGCGACAATTATGTAACTCGTTCTATGACATCTGCGGCGCGCCGTTCGCGGCGGAGCAGTTAGGGAGACCAGCACGCCATGCGTACCGAAATCTGCGAACGGCTCGGGATCGAATTCCCCATCTTCGCCTTCACCCACTGCCGCGACGTGGCGGCCGCGGTCAGCAACGCCGGCGGGCTGGGCGTGCTCGGTGCGGTCGGCTTCACCGCCGAGCAGCTCGAGGTCGAGCTGGCTTGGCTCGACGAGCACGTGCAGGGCGTCTACGGCGTCGATCTGGTGATTCCGTCCAAGTACGAGGGCAAGGGGATCGACGGCCTCACCCCCGAGCAGTTGGAAGCCAAACTGGCCGAACTGGTCCCACAGGGTCATCGCGACTTCGCCGAGAAGATCCTCGCCGATCACGGCGTGCCCGCACTGCCCGAGGGCGAGCACCACAACCAGCTGCTCGGCTGGACCGCCACCACCGCGGGCCCGCAGGTGGAGGTGATTCTGCGGCATCCGAAGGCGAAGCTGGTCGCCAACGCGCTCGGCACCCCGCCGGACGACGTGATCAAGCAGGTGCAGGACTCCGGCAGGCTGATCGGCGCGCTGTGCGGGTCGGTCAAGCACGCGCTCAACCACAAGAAAGCGGGTCTGGACTTCGTGGTCTGCCAGGGCACCGAGGGCGGCGGTCACTGCGGTGAGGTCTCCTCGCTGGTGCTGTGGCCGCAGGTGATCGACGCCGTCGGCGACCTGCCGGTGCTGGCCGCGGGCGGTATCGGGAACGGCCGTCAGGTCGCCGCGGCCATGGCGATGGGCGCCGCGGGCGCGTGGACCGGCTCGCTGTGGCTGACCGTCGAGGAAGCGAACGTGCCGCCCGAGCAGATGCAGACCTACCTCGAGGCCACCAGTCACGACACCGTGCGGTCGCGCGCCTGGACCGGCAAGCCCGCCCGCATGCTGCGCAACGACTGGACCGAGGCATGGGAGCGGGCCGACACCCCGGACCCGCTGCCGATGCCACTGCAGATGATGGTCGCCCTGGACGGCGTGAAGCGCGGTCACCGCTACCCGGAGGCCGCCAAGGACGTCAACTTCAACCCGGTCGGCCAGATCGTCGGCATGATGAATCGGGTGGAGCGCTCCGCCGACGTGGTGAACCGGCTGATCGAGGAGTACGTGGCGGCGTGCGAACGTCTCAACAAGATCAACGGCGGCCTCTGAGTCGCCGGAACGCTACCCCGGAGCAGATCGGGTCGGGCAATGTCCGCAGCACGTCTGCGCGGCATCCCGCCCGGCCGGTCGGACCGGAACAACGGCCGTCAGATTCATGGAAGAACGCGGGCTATTTCCGCCAGGTTGAATCGGCCGCGTGGCGGGACCGTGCCTGCACTTGATGGCTTGCTGCGATTACTCGCGGGGCGCGGATACCACCATCTGCAGGCGGATTCCCAATGACCCGGATCGGACGTCGGCAGCTGTGGAGGCGTTCGCTGCGCACACGTCGCCGACGGGTCGACATCCGATCGGCGACAGATTGTCTGAGACATGCATGGCACCGCCCCCGCCTGCATCCTCCCGCCGCAGGCGCCACGCCGAGCATCTCTTCCGCGCGTGACCCATTCGCGTCTCAGACGCATTGTGCGGTGTACGAACGACAGCGGCTATGCCGTGGCGGCGCGCGTTTCGTCGACAGCCGGCTCGACCGCGCCCACCAGCTCTTCGAACCGCGCGACGACCTTTTCGTGGTACATGCCGAACAGATCCTCGAACAGCGCCAGCTGCGCCTCGCTCGGTCCGGAGCCGGAATCCCACACCGCGGCGAGCGCCCGCCAGACCAGGACGTGCAGATCGGGCGCACCCGCGAAGTACGCCTCGATCGCCTCGGGGACCTCGAGCACCATCTCGCCGATCGAGTTCAGGATCGCGCGCTGCATGGTGAGGCCGAGCGCGGTCAGCAACCTGCGCACCAGCGCGACTTCGAGTGCCAGGAGCCGGTGCAGGTCCGGATCATCCTGCCGGGCAATCGTTTCGAGTTCGTCGATCGAGGCCTTCCACTCGGCCGTGTCGATCTCCTGCCGGCCGCTGGTGTAGGCGAGCAGTGCCTCGAACACGAGGTTGCGCTCCACGTCCACGATGTCGCGGAACATCTCGATCGCGACGTCGGGCATGGGGATCGAGAAGCGGAACAGCTGGCGGTACACATCGACGCCGCCGGACTCCCGGACGTCCCGAATCGTGAATCCCTTGCCGCGCCGAGCTTCGACGAAGCCGTACGACTCCAGCCGACCCAACGTCAGCTGCGCCGTCGCGCGGTTCATGTCGAACTCCTCGGCGACCTGACGCACCGACGGCATGAGACCCCCCGGTTGATATTCACCCGCGGCAACCCGGCGCGCCAGCTCGTCGGCAACGTCGGCGACCACCGTCTGGGATCCCATCGAAGTCACCTTTCGACTACTTTCGAATACGTCCCAGACAGTCTAGGTCCTACTGTTCGGTACTGCACCTGTGTCACACTTGTCCGCGCAACTGTGAGGTGACTCATGACCTTCCGGCCCATCGGTGAACGTCCCGAGGAGCGGTTCGCAGGCAAGCGATCCTGGCTCTTCGCGTCGCGATCCTCCGATAAACCTCCAGTTCACAGCGCAATTCGCGGCGCCAAGCTCGCCACGCTCCCGGTGGCTTTCGCCGGACGCCAGGCGGCGGGCGCCGGTAAACGCGCACTCGGGAAATCGGCCGAAGAAGTCAATCGCGACATCCAGCTGCGCACCGCCCAGCACATCTTCGAAGTGCTGGGCGAACTGAAGGGCTGCGCCGCGAAGCTCGGTCAGCTGCTGGCCATCTACGAGCTGGCGCTGCCGCAGGAGCTCGCCGAGCCGTACCGGATCGCGCTCAGCAGGCTGCAGGACGCCGCGCCCGCCATGCTGCCGCACACCGTGCACGCCGCCATGGCGGCCAGTATGGGCGAGCAGTGGCGGTCGCGATTCCGCGATTTCGACGACCGGCGCGCCGCCGCGGCCTCGCTCGGCCAAGTGCACCGCGCGGTCTGGCACGACGGCAGGCAGGTCGCGGTCAAGGTGATGTATCCCGGCGGCAGACAGGCGGTAGCGGGCGATCTGGAACAGCTGCGCCGAATCTCCTATCTCGCATCGGTATTCCTGCCCGGCGCCGACGTCAAGTCGGTGACCGAGGCGATCTGCGCGTCGGTCACCGACGAACTCGACTACGCGGCCGAGGCCGACCACCAAAGGGCTTTCGCCGCCGCCTATGCCGACGATCCGGATTTCCACGTGTCGAACGTCGTGGCACAGCACGGCGACGTGCTGATCACCGAATGGATCGAGGGCACGCCGATGCCGCGGATCATCGCCTCCGGATCGCGGGCCGAGCGAGACCGGGTCGGCATGCTCATGGTCCGCTTCGTGACCTCGGGCTGGGGCCGGCACGGCTTGCTGTACGCCGATCCGCATCCAGGGAACTTCCGGTTGCTGTCCGATGGTCGGCTCGGCGTGGTGGATTTCGGCGCGTGCTGCGCTTGGCCTCCCGAGGGCTTCACCGAGCTGACCCTCGATTACTGCAAGGCGATCTTCACTGGCGGTCCAGAGGATCTGGCGGCCGCCACACGCAGGCACGGATTCGTGGAAGCCGGACGGGTCTTCGACAGCGCGGCACTCTATGCCGCGATCAGCCCGTGCGGGGAGCCGCTGCGGCATGCGACCTATCGGCTGACCACGCGGTGGTTGCGCCGGCAGGTGCTGCGTACCACGAACCCACGCTTGTCGAACGTGCTCCGGGAGACGACCATGCCCGCCTACTGCACGCCCTTCGCCCGCTCGTTCCTCACCCTGGTCGGCGTGCTCGGCCAGCTGGAGACCGAGGGGCGCTATCGCGACGAAATCCTGCGCTGGCTACCGGAATTGGCCGAGGCATTCAGCTCCGGCGAGGAGCCTGCCAATGCTGCGCGACCGGTGGATCTGGACGCGGTGCGCGGGCGTCGGTCCGCAGCGG
Organism: Nocardia sp. NPDC051787; assembly: GCF_040681325.1. Lineage (NCBI taxonomy): Bacteria > Bacillati > Actinomycetota > Actinomycetes > Mycobacteriales > Nocardiaceae > Nocardia > Nocardia sp. NPDC051787. The sequence continues at coordinate 11,838 of NZ_JBFAYO010000003.1, forward strand.
GCGAGCGCAGCCGGTCCATCGGCTGACTCACAACCACTCCCGCCACCGCGGCATGATCAGCGCGGCGACCTCGTCGTAGCCCGCCGCCCCCGGATGCGCGCCGTCTCCCGCACGGACCTCGGCGGCCCACACCGCGTTGTCGCACAGTGGCTGATACACGCCCACGTAGGGCACGCCCGCGGCCGCACAGGTCTGTGCGAACCGCGCGTCGAGGGCGGCGGTGCGGGCATTGTGTTCGGCGTCCGCGATCGGCGGCGGTGCGACCACCAGCACCGGCCAGTCTCGCTCGGCGGCCTGCGCGAGCATGCGCTCCAGATTGGCCACCGACCGCGCGGGCGGCACTCGTGGACCGTCGTTCTCGTACATGGCGTCGTTCACGCCGAAAGACAGCACCACCCTGGCATCCACGGCCTCGGGCAGCCGCGGCGCACACTCGAGCAGCCAGCGGTCCAGGATCTCGGCCGAGGTCTGTCTGCGCACGCCCAGGTTGTACGCGGTCAGCGGCACCCCCTCCGCGTACGCCGCGGCCGCGAGCCGACCTGCCCAGCCCAGGCAGCGCTCGTCGCCGACACCGGCGACGAACGAGTCTCCGATGAAACACACACGCAGATCACGGCTCACCCGCCCGATCCTGGCAGGGCCGAGACTCGGCCGCGCGCAGCGGGTGCGGGCAATATGCGGCTGCCTCGCCTTCGCTCGGCCCGGCGCGGGCTAAGGACGGACTCCGTCCGACTGCGCCCTTTATGATCGCGATGGTCAGACCGGGAGGGAGCAATGGTGACAACCGAGTCGGCGCTCGCGATTCCGCAGTGGTTCGCGGAGTTGTTCGCCCATCGGCGCTGGGTCCGCCGCGGCCAACCGTTTCCCCACGTGTACGCCCGCGACGTCTTCGTTCCCGAGTTCTATCAGCGATTGACCGACGAACTGGACCGGGTTCGCCGCGAGCGTCCCGAACTGTTCGGTTCGGTCGCCGACGGCTACAGCGCGGACGGCATTCGCCTGGCCGACCTGCGCGACGGACCGCTCGCGATATTCAGCTCACGGGAGTGGCACGACCTGGTCGCCCGGGTCGGCGGCGTCGAGGCGACCGGCGATATCGAGGGATCGGTGCACCATCACGGTCCGGGCAGTCCGTTCGGCTGGCCACACAACGACCTCAACCCGGCCTGGTTCCAGGGACCGGCCCCTGGCCCCGACGAGGTACGGCTGCCCGACGGCACGGTGGACACCAAGACCGGGGCACGTGCGTCCGGCGTCGTCGCACGGGAAAGCGTGCGCGCCGTCGCGGTTCTGTTCTATCTGGGGAATCCGGAGTGGGAGCCTGGCGACGGTGGCGAGACCGCGCTGTACGACCACGTCGCCGACGACGCCACACTGCCCTCGGTGACCCTCGTTCCCCCGTTGGACAATTCGCTGATCCTGTTCGAGGTCACGCCGCGCAGCTGGCACACCTTCGCGGGCAACAACACCAAAGACCGCAACAGCGTGGTGATGTGGGTGCATCGCACCAGGGCGGATGCCGAACGGCGTTGGGGAGGAGACAAGATTGTCCACTGGTGAACGCCGCGTCTGCCTGCTCACCGGCGCGAGCGGCACGCTCGGCGACGCCTTCTGCCGTACCTACTATCGCGACTACGACATCGTCGCCGTGTGCCGCACGCGCACGCCCGCCGCGCCGTCACAACTGGAGTGGTATGTCGATCCGCTGGCTCCGGACGCGGCGGTGCCGGAGAACGATTCGCGCATCTTCGTGGTCCGGTCCGATTTGACGCAGCCGGGCGAGGTGGAACGGGTGGTCGACTTGGCGCTGGCCCGGTTCGGCCACGTCGACCTGCTGGTGAACAACGCGGCGCACATCCGGCTGCACCCGCGCGGCATCGTCGACGGAGACGCGGCGCTGGAAGACTTCGATCGCCATTTCGCGCTGAATGTGAATGTCCCCCTGCGCCTTTCGGCACGTTTGGCACAGCGCTGCTGGTTGCACGCCGGTTCGGAGAACCGGGCGCGCAACCGCAACATCGTCAACGTCTCGAGCATCTCCGGATCGGAGGTGTATCCGGGACAGACCCTGTATTCGGCGTCGAAAGCCGCGCTGAATCAACTGACTCGCAATATCGCCGCCGAGTTCGCCGAGTTCGGTGTGCGCGCCAATGCCGTCGCGCCCAATAGTTTTCCCGCGATCGTGCCCACCGAGCAGGTCGCTCGGGCGATCGTCGAACTCGACGCGAGCGACCGGTCGGGTGGGGTGTACGGCGTGGGCGTCGAGCTCAACCAGCCGGACGAGCCGGAGGGCGTCAACTCCCTCCGGCTCGCCGACGCCGAGCCGTAACCGCCTATTCCGCGGCCGCGATGCCGGTGGCCTGCTCGGACAGCGCCCACAATCGCTGTGCGAGGTCGGCGTCGATCGCCTGCTTGTTACTCGGCGGCTCCAGCTCGAATCGGTGGAAGTACTGCCCGTTGATCGCCTCGCCATCGGCGGTGGTGGCCAGGTGTACCAGCGGCTCGGCGCCCTTGTCCGGGCGGATGAAGAACGGGCGCGACAGCGGAGACCGGATGAACCAGCCGAGACCGAGCGGGGCGTTGTCGTAGACGTGGGTGGCCACCGCCCCGGGGTGGAACGCCGCGGTGGTGAGACCGGTGCCCGCGGTGCGGCGGGCCAGTTCCCTGGTGAACAGGATGTTCGCGAGCTTCGACGTGCCGTACGCGCCGAGCTGGTTGAACGAACCCGTCGGCGCATTGACCGTGTCCAGGTTCAGCTTGGCCATCCGGTAGGTCATGCTCGAGGTGTTGACCACCCTCGCCCGCGACTGCGTCAGGCGCTCCAGCAGGAGATTGGTCAGCAGGAACGGCGCCAGGTGATTGACCTGGAAGGTCAGCTCGTTGCCGTCGTCGGTGACGGTGCGCTTGGGCCAGGCGCCGCCCGCGTTATTGGCCAGCACATCGATGCGCTGATACCGGTCGAGCAACTGATCGGCCAGCTTGCGCACGTCATCGAGCCGGGCGAAGTCGGCGACGAACGGCTGCGCGCCCGCGTTCGCCGCCACCTCCGCGGTGCGTTCCGGTGAACGGCCCACCACCGCGACGGTGGCCCCGCGGGCCGCGAGCCGCTGCGCCGCCGCAGCGCCGATGCCGGAGCTCGCGCCGGTCACCACCACCGTCTTTCCGGTCAGATCCTTGTCCTGCACTGCCATTCCCGCCTCCCGAGCATCGGCTACGTGACCCGATCGTCTTCGGATCGCGCGGATTCGGCAAGTGCCGACGCGCCCGCGTAGTGCTCGGCGATCTCGTCGCTAGTCGTCAGCCACACCCCGGGATGGGTCGCCACGTAGTCGAGCGCTTGGTCCAGGTATTTGATCCGGAACGCCTGACCGATCACGAACGGATGCAGGGCGAGCGCCATGACGCGGCCGCTGTCGGCCGACTCGGCGTAGAGCTGGTCGAGTTGATCACGGACGATCCGCACGAATTCGGGACCGCTGGTGGCCTTGCCGAGGAACAGGGTGTTGTCGTTGAGTTCCACCGAGTAAGGGACACTGAGCACGCCCGGCACGGATAGGTGATACGGCTGATCGTCGTTGGTCCAGTCGAGCACATAGTCCAAGCCGAGTTCGGCGAGCAGTCGCGGGGTCTGGAAGGTCTCGGTGAGCGCGGGACCCATCCAGCCGCGGGGCCTGCGGCCGGTGGCGCGTTCGATGGTCGCGACGACGTCGGCGAGACAGGCGCGCTCCTCGTCCACCGACATGTCCGCCTGGAAGATCGAGTTGTTCTTCCCGTGTACCAGCCACGCCCAGTTGCGCTGCAGGCCCGCGGCAATGATCTGCGGATTGCGGCCGACGACATCGGAGTTGAGCAGCGCGCTGGCCCGGATACCGTGCCGGTCGAGCACCTCGATCACCCGCCAGATGCCGACTCGCGGCCCGTAATCGCGCCAACCGTAGTTCAGCGGATCGGGCGCCAGCGCGGCGGTGCCGGGAAAGATGCTCGTGCTGGGCCGGTCCACTTGATAGTGCTCGACGTTGAGACCGACATAGAACGCCACCCTGGCCCCGCCGGGCCAGCGCAGCGGCGCGCGCTCGACAATCGGGCTGTAGTCGAAGAGTTCGTTATCCATGCCCCCATGCTCGAACTTGACATTGATGTGAGGATCAACCTCGGAGGTGAGTGATGTACGTCACTGTCGGTCGCCGAGTCGATCGCACTGGCGGATATCAAGAACATCGCCAGGCGGGCTGGCCAGTATCGTGAACGCAAATCCAGCGCCACCCGACTGGTACGGCCTGAATACTCGGAGAGGCGGGGGAGCACATGGGTAACTCGTCGGGTACGCCCAGAACTCGAGCGGCACCCAACGCAGGATCTGAACGTAACTCCCGCGTGACCCGACTGGTACGGCCCGAAGACCCGGAGAGGCGCAGGAGCGGGCGGGAAATACCGGTCACGGGGAGCCTGCTGCAGCCGCTGATCCGCCGGACGAGCGACATCGTCCGGGTCGCCCTCGCGATGCTGGGGGTGGCGATCGTCGTCGCGGCCTCGCTGATCACCCGGCCAGAATGGCTGGCACTGGAAAGTTCGGTATCCGGCATTGTCAGTTTCCTGAATCCCGCCCAGTCGAATCTGGTGTATCTGGTCTACGGCATGGCGATCCTGGCCCTGCCGTTCGCGATCTTGATCGAGCTGATCATCGGCCGGCAGTGGAAGATGCTGGCCGGCTATGCCGCGGCCGGAGTGGTCGCCGGACTGCTGCTGTCCATCACCGGAACCGGACTGTCCGCGCCGAAATGGCACCTCCAGGTGCCGGACCGGTTGGACACCTTCCTGTCCCAGTTCCTGGACGATCCCCGCTGGATCGCGATGATCGCCGCGATGCTCACCGTGTCCAGCCCCTGGCTGCCCATCCGGCCGCGTCGCTGGCTGTGGTTCCTGCTGCTCGCCTTCGCGCCGATCCACTTGGTGCTCAGCACCGTGGTCCCGGCGCGGGCGATGTTCGGGCTCGCGGTCGGCTGGTTGGTCGGCGCGGTGATCGTGCTCGTCGTCGGCACGCCCGCGCTCGAGGTGCCGCTCGACGCCGCCGTCCGGGTGCTCGCCAGGCGCGGCCACGCCGTCACCGGGTTCACGGTGGTGCATCCGGCCGGGCGCGGGCCGCTGGTGCTGGCCGCCGCCGTCGAGGGGCCCGAGCGCGAGCTGGTCGTCGAGATGTTCGGCAAGAACCAGCGCAGCTTCGGCGCGCTGCGGCAGCTGTGGCGCTGGCTCACCTTCCGCAGCAGCGAAACCGCGGCCATACACGGTTCCATGCACCGCGCGGTCGAGCATCGCGCGCTGATGGCGATCGCCGTCGGTGACCTCGGCCTGGCCAGCTGTACTCCGGTCGCGGTCGCCGCGCTCTCCCGCGGCTGGATGCTGTTCGCGTACACCCAGCCGAGCGGCAAACCGATCATCGAGTCGGCCGACGACGTGCTCCCCGGTCTGTGGCAGGCACTCGACACCCTGCACCGGAAGCAGATCTCGCACGGGGACCTGCGACCTATCGATATACGCATCGAGGACGGGGTGACAGCTTTCGGCGGCTTCGGCAACGCCGAGTTCGGGGCCTCGGACGCGCAGCTGCAGTCGGATATCGCCCAATTGCTCGTGACTACCACCGCGGTCTTCGGTAAGGAGCCCGCGGTCCGCGCGGCCATCGGCACGCTCGGCGAATCGCGGGTGCTCGCCGCGGCGAGCCGGTTGACCAAGTCGGCCATACCCACCGGGATTCGCAAGTCGGTCCCGGACTGGAAACGCGCGCTGTCCGAGGCGCGCGAGGAGGTGCGCAAGCAGACCGGGCAGGACCGGATCGAAGCCGAGCAGATCACCCGGTTCTCGCGCAACCAGATCATCCAGTTGGTGCTGCTGATCGGGCTGGTGTACGTCGCCTATCCGTTCATCAGTGCGGTGCCGACCTTCTTCACTCAGCTGAGAACGGCGAACTGGTGGTGGGCGCTGCTCGGACTCGCGGTCTCGGTGCTGACCTACATCGGCGCGGCGGCGGCGCTGTGGGCCTGTGCGTCCGGCGCGGTGAGCTTCCGGAATCTGGTGATCATGCAGATCGCCAATACCTTCGCCGCGACGACGACCCCCGCGCGCGTGGGCGGGCTCGCGCTGAGCGTGCGCTTCCTGCAGAAGGCCGGTATCGGTGCGGTTCGTGCGACCGCGGCGGTCGCACTACAGCAGGCCGTGCAAGTGATCACGCACATCAGCCTGCTGCTCGCGTTCAGCATCGTGGCCGGCACTTCCGCGGATCTGTCGCATTTCGTCCCCGACGCCACGGTGCTGTACCTGCTCGCGGGTGTCGGCGTGGGTATCTTCGGCACCTTCATGTTCGTGCCGAAACTGCGCCGCTGGCTGAACAACGCGGTCCGGCCGCAACTGCGGGAAGTCCTCGGCGAACTCGCCGATCTGGCCCGCGACCCCAAGCGGTCCGCGGTGATCGTCCTCGGCTGCGCGGCGATCACACTCGGCATGGCGGGCGCGTTGTGGGCCAGTGTGGAGGCGTTCGGCGGCGGCACGACCTTCGTCACCGTCACCATCGTCACCATGATCGGCGGCACGCTGGCCTCGGCCGCGCCGACCCCCGGCGGTGTCGGTGCGGTCGAGGCCGCGCTGATCGGCGGTCTGGCCGCCTTCGGACTGCCCGCGAACATCGCGGTGCCGTCGGTGCTGTTGTATCGCGTGCTCACCTGCTGGCTGCCGGTGTTCTGCGGCTGGGCCACCATGCGGTGGATGACCGCGAAGGATCTGATTTAAGGCTTGGTGGCCAGCAGCACGCCGGTTGCACGCACCGCGATGAACTTCACGTCCTCGAATCCGCTGGCGCGCAGGGCATCCCGATACCGGCGGATATCGATGCTCGCCAAGGGATCATCGTGGTCGTTCGCGGCATCGTGCGTGCGGTGCGCGGCGAAACGCGCCATGACGCGCACGGCCGTGGAAAGGACCGGCCCGGTCGGGTGTGTGTCGGCGAGCAACAGCCTGCCACCCGGTCGCAACACCCGGAACATCTGCTCGACTGCGCGGGAGCGATGCGCAGCGGGGATGTGGTGCATGGCGAAAGTCGAGGTCACCAAGTCCGCAGACGCGTCGGGCAGCGGAAGCGATTGCGCCGTCCCGAGTTCGAATCGGCAGTTCGTAAGGTAGCGGGAGCGCGCGATCGCGTAGTCGATCATCCGCGGCGACGGATCCACGCCGGTGACCTGCCCGGCAGTGCGCGCCAGCACTCGAGCGAGATCCCCTGGACCACAACCGATATCGACGACCTCCGCGCCGGATGCCGGGCTGGACAGCTCGACGAGACGGGCGTTCAGCCGACCCGCGCGACCGAGGAGGAACGCGGCCTTGAATGCCCGGTAGCGGCGCGGCTGGGTGAGCAGGACGCCGATGTCGGCGTCGTGCGGACGAGTGGCAGACTTGGGTTCGTTTCCGGTCATATGTTCAGGATCAACCGTCGCCGCCCCGCCGAACAGGGGCAATACGACGGAAACGGTCCGCAACCGGACGCATACGAGAGATTTGTTCAGGAGGCATCGTGTCGGACGGTCAGGACACCACCGAAAGCGCGGATCGCCGGGTCCGGCGCACGAGGAACCTGCTGCACCGGGCGCTGATCGAGCTCATGCTCGAACGTGGCTACGACCGGATCACCGTCCGCGACATCTTGGACCGCGCCGACGTCGGGCGATCGACGTTCTACGCGCACTACCGCGACAAGGACGATCTGCTCCTGCGCAGCAGCACCGATTACCTGCACGCCGCCGTGGCAGCGGCGGAGACGGAGACCAACGCCGACGAACCGCTCGCGCCGGTGCGCACCCTGTTCCGGCTGGCCGCCGACAACCCCGAGGTATACCGAGCGCTGCTCGGCCGCAAGAGCGGCACCGTCCTGCTGCGAACGACCAGAGTAATGGTCGGGCAGATCCTCGCCGAGTGGCTGGAGGACCGGCTCGCGATGCCGGAAGACGAATTCACCACCACCGTGACATTCCTGTCCTGGGGCGTGGTCGGCATGCTCGGCGCCATCGCGGAGCCGCATCCGCCGCTCTCGGCCGAGGAGGCGTACCAGCATCTGGTCCAGCTGGTCGGCCCCGGCTTGGTCAGCAGGCCCCGCGACTCAGCCGAGCTTCCCGTAACAGTTGGGGAACTCCCGAGCCGATAAGCCCGGAAGTTGTGCGGCTATCCCGGAGACGGTCACGCCTTCCTCCAGGGTGCCGGAGTACACGCCCAAGGCGAGGCCGAGGAAGACCGTCCGAGTCGAAATTTGATGAATCCTTGCTGCACCACGGCTAATTCCTTGACGGTTCCCATGCAGCTGAACTCATAGGCTCGGGAATCATGCGTCCCACCCCCTGGCAGACCAGAGAAACTCGACATGATCAAGCTGACTCAGCAGGTGAGGCGCTTCGGCGTCGATGGAACGACGCGTGGCTGCGAGCCGTACTCGTAGGAAAGCGACTGCGGGCCGTACTCCACGAAAACTGGGGTTATCTGTTCGCCGCTGTCGGCTGCGTCATCACATTTGTCCTGCTGTTCCAGCCATGGCTGACCACGAACACAGGCGGAACCGACGGCACGATTCACGCGAACGCCTTCGGCCGACTCCATGTGACCACCTTCTGGATAGATCTCTGGGCGCGGTCATCGGTGCCCAGTCCGAAGGCCAGCGGGGCGTGGGGCATCCTCACCAGCGTCGCGATCGGTGTTGCCGTCTGCAGTACGGCCGTCAATAGCGTGGTCCGCGCCGAGGCGCTCACCTACATGGCCATCGTCGCCACGGTCTTCGTCGCGGTCTTCACGGTCGCCACCGCGCTCTACCTCAATAGCAAAGGCGACGAACTGACGCGCGTGGTTTCGTACGGGACGGCACGAGATCCGGGCACACAGATCGGATTGCTGATCCGATGGGCCAAGGACCACGACAACTATCCGGCACCCGGGCTTCGCCCGGTTTCCTACGTCACCGCCACCCTCACCTGGTATGCGATTCTCGCCAGCGCGATTTCGCTGCTTTCCACTGTGGCTGCTATCGCTCAGTGGATTTATGGACGCAAGAACTCCCCATACCGACAGAGATTGAAACTCGACGGACGCGGCAGCACCAGCGCCGAGGCAAAGTCATGATTCAGCGAATAAGCAGTAGTGCGACGGGATCGGTTGGCGTCGTAGGGATGCTATCGGTGTGCAGCTGCGATGTTGGCGTGGCAGTTCCTCGCACGTACGGCGACCGCATTGCGGCCGATGATGCACCGACGAACGCCAGGTATGCCACGCACCAGCGGAATATGCACTTCGCGGTAGTGGCGGTCGAACGCGACCGGGCCCTCCGGCGTGTCGTACAGGATGAGGAACCGCACGCCGGCGGATGTCGTCAGCGTTGCTCCAGTTCGGTGATGCGCCTGCGCAGCAGGCGTCGTTCCGGCTCGGCCGTGAGGAGTTCGAGTGCTCGCTGGTACGCGGCGAGCGCCTCATCGGTGCGGTGGAGTCGGCGTAGCAGTTCGGCGCGCGTCGAGTGCAGGTACGGGTAGTTGTCGAGGTCCAGGCCCTCGATGATGCGCAGCGCTGCCTGCGGTGCGCCCGCCTGGGCAACGGCGACCGCACGGTTGAGTTCAACCACCGGTGAACCCGTCAGCCGAGCCAGCTCGAGGTACAGAGCGGCCACCTGCGCCCAGTCGATCTCGGGCTCGGTGTGCAGGACGGCAATTGCCGCTTGGAGAACATAGGGGCCGCGAGCCCGGGCGATGGCCCGCTCGAGCAGGGCACGACCCTCCGCGATGAGCTCACTGTCCCAACGACCACGGTCCTGCTGGTCCAACAGAACGATCTCGCCATCGATGTGGCGTGCGGCGCGCCGGGCGTGGTGGCACAGCATGAGCGCCAACAGTCCGAGCACTTCCGGCTCGTCGGGCATCAATGTGACGAGCATCCGGCCCAAGCGGACGGCCTCGTCGGCCAGATCGTCCCGCCCGCCGTAGCCCTCATTGATGATCAGATAGATAACCTTCAGCACCACCCCGACGCGCTCGGGTAGCGCATGATCCGGTGGCACCGGAAGGGAATACCCGCCACCTTGATCTTGGTCTTCGCCCTTGTCAAACGCCGCTTCATCGTCCCTGGCGAGACCAGGAAGGCCTGCGCGATCGCATCGGTGGACAGGCCACCCAGCGCCCGCAGGGTCAGCGCGACCTGCGCGTCGACCGCGAGCGCAGGGTGGCAGCGCAGGAAGATCAGCTCGAGTCGTTCGTCCGGAATCGCGGTCTCGGCCATGGCGACCTCCTCGACCTCGGGTACACCGAGCAGCGGCGCCTTGGCTGCGAAGGCGCGGTCCCGGCGCAGCCGGTCGATCGCGCGGCGGCGGGCAGTCGCGGTCAACCACGCGCCCGGATTGTCCGGCGCGCCATCGGTCGGCCATTTCTCCGCAGCGATGACAAAGGCCTCCTGGGTGGCTTCCTCGGCGAGATCGACATCACCGAGGAAGCCCGCCAGCGAGGCGAATACCCGCCCCCACTCGGACCGGAAGACCTCGTCGATCACGCCGGTGGCGGCGTCACGATCGGCCGGATCTCCACCGACCCACCGAGCCGGGCGGCCGGGATCTTCGCAGCGACCTGGATAGCGGCGTCCAGGTCATCGGCCTCGAGCAGGTAGTAGCCGCCGAATACCTCCTTGGTGTCGGCGAACGGCCCGTCGGTCACCAGCGCATCACCCGCCTTGACCCGTACCGTCGACGCAGTGTGCGCCGGCGCGAGCTGGGCCCCACCCACAACCCGCGGGTCTGACCTGATCGCGAGGTACTCGGCGGACACCGCCTCCTGCTCCTCGGCGTCGAGCGCCTCGAACGCACCGGGCAACTGGTTGATCAGCAACGCGTACTGCATGACTCCTCCTTCAGGCTCGAACTTCACCGTCACCTACCCGACGAACACGACCGGCCCGAGGGGACACGCAGCCGGGAAACTCAGCAACATTTTTCTCGCCGAGCGGCGGGGCAACCGGCTCACCATGCCGGAGCTATCGCTCGAGAATCGAAAGCTCGAGCGTAGAGAAATGGCGGCGACTCGGGCACCCCTCTGCCACCATGTGCCTAACGCGACGGCCGCAAGCCGCAGCGTTCGCCTTGCGGACTTCTCCGTCCGAGCTGAACAAAAGCCGCTGGTTAGCGGGGCGAATGACCGAGGGCTACCAGCACTTCACGGAGGGAAATGACGCCGTCCGAAGCGAGGAAGTGACCGGCTCCGGAAACCACGAGCGCGGAAGTTCCGAGGAGGTCGGCAAGACGGTCGGTGTGACCGACGGGAACCAGCGGGTCCGAATCGGACCGGATAACCGTGAGCCGACCGATGTGGTTGCTGAGCCCCTCCACATCGCAGCCGTCGCCGATGTATGCGTTCAGTTCGGGGAGCGCGGGCAGTTGGTCGACGAATCCGGAGACCAGCACGAGGGTGTCGACGTGCCAGGGCTGCGGAAGTGAGCGCAGATAGCGCAGCACGGTCAGACAGCCCAGGCTGTGCGCGATGATAATCGAGTTCTCGTCAACAGTGCCCACCTCGGCGCGGACGGCTTCCGTCCACTGCACCTGGTCCGGCTGTTGTGGATTCGGGAGGGCCGGAACCGTGGCCGGAATGCCGACCGCGTCGAGTTGCCCGGCCAGCCAACCGAACCAGTGATCCTCGGGCGATGCAGAGTAGCCGTGGATGATCGAGGCCCGCCGCTGGGTTGTTCTGGTTGTCATACGACAGGAGGGTATGGGTTCACGTCAGCGTGAATGTCAAGCCGATGAGGAGGACCCGAGAGTGCTGATCAGCGAACTCGCCGAGTTGACCGGCGTGAGCGCGCGAGCGCTACGGCACTACGAGGATCGGTTGCGCCCGCACCGGCGAGCATGGAATCTTCCTCGAAATGTGCCCAGAACTGCGGGCGGAATTGGACGACGTGGCCAGACGCATCGAGGCCCGGCAAGCCGAACTCAGCGAGACACAGCGACGATTGAACAGGCTCGCATCGATCGGTGGAAGCACCTCGACACCATCATGACCCGCAGCAACTAGATCCGGCCGTCAGCCGCGGACGAGTTCCAGCGCCTGTGCGGCGGTCAGGCACTCAGCCGTGACGAGTTCGAGGTCGGCCAGCGCGGCGTCGTGCGCTTCCGGACTCGCAGCCGCCACGCAGTCGGACACCGGGTGCATGGTGAACCCGAGGTCGGTGCCGTGCCGCGCGGTCTGCTCGACGGTAAGGTTGGTCGCCACGCCGGTGAGGAAGAGCGTCCCGATGCCTTGATCCGCCAACCACTCGGGAAGCTTGCTGCCCGCGAGTCCGGACAGCTTCTGGTTGTCGAACACTTCCGTGGGTTGTGCCGCCATCTCCGGAATGATCGCGGCGCCGGGGGAATCGGGGCGGAATTCGGTTTGCGCCGCCCCGACCGAGCGCATGAAGCCGGTGTTGCGCACCAACTCGCCCTCGCCGACCGGGATGGTGAACCGAGTGAAGACCACCGGCACGTCCAGCGCGAGCGCCGCCGCGTGGAAGTCCTTCGCACGAGGCACCACACCGCTGGCCGCGACCGGCGCGGCCAACATGGGACCGAAAAACCCTTCCGGCCGAATGACATTCACCTGCCAGTGCAGCGCCAGCACGGCGGCGCGGATGCGTCGGATCGCCATGGGACGACCTTACGCATCGACGGCCGCTCGCATCCACCGATTCACGTGAAACGTACGCACCGCCAGCTCAGGACGAATACTGCTTGCGCAATTGCACTTTCACGACCTTGCCGCTGGCGTTGCGCGGTAGCTCGGGCATCAGCACCAGATCCTTGGGGTGCTTGTAGCGGGCCAGGTTCTCGTTGAGGAACGGCTCCAGCTCGGCCAGCGTGAGCTCATCGTCAGGGTTGTGCAGCGCGACCACCGCGACCGGTACCTCACCCCACTTCTCGTGCGCGCGGCCCAGCACCGCCGCCTCCCGGATCTTCGGGTGCGCGAACAGGACGTTCTCCACCTCGGCGCAGTAGATGTTCTCGCCACCGGAGATGATCATGTCCTTCTTGCGGTCCACCACGTAGACGAAGCCCTCGTCGTCCTGGCGGACCAAATCGCCGGAGTGGAACCATCCGCCTGCGAACGCCTCCGCGGTGGCTTCCGGCTTGTTCCAGTAGCCCTGCATGAGGGTGGGGCCGCGATAGACGATTTCACCCACCTCGCCGGGTGCGACGTCGTTCATCTCGTCGTCGACGACGCGCGCCTGAATGGTCGGAATGGGCTTGCCCACCGAGCCGATCTTGCGGTTCGCGTCCTTACCCTCCAGCACGCAGGTGATCGGCGACATCTCCGTCTGTCCGAACACCGCGACGCTGAACGCGTTCGGGAAGCACTCGGCCATCGCGCGGAGCACAGTGTCCGACGCAGGCGCGGCGCCCCAGCTCAGCACCTCGAGCGCGAGTTTGCGCTCCTTCACGGTCGGATGGTCGCAGACCAGCTGCCACTGCGCGGGCACGCAGAACGCGGAGGTGGCCTGCTCGCGCTCCAGCGCATCGAGGAATTCTCCGGCGTCGAAGGCGCCGAGCGGGTGCAGCACCGTCTTGGAACCGAGCAGGAAAGCCGGTGCGAGACTGCCGAGTCCGGCGATGTGGAACAGCGGCGAGGTACACAGTCCGATGGAATCCGGTTCCAAGGCCAGCGCCCGGATACAGGTCAGCGCTTGGGCGTTCATGTTCGCATGGGTCAGCACCGCGCCCTTGGGGCTGCCCGTGGTGCCCGAGGTGTACATGATCAGGCTGGGGGTGTCTTCGGGGATGTCCAGCGGAGTATGCGGTTCGCCGTCCTCGGCGAGCAAGTCGCCGAAGCCGACCGCGCCGTCGCCGGACACGCCGCCGATCACCACGCAGGTCTCCAGGACGGGAGCCTGCGCGCGCACCGCGGTGGCCAGCGGTTGCAGCACGGTATCGGTGACGATCGCCTTGGCACCGCTGTCGCTCACGATGTAGGCGACTTCGGGCGGCGTGAGCCGGAAGTTGACCGGGACCGCGATCGCGCCGAGCGCGTTGATGCCGAAGACGGCTTCCAGGTATTCGGGGTAGTTCAGCGCGAGGATCAGGACCCGATCGCCGAATCCGACGCCGCGGCGCGCCAGCCCGGCGGCGAATTTCAGCGACCGTTCGTGCAGTTGGCGCCACGTGGTGTCCACGCCACGGAACCGCACCGCGACCGCGTCCGGGCGCATCAGCGCATGCGCGGCGATCTGGTTGTTCCAGTGGTTGCGCCGCGACCTGATCGGCTCGGCGAGCGCTGCTGCCCCGGTGGTCATGCCACGAACTCCCTCTCGGACCGCCACCGGGACCGCCAGGATGTCCGGCGGCGGCGACGGGCTGAATCGGGAGCAGAATAGCAACTAACTTAATCGCTCGACAAGAGATGGGGGAACGAATCCTTGTTAAGCGACCGGGATTTGTACCTGGACTCCAAGTACGCGCCTCCACCTGGTTTTCCAGGCACAACTCGAACGCATCGAAGCGTAGAACGACTCCGCACAACCTTGTCGATCGTGCGAACCTCGGCTCACTTATGAGTTGAACACGAGGCGATTCTCATGTCACCATCGACGCCAACGGGCGAACCGGCACGCCCGCGCGAGACAGAGGAGAAGCGCAATGCTGCGGACCAGGTTCACCGAGAAATTCGGGGTGGAGCATCCGATCGTGCAGGGCGGCATGATGTGGGTCGGGCGCGCCGAACTCGTCGCGGCCGTCGCCAACGCGGGCGGGCTCGGCTTCATCACGGCCCTGACCCAGCCGACTCCGGACGACCTGCGCCGGGAGATCGCCCGCACCAGAGAGCTGACCGACAAACCGTTCGGCGTGAACGTCACCATCCTGCCGTCGATCAACCCGCCGCCGTATGCGGAATACGTCCAAGCGATCATCGACAGCGGCGTCGAGATCGTCGAAACGGCGGGCAGCAACCCGGAGCCGTTTCTGCCCTACTACAAGGACGCGGGCATCAAGGTCCTGCACAAGTGCACCAGTGTCCGGCACGCCCTGAAGGCGGAGCGGATCGGCGTGGACGGGGTGAGCATCGACGGCTTCGAATGCGCGGGCCATCCCGGTGAGGACGACGTCCCCGGCCTCGTGCTGATCCCGGCCGCGGCCCGCGAACTGAGCATTCCGATGATCGCCTCCGGCGGCATCGCGGACGCCCGCGGCCTGGTCGCGGCGCTCGCTCTCGGCGCGGACGGCGTCAATATGGGCACTCGATTCCTGTGCACGCAGGAGTCTTCGATCGATCAGAAGGTCAAGGAGCGGATCGTCGCGAACTCCGAGCGCGACACCCAGCTCATCTTCCGCACCATGCGCAATACCGCGCGCGTCGCGGACAACGAGATCAGCCGCAAGGTCGTCGAGATCGAAAAGTCGGGCGGCACTTTCGACGACGTGCGGGATCTGGTCGCGGGCGCACGCGGTCGGCGGGTATTCGAGGAGGGCGATCTGGACGCGGGCATCTGGTCGGTCGGCCTGTGCCAGGGCCTCATCCACGACATCCCGGCCTGCGCCGAACTGATCGGCCGGATGGTCACCGAGGCCGAGGAGCTGATCACCGCCCGACTCGCCGAGACCGTCGTCGGCTGACCGGGTTCGTCGGCCACGCGGGCGGTCGGGCTCCTGATCGTGGCTGGAGACGAGCCCGACCCATTACCTCGCCGCGCGGGCGGTCACAGGCTCATCGCCGTGGCCGGCGATGAGCGCGAAGCCGCTGAACCCGTCCTCGGCTGACCGGGGTTACTTGCTCGCGCGGGCGGTGACGGCCTCGTAATCGTGGCTGGCGATGAGTTCGATGTCGTCGGGCAGCGCGTGCAGGCGGTGGATCGTGGTGAACGCGGCGTCGCGGTCGGAGTCGAAGAGTTTGCCGGGCATCGGCGCCTTCTCGCGAATCAGATCGACCTGCAGCTTGCTCCAGACGGCGTCGCCCGCGAACAGCACGCGGCTGCCGTCGTCCACCGCGAGCAGCACGCCGATGCTGCCCGGCGTGTGGCCTGCGAGATCCACCAGCAGCACCGAACCGTCGCCGAACAGGTCTTTGCTGCGCGGAAACGTGAGTACCGGCGGTCCGTCCAGCTCGAACCGGTCGAAGCTACGGCCGCGCAGTGGCCCGCGCGCCACACCGGCCGGGGCGTGCGGGCCGCCCATCGCCCAGTCGTATTCGGCGGCGGGCAACCGGACCTCGACCGATGACGGCAATTCCAGCAGGCCCGAGACGTGATCCCAATGCAGGTGGGTGGGCAGCACGAAGTCGATGTCGGCGCCCGCGATGTGGTGCGCGGCGAGTGCGTCGGACAGGCCGAGCACCGGTTTGTCCGGCGCGACGAGCAGCGGGACAGGGAACGGTAATTCGGGTAGCACCCGGTCGTGCACGCCCGCGCACAGGGCGGGATCGACCAGGAAACGCGCCTTCGGATGCTCGACGAGGAACGCCGCCATCGACAGCGTCATCTCTCGCAGGCTGCGCACGCCCTCGGCCACGATGGTGGTCGGCGCCGACATGGTGGCCTGATTGAGCACGGTGAGCCGCACCGCGGCGCTCGCCGGGGGCAGCGGCCGCACCTCGAGGTTCGCCAGCAGTGCGGTGTCGGGGCGGCGCGGGCGCAGTAGCCGGCCCGGCGTCGCCGCCAGCGCGGCACAGCAGCGCAGCACAGTCGGCAGGATCGGAGTGCGCTCGGCACGGGTGGCGGCACCGCTGTCCGGTTCGGTCACCCTGCCACCGTAAGTGATCGCCGTGGTTCGCGAAAGGCTGGGCAGGCAGCGGAAATGCGGTTGCCTCGCCGTCGCTCGGCCCGGCGCGGGCTTCGGACGGACTACGTCCGGCTGCGCCTTCTACGCGACCTTGCTCCGGCCGATTTCTCCGGCATAATCGCGTGAGTACCGTTCGTCTGTGGGTAGCAGCAGCCGGGAGACGGGGAGGGAGGACGCGATGCCGCCCAGTCTTCCGGACGGGCACGGTGGTGCGCAGGGGAATGGCGGTTCGCTCGGCTATCGCCGACGCACCGCGTTGACTTGTGCCGCCGTCTCGGCCGTTGCGGACCTACTAGGGGTCGACGCTGCCACGGTGTCGACCAGCTCGCCCTTTACCGATCTCGGCCTCAGTTCCACCCAGCTTGCGAGGCTGACCGCCCATCTCGAAGACGCTATGGGAGTCGAGGTTCCGCTGACCGCGATCTACGACCATCCGGACATCGAGCAGCTTGTCGAGTATCTCGCGATGCGATGAGCAGCGCGGCTACCGACTCCGTCGGCTCGCATCCACCCGTCTCCATCATCGGCATCGGCTGCCGACTGCCTGGAGCGGCGAACGTCGCCGAGTTCTGGCGGCTGTTGCTCGACGGCCGGGACGTCACGTCCACACCGCCCGCCGGCCGCCTCGGCACCCGGCGCGGCGGCTATCTCGACGATGTCGAGTCGTTCGACAACGACTGGTTCGCCATCTCCGAGCGTGAGGCCGCCGTCATGGACCCGCAGCAGCGGATCGCGCTCGAGGTCGCGGTGGAGGCGCTCGACGATGCCGGAATCGGCTACCGCGCACGCGGTTCCGGCACCGCCGTGGTGTTCGGCGCGTCCGGGTACGACCACGGCATCGCGGTGCTCGGCCGGGAAGGCCACGACGCCCCGTACGCCGTGACCGGGTCGGCGCTGAGCATCATCGCCAATCGGTTGTCGTATGTGCTCGATCTGCACGGGCCGAGCCTGGTGCTCGACAGCGCGTGCTCGTCCTCGCTCGCCGCGGTGGACTTCGCGGTCCGGTTGCTCGCCGACGGCACGGTGCCGTTCGCCATCGTCGGCGGCGTCAATCTGGTGCTGTTGGAGCACACATCGAACTACCTGGCAGAGAGTGGTTTCCTGTCGCCGGCCGGGCGAACGGCGCCGTTCGACGCCACCGCCGACGGCTATACCCGCGGTGACGGCTGCGCGGTGGTCGTCCTGCAACGGACCGCGGACGCGCAGCGCGAGGGCAACCGGGTGTACGCGGAGATCATCGGAACGGCCGTCGGATCGGACGGGCGCTCCAACGGTCTATACGCACCGAACGGCCGCGCGCAGCAGGAGACATTGCGCACCGCGTGGTCGCGCGCCGGTAGCACGCCGCTCAGCATCGGCTACATCGAATGCCATGGCACCGGAACTCCTTTGGGCGACGCCGTGGAAATCGGCGCGCTGGCCGCCGCGCTCGGCGATGGCACTCGGCGTTGGAGTGAGCGGTCGCGCATCGATGCCGGCGATCGGATCTGGATCGGCTCGGTGAAGTCCAATATCGGACATCTGGAAGCCGCCGCCGGAGTCACCGGGCTGGTGAAGACTGCCCTGTCCATCCACCACGGCGTGATCGCTCCGACGATCAACCTCCGTACCGAACACCCGTTGCTGCACCTGGCCGAGCGCGGTCTGCGTGTGCCGACCGAGCCGGTGGACTGGAGCCACGTGCCGGCACCACAGCGCATGGCGGGCGTCAGCTCGTTCGGATTCGGTGGCACGAACGCGCACATCGCGGTGCGCGGGGTCGCCGCGTCACAGCACGCCCGGAGCGATCAGTTTCCGGTACTGCTTGCACTGACCGCCCGCGACGACGGGGAGCTGCGCGAGCACGCACTGCGGCTGGCCGACGAGCTGGACCATGCTCGCCCGCCGCTGGGCGAGTTCGCCGCGGCCACGGCCCGATTGCTTCCCGAGACGACGCGAGCCGCGGTCCTGGCACACGACCACCGGGACGCGGTGCACCGGCTGCGCAGCCTGGGCCGCGGCGACGCCGACGCCGTCATCGGCCCCGCGCGGAACCGCCGTCCTGGCGGACTGCTCTTGTTGTTCTCCGGTCAAGGTGGCCAGCATCCGAAGATGGGTCGCGCGCTGGCGGCGCGATATCCGGTCTTCGCCACCGCGCTCGCCGAGGCGACCGACGCGATCGTGGCGGCGGGTGGACCGCGGATCTGGACGCCGCGGCACGGTTTCACCTTCGCCGACACCGGTGCGCACGCCACCGAATTGGTGCAACCCGCGCTGTTCGCGTTCCAAGTGGCGGCGGTGAAACTCTTGGCAGCGTTCGGGATCCGGCCCGACGCGGTGGCCGGGCACAGTCTCGGCGAGATCGCCGCGGCTACGGTCAGCGGCGCGCTGTCCCTGGGGGACGCGGCGCGCATCGTGGTGCTGCGCAGCGCGAGCCTGGCCCACCTGGACGGCCACGGCGCGATGGCGGTGCTGGAGGCGGCCCCGGACGAAGCGGCGAAACTGGTGGAGCCGATGCACAGGGAGGTGAGCATCGCGGCGGTCAACGGCCCCAGATCGGTAGTGGTGTCCGGTACCCCGCGCTATATCGACACGCTGGTGCGCCGAGCCACCCGCCGCAACATGTTCGCGCGTCGGCTCGCCGTCGACTTCGCCGCGCACGGCCCGCAGGTCGCCACCGTGCTCCCGTCGTTCGTCGGGGCGCTGAGCGAGATCACTCCGCTGGCGCCGCACGTACCGGTGTACTCGACGGCACGGCGCGGCGCGAAGATCAGCACAGCGGCCATGGACCGCGACTACTGGGCCGAGAACGCCGCGGGCACCGTGGAGTTGGCGGCGGCGATGGAAAGCGCGATCGAGGACGGCATCTCGACCGTGCTGGAGATCAGCCCGCATCCGGTGCTCACTTCAGCCGTGCGGGAGTACCCGGATTTCCGTGCGGGCACGCATCCGGTGACGTCGCGCGAGGACGAGGCGGGCGGGTTTCTCGCCGGTCTGGCGCGGCTGTACCTGGAGGGGCGGCCGGTCGACTGGTCGGCGCTCGGCCCGTTCGGCGGAACATCGCCACGGCAGTGGCGCAAGCGGAGGTTTCCGCTCCTGGTGTCGGAACCAGCGAACGGGCACACCCCTGAATCCGCCTTCCTCGCCGAGGATCTCACCGATCACGTGGTGCAGGGCGACAGCACGGTGCCCGCCGTGTTCTGGCTGCGTAGGCTGCTGCACCTCGCCCGAACGACCGCCGGGGTGACCAGGCTCGCCGACTTCGTCGTACACGAGAGGACCGATTCGAGAACACTTCCCGAGGTGGTCTATCGCGGCCCGGGAGCCGAGGAAAGCATGCGGGCGGAGGTCACTGGCACCGAGACGCTGGCTTCGGCCCGGCCCGCCGGTGACCCCACACCCGCGGATATCGTCGCATGGATGCGGGTGGTCGACGCAAACCGGGCCGCCCGCCACCACATGCGTGTCATCGCCACCGGCACTTTCTACGAGGAACTGCGCCGCAGGCGGTTGGAGTACGGACCGCGTTTCCGCGCGCTGCGCGGCATCGCGGCGGGCACCGGGCGGGCGCTCGGCCTGTTCGACGCCGCCGAATTGCACCACACCGCAACGCTGGATGGGTGTCTGCAAGTGCTCGCCGCGGCACTGTTCGACGAGCTGCCCGCCGCGTCGATGCCATTGCCGATCGGCATGGACTCCGCTTGGCTGTCGAACGAACCGAATCGACATGTGCTCGAGGTGCACGCCCTGATCCGGGAGCGGACCGACAACGGATTGGTGGGCGACGTCATCGCGACCGATCAGCACGGCGTGCCCTGTCTCGCCTTCTCCGGCGTGCACATTCGCTACATCCAACCCGGTGACGCGGATGGGATCGGCGCACTGCGAACGCCGCGCGCCGGACAGGACGCGCCGTTCCGTCAAGAGGCGTGGATATCGCGCGACCCCGAGTCGCTCGGGCTCGGCGACGCGCCCGAAGCCGAAGCGTTCGGGCGGCGCGCGGTAGTGGTGGGTGCCTCCGACCTCGCGGTCCGGCTCGCCAGGGCATTGGATGCCAGCCTTCCGACCGAACGCATCGCGCGTGAACCGGACGACGCGGGGCCGCTCGCCACTGCGGTCCTCACCGGGCGCGGTGACGGTGGGACCGCCGTGGTGGTGGTCTGCCCCGGGGACGGCGGCGGGAGCGATGCGCAGGCAGGCATCGCGTCGCTCGGGCAGGTCCTCGATCTGCTGCAACGGGTCTGCGCCGACGACGCCACCGCGTCCATGACGGTCGTCCTGCCGCGGCCCGATGCTGCCCACGCGCGGCACGACGAACTCGCCATGCGGTCCGCGGTCGAGTCAGCGGCGATCGCGGGTCTTGTGCGCTCGGTCCAGCTCGAGTCGGGCCGGACGGTGCGGCTGGTCTGGGCCGATACCGATCCCAACAGCGTGCCGCTGCTCAGCCGTCTGGTGATCGCTGCCGATATTCCCTACGAGCTGCGCCTGTCCGCGGGTGCGGTCGCGATCCGGCGATTCACGCCCGCCCGGGCCCGGGCGCTCCCGGTCGCTGGTATCGACACGAACGGAACCTATGTCGTCACCGGCGGGCTTGGGACGCTCGGCTCGGTCGCCGTCCGCTGGCTGCTCGACGCGGGCGCACGAGACGTGGTGGTGCTGACGCGCGCACCCCGCCCGGTGCCCGCACTGCTCGACGGCTTGGAGGACCGCATCGTCGTGGTGCGCTGCGATGCGGCCGACCGGGACGATCTGGCGAACGCGCTCAGCGATATCCGGGCCTGGGGAGCGGCCATTCGCGGTGTCGTGCACGCCGCAGGCGCGCTGGAAGACGCCGCGTTCGACGCGATCACGGCAAGTCAGCTGGCCAGGATGTGCGCCCCCAAAGCCACCGCGGCGAGCAATCTGATCGAACTCACCGCGACCGACGCGACCGACTTCGTCCTGCTGTTCTCCTCGGCGACCGGAGCGCTCGGGGCACCCGGCCAAGCCGCCTACGCCGCGGCGAACGCGGCCATGGACGCCTTGGCCTCGCGCGACCCTGGCAGGCGGATTCTCAGCATCGGCTGGGGCCTCTGGGATTCCGGGCTCGCCGCCGCGGCCGGTGGGGCGAGCCACTTACGGCGCGCAGGCGTCGGGGCGTTCGACGTGCGCCGCGGTAGCGCCGTGCTGTCCCAAGCCCTCCGCTACGAAGGTCCGTATCTGCTCGCACTGGACTACACCCCAACCGCCGACACCTCACCGGTAGCCGGGCGGCTGGCCACTTTACTTGTGCCGGTGGCCGATTCAGCGCTCAGCCGGGAAAGCGCACCGGAGCAGCCGCTCGCCCTGCCGGACCCCGCCGAGCCACTGACCACCACCATCCGCCGCGTACTGGCGAGCACACTCGGCCTGCCCGCCGAGCACATCGACCCCGCCGCCGACTTCAACGACCTCGGGCTCAGTTCCCTGCTCGCGATCGAGATGCGCCGCAATCTGGAAGCCCGGCTGCACGTCCGGATCGCGACCGCGGAGCTGTTCAAACACCCCACCATCACCGCACTCGGCGCCGCCCTGCTGGACCGGGTCGCGGCGAACACCAGCGAGGCGTCGTGACCGCAAGTGACCACGCACCGGGCACTATCCTCGCGGCCCAAGTGGCCCACTGCGCGGCGGCCCGGCCGGACGAGCCCGCCTACACCGAACTGCGCTTCCGCCTGCAAGATCGCGTGCCCGTCACGGTGACCTACGCAGGGCTGCACGCCGCCGCGGGGACACTCGCCGCACGACTGCGACGCGAGAGCCTGCCCGGTGATCGAGTCGCCATTCTGTGCGCCCACGGAATCGACTATGCGGTCGCCTTTCTCGCCTGCCTGTACAGCAATCGCATAGCGGTACCACTGTTCCCCGCGGTCGGCACGCGCAACCGAGACCGCCTGCACGCGGTTCTCGCCGACGCCCGCCCCACCCTGACCCTGCTCTCCGCCCACGACGAGATCACCGCCGCAACCCTCGGACCAGCGTTGGGTCGCGTATTCATCGTGCCGCCCGAACCGTCCGCGCCGATAGTGGATTCGGTCGCATCAGCCGCGAACACACTCGCTGCGACCACGCGTTCTGTACTGCCGATTACGAATACGGCCGCGCTGACGACCGCAACGGTAGGTGATCCCGCCACGCCAACCACACCGCCGCCGAGCCTGTCCGCGCCTAGGGCGGCCTCAGCCGCACAACGTGCGCGACCAAGCACACCGAAGGCGGTTCCCGCGAGCAAGCATGAAGCTGCACCGGGTGGCAGGCGTGCGGCCGCGCGGATGACAGTTCGCGCTGCGTCGAAGACGGATCCGCCCGTCGTCGCCCCGGTGCGCGGCGAGCTCGCGTATCTGCAGTACACCTCAGGGTCGACCAAGTCACCCGCCGGGGTTCGGGTCACGCATGAGAATCTGGCCGCGGCGCTGACGCAGTTGCGGGACGCCTTGTCCGCGGCCAGGGATCGGCCCATCGTGACCTGGCTGCCGTTCTTTCACGACATGGGGCTGATCCTGGGTCTGGCGCTGCCGCTCTGGCTCGGCGTGCACGGCGTCACCCTGGCGCCGGCGGAGTTCGTGAAGCGACCCATCCGCTGGCTGCGCGCGATCGCCGACTACCGCGCAGGCATCACCGGATGCCCCAATTTCGCCTTGACGCTCGCGGTGTCGGGCACGACGCCGCAGGAGCGGACCGGTCTGGACCTGTCCGGGCTGGACATCTTGCTCAACGGCTCCGAACCGGTCCGCGCCGACGCGCTGGAGGAATTCACCAGGACCTTCGCCCCCTACGGCTTCCGCCACCACGCGCACACACCCGGGTTCGGCCTTGCCGAGGCCACGCTCACGGTCACCGTCTGCGACTCACGCGAGGAACCGGTGTGGCACCACTTCGAACGCGCCGCGCTCGCCGAAGGCCGCGCGGTCGCGCTACCCGACGACGCGCGAGAGTCACGAAACGGCACGCCACTCGTCGGCTGCGGCGCACCCGCGGGCCAGGCGATACGTGTGGTCGATCCGGCCACTGGGACGGTGCTGCCACCGGGGCGCGTCGGCGAGATCTGGGTGGCCGGAAACAACGTGTGCGACGGCTATTTCGGCAGGCCCGACGCCTCCGAGGAGACCTTCGGCGCCACGCTGGCCCAGGACGACGTCCGCTGGCTGCGCACCGGTGACCTCGGCTTCCAGCACGAGGGCCAGCTCTACATCGCCGGACGCCGCAAAGACGTCATCGTGGTCGACGGACGCAATCACTATCCCACCGACATCGAGACGACCGTGGAAGCATGCTCGCCGGATATCCGGCCCGGCCATGTGACGGCGTTCGGGCATGATGACGGGCGTCGGGAAGACTTGGTCGTGGTCGCCGAACTCGTCACCATCGGCGCGGCCGAACCCGCCGAACTCTCCGCGCTGGCCCGTCGCATTCGCTCCGCGGTCGCGTCCACGCACGAGGTGATGCCCGGCGCGGTAATGCTCGTCGAGCCGGGGAGGATTCCCAAGACCAGCAGCGGAAAGCTGCGGCGCGGTGAGTGCAGGGCGCGCTACGTCGCAGGCCACCTACGCCCCGTCGCGATGATCTGAGACCGAACATCCGGCCGCTGCCACGCCGCCGACATCATCTCGCTCAGGCTTTGAATGTGTGCAAGCTGGCGGTTGCGAGGGTCTGTTGTGCGTCGAACGCCTCGAAGGTGCTGACGGGCTGGAATCCGAGGCGAGCGGCGAGTTTCAGCGAACGCAGGTTGGCTGTCTGGGTGATGATCAGGACCGGTTGGTCGGGAAGTTCGGCGGCGGCGGTGCGCAGCGCGGCCATTGCCGCTTCGAACGCGAGCCCGGCACCCCAGGCATCGCGCCGCAGAAGATAGGTCAATTCCAGTTCTTCGCCATCCGAGGTGAGGTGTCCGGGCTGGTCGGCGGAACGCCGGTTGAGCATCAGCGTTCCGATGAGCAGGTTCGTCTCCTTGGCCGCGATGACATACACGCCTGGACCGGCTGTCACGTTCGCGATGCCGACAGCGTCGAGGTACTGCTCCACCGTGCCGCGGGGCCGGGGTCCGCCGAGATATGCCCGCACCTCGGGATCGGTCTGTAACTCGATCAGTCCCTCACGGTCGCCGTCGTGCGCTTTGCGTAGCACCAGACGATCCGAGGCGATTTCCGGCGCGGACAGCGTGGGCAGTGGACTCATGGAGGTCATTGGACCGGCCTGTTTCAGTGATCAGCCCGGCCCATGAGGCGATCGGTCTCGCGCCGCTCACGCTTGGTGGGTCGCCCAGCACCGCGTTCTCGACGGGGCATGCTCGCCAGGATTTCCCGTGGCGGGGGCGGCGGACTGCGATCGATCAGACACTGCGCGGCGATCGGAGCGCCGACGCGCTTGGTGACGATTCGTTCCACGATGACGATGCGCTCGTGACCACCTGACCGGATGCGCACCTCGTCACCGGGGCGCACTGGCTGTGCGGGCTTGGCCGTCGAGCCGTTCACCCGCACGTGCCCACCACGACATGCTTCCGCGGCGGCGGATCTGGTTTTGAACAGGCGCACGGCCCAAGTCCACGAATCGACGCGGGCCTGGGTCGCGCTGCTCTGGATGCCGGTTTCGGCGCGGGCCACTCGTTAGACGATACGGCGTGCGGTAACCACCATGTCGGGGCGCAGCGGGGTGTAGGACACCGGCGTACCCGACTGCACCGCATTCAAGAGCTTGTTGTCGCCCGCGTAGATGCCGACGTGACCGCCGCCGTTGGTGACGACGATGTCGCCCGGCTGCAGCTCGTGGTAGGCGACCGGGGCGCCGACGTGCGACTGCTCGAAGCTGGTGCGGGGGAGTTCGATGCCCGCCTGGCGGAACGCCCACTGGACGAGGCCGGAGCAGTCGAAGGACCTCGGACCCGCGGCGCCCCACGAATACTGTGCGCCGACTTTGGTCTTCGCGGCGTCGAGGGCGATGTCACCCGGGGAGGTCTGCTGGGCGAACAGACCCGGCAGCATCGGCGCGAGACCGGGAAGCTGGGGAGCCACCTGCGCCTCGGGCGCGGGGGCCGGGGCGGCGGGAACGGCCGCGAGCGCCTGCTGGATCTGCTGATTGAGCTGCTGGACCGGCTGCTCCCATTCCTGCGGAACGTCGAAGTTACCGACACCAGGAACGTTGATGGTCGCGGCCATGGCCGGAATCGCGGGCATGGCGCCGGTCGCGGCGACCGCACCCATGACAATCGCACCCTTGACGGAATTCGGAACCCGAGAATCCCGTTGCAAGCTGTGTTTACCCACCGAGCTACGTCTCCGATCTTGCTGCGCTCCCGCCGACCGAGTTCGGACCGGGAGAACGGCCCTACCCAGACGATCCTCTGAGTCCTCGGCACGACTGCCGAGACCGGTTGGCCTCGACTGCCGCTTAGGCGGTAACTAGTGGCGCCGTTTCTCTTACGAAACGACTGGTTCCACTAAGTCACGAAGAGATTACGACGTTGGCGCGGTGTTGTCCAGCGCACAGAGCTGCTTGTTCTCGATCACCGCGCAAACCCCTGCATGCCCGCGGGAAAGCAAACGTGCGCCACTAGGTCACAACGAGATCTCGACCGACCGCGCGGATCACCGAATGGACAACGCCAGCCTGGATCCCGGCACGTACTCAGGATCGGCCGCCGCGGATCAGGCGCTCCAGTTCGTCGATTCGGCGCCGCGCGTCGGACAGCTCCACCTCGAGCTTGCCGAGCGCCATGACCAGCGGACCGACCGCGAGATCCGCGACCAACTGGGGATCGTCATAGCCGCGTTCGATCGCGACGAGGATGTTCGATCTGATGCGCTGGGCCACCGTGGCGCCCGCAGGAACGTTCCACGACTCGACCACCTCGGCGGTGCCGGCCGGGTTTGGTTCGTCGGACATGGCCCTCCCTTCTCGCGCGCCGTGCCGCGCGACCGTTCTGGCGAACCGCCGCCCGGCCCGGAGGGCCGACGGCGAGAGCAATAGTGCAATACGGACCGCTAAGGCTCTCTAGGACACGCCGTAGATGTGCCCAGATTATGCGGACCTGACGCGCTACGGTGTCGGGGCATGGACCCCGTGCGGAATCCGTATGCACCCGGAGCGGGACAGCGCCCACCCGAATTAGCCGGGCGCGACAAGCAACTCACCGCGTTCGACATCGTGCTCGAACGCGTGGCGCGTGGTCGCCCGGAACGCAGCGTGATGCTCACCGGCCTACGCGGTGTCGGAAAAACAGTGCTGCTCAACCAGCTTCGCTCGGCAGCGATCTCGCGCGGATGGGGCACCGGGAAGATCGAGGCGCGGCCGGATCAGGAATTGCGCCGCCCGCTGTCCTCGGCGCTGCACATGGCGGTGCGCGCGATCGCCATGGCGCACCGCAATCCGGAACGGGTAGACGACTTTCTCGGCATCCTCAAGGCCTTCGCCCTGCGGGCCACCGCGGACAAGGGCATGCGGGAGCGCTGGCAACCCGGCATCGACGTGCCTGCGGTAAGCGGGAGGGCCGATTCCGGCGACATCGAGATCGACCTGGTGGAGTTGCTGGTCGAGGCGGCCGCGCTGGCCGGCGACATCGGCATCGGCATCGCGATCTTCATCGACGAGATGCAGGATCTCGGCCCCGCCGACATCTCCGCGATCTGCGGCGCCTGCCACGAATTGAGTCAAGACGCCGCGCCGCTGATCGTGGTCGGCGCGGGCCTGCCGCATTTGCCCGCGGTACTGTCCGCCTCGAAAAGCTATTCCGAGCGACTATTCAGTTATCACCGCATCGATCGGCTGGACCGAGAACCCGCCGACCAAGCGCTGATCGCGCCCGCACAACGCGAGAACGTGAAGTTCACCGACGGGGCACTGGATGCCCTGTACCAAAAAGCTGATGGTTACCCCTATTTCGTGCAGGCTTACGGCAAAGCCGCATGGGACCAGGCACCGGAGAGCCCGATCACGGCCGAAGACGTTGAGGTCGCCTCACCCGCCGCGGAAGAGGAGTTGGCGGTGGGGTTCTTCGGTTCCCGCTATGAGCGAGCAACGCCCGCTGAACGCGAGTACATGCGCGCCATGGCGGACCTGGCCGGCGACGATGGTCCGGTGGCGACCGCGGCGGTGGCCAATGAACTCGGCCGCAAGCCCGCCTCACTGTCGCCCGCCCGCGACGGGCTGATCAAGAAGGGCCTCATCTACTCCGCGGAGCGCGGCACGATCGGCTTCACGGTGCCGCACTTCGGCCGCTATCTGCGCTCGGTCTGAACGCCGCCCGGCAGCCAGGAGGGACAGCGGTCGATTGCCCACTATTCGCCCCTCTTCCAAGATCAATAGATATTCATAGATTTCTCTCGACCAAGAGCCCTACCGACGGGTAACAAACTCTCCTACACTCGAATGTGATCCTGATCACGTCCGAGGGAGGACATCATGGCGACAGCCGCGAAAGTCGACGCCACCGAAGAACAGGCCCGCGCACTGGTCGAGGAGTCCCGCGAAACAAGCTGGGCCAAGCCCTCATTCGCCAAGGGGATGTTCCTCGGACGGTTCCGGCTGGACCTGATCCACCCATACCCGCAACCCGGCCCCGAGGACGCAGCGCACACCGAGGCGTTTCTGTCCCGGCTACGGACGCTGTGCGAGTCCATGGACGGAGCGGTGATCGAGGCCGAGGGCCGGATTCCGGACGAGTACGTCAAAGACATGGCCGAACTCGGCTGCTTCGGCCTGAAGATCCCGCAATCGTATGGCGGCCAAGGACTTTCCCAGTTCGGCTACAACCGGGCGCTGATGCTGGTCGGCTCCACGCACCCCAGCCTCGGCGTCCTGCTCTCGGCACACCAGTCCATCGGCGTGCCGGAACCGCTGAAGCTGGCGGGCACCCCCGAGCAGAAGGCGGAGTTCCTGCCCCGGTGTGCGGCGGGCGCGGTCAGCGCGTTCCTGCTCACCGAGCCCGACGTGGGCTCCGACCCGGCCCGGATGGCCAGCACCGCGATCCCGACCGAGGACGGCGAGGCCTACATCCTGAACGGCGTCAAATTGTGGACCACCAACGGCGTCGTCGCCGAGCTGCTGGTCGTCATGGCACGCGTACCCAAGAGCGAGGGGCACCGCGGCGGCATCTCGGCGTTCGTCGTTGAAGCGGACTCGCCGGGCATCACCGTGGAGCGGCGCAACGCGTTCATGGGTCTGCGCGGCATCGAGAACGGCCTGACCAGGATGCACAACGTCCAGGTGCCGAAACGCAACCTGATCGGCCGTGAGGGCGACGGCCTGAAGATCGCGCTGACCACGCTCAATGCGGGCAGGCTCGCCATTCCCGCGATGTGCACCGCGGCCGCGAAGTGGTCGTTGAAGATCGCGCGGGAGTGGAGCGCGCAGCGGGTGCAGTGGGGCAGGCCGGTCGGCGACCACGCGGCGGTCGGCCAGAAGATCTCGTTCATCGCGGCGACCACGTTTGCGTTGGAGGCGTCGCTGGACCTGTCGGCCACCATGTGCGACGAGGCGCGCAACGACATCCGGATCGAGGCGGCGCTGGCCAAGCTGTGGGCCAGCGAGATGAGCTGTCAGATCGCCGACGAACTCGTGCAGATCCGCGGCGGCCGCGGCTACGAGACCGCGGCCTCGCTCGCCGCCAGGGGGGAGCGTGCCGTCCCGGCCGAGCAATTGGTGCGCGATCTGCGGATCAACCGCATCTTCGAAGGCTCCAGCGAGATCATGCGGCTGCTGATCGCCCGGGAGATGGCCGATGCGCACATGGCGGCCGCGGGCGCTCTGGTGGACCGCAAGGCCGAGTTCAAGGACAAGGCAAAGGCGGCGGTCGGCGCGACCGGCTTCTATGCGAAGTGGTTCCCGCAGCTCGCCGTCGGAGCGGGCACGGTGCCGGCCGCCTACACCGAGTTCGGCGTCCTGGCGCGTCATCTGCGATTCGTCGAACGCAGTGGGCGCAAGCAGGCCAGGTCGCTGATGTACGCGATGGGTCGCTGGCAGGCGGGCCTGGAATACCGGCAGAACTTCCTCGGCCGGATCGTCGAC
Organism: Nocardia sp. NPDC051787; assembly: GCF_040681325.1. Classification (NCBI taxonomy): domain Bacteria; kingdom Bacillati; phylum Actinomycetota; class Actinomycetes; order Mycobacteriales; family Nocardiaceae; genus Nocardia; species Nocardia sp. NPDC051787. Next base: position 41,635 of record NZ_JBFAYO010000003.1, read on the forward strand.
ATCGGCGCGGAGCTGTTCGCCATGTCCGCGGCATGCGTGCGCGCCCAGTCGTTGCGCACCGCGGGCGCGCCGGAGGCCAAGGCCGCCGAAGAGCTGGCGGACACCTTCTGCAGGCAGTCGCGGCTGCGCGTGCGCAAGCTGTTCGACGAGCTGTGGGAGAACACCGACGACGACGATCGCACCCTCACCCGCGGCGTGCTCGACGGCCGCTACCAGTGGCTGGAGGAGGGCGTGCTCGATCCGAGCGAGGGAACGGGGCCGTGGATCGCGGAGTGGCAGATGGGTCCGTCGACCGAGGCGAACCTGTTGCGCCCGTTCCTGTCCTCGACCCGCAGCCGCGCAGAGGCGTGACCGCGCGGTAGGCCGCCGTCGTCACGGTCGGTAGCCCAGGGACCGACCGTGACGACGGTTGTCGCCCGGACAGTATTCGGCAGTATCGGATTATCCGTAGAAAGTGGCAGATTCTTCGGACCAGTGCCGGACCGACCAGCGATCGGGGTATCTACCAATATCTACTGTCAGACCAATCATTTCGTAGATTTTCCTGTAGCGCGGGGCCGCGACCACCGGATCGATCGGCAGCCTCAGTTGGGCAACGTGTCCATAACGGCAGGTATGGGCCGTTAACGATGCGGAAAATCCCATCGACAACTGGGCAGGAGGCGGCAACGAAGCCCCTCGCTCACAGGAGAGTGCCATGTCCACGACCATCGCTCGCCGAGCCGCCGACTACGACGGCCACCACGTCACGGTGTCGGCCGAAGACGGTGTCCCTCTCGCGGTCCGCGTCTTCGGCGCCGACGACGCCCACGCCACCGTCGTCTTCGTGCATGGCCACTGCCTGCGCAGCGAATCCTGGTGCTACCTGCGCGACCAGCTGCTGCGGCAATGGGGAAGCGACACCAGGATGGTGTTCTACGACCACCGCGGCCACGGCGAATCCGGCGAGGGGCATCCGTCGAGCTACACCATCGACCAGCTGGGGCAGGACCTGGATACCGTGCTGCGGACGGTCGTCCCCACCGGTCCGGTGATCCTGGTCGGCCACTCGATGGGCGCGATGGTCGTGCTCGCCTACGCCCGGCTCTACCCGGAAGCTATCGGCACACGGATCGCCGGCGTCGGCCTGCTGGCGGGCGCGGCCAACGGCATCACCGAAGTGGGGCTCGCCCGCTTGCTGAACCGGCGCGCGGTGAGCTCGCTGCAGGCCGCCGTCACCCGCGCACCACGCGTGATGCAGGCGTCCAAGCGGCTGACCCGCCTCTTGGTCGCGCCCATTCTGCGCGAGGCCAACTTCGGCACCGGGAAGGTCAACCCGCGCATGGCCGCGCTGGCCACGGCGATGCTGAACGACACCCCGCTGCTCACCATGTGCAGCTTCCTGCACTCACTGATCACCTTCGACGAGACGGCGACCCTGCACCGGCTCGGCGCCATCCCCGCGCTGGTGCTGGCGGGCTCGGCGGACATCCTCGTCCCGTTCGCGCACTCGGTGGCGCTGGCGTCCCAGCTGGCCGGTTCCGAGCTGGTGCGCCTGGAAGGGGCCGGACACAGCGTCATGCTGGAGCGGGCCGACGACGTCGCGCTGTCCATCGTCGGACTGGTCGAACGAGCCTTCGCCGCGGTGCGGGCGACCGCCGACTACGCCTCCGCGAGCTGACCGACAGGCAACCGGCCGGCAATCACCGCTTTTCGGCCGCATACGAGCCAGAACTCAATTCTTTCGGTACTGTGTTGTAGATCACGTTGTGTGGTGGGTCACACAGCTCGGTGGTGCACGGTCCGAGGCAGACGGGCAAACCGCGCGCCGGCCACCGAGTTCGCATGTCCGCCAGGGAATACAGGAGGTATCGATGACACGCAGCGAATTTGCGGAACTCCGCTACGCGGTCGGCCAGCTCCGGCAATCCATCGGCGTACTGCGCGACCACTACGGCGACGCCAGCCCCGTGCGCCGGCTGGAGAACGACCTCGAGCGCCTGGTCATCGACGCCGAGGAACTCGAGCAGTCACCGCCTCCGGAGGTGCGGCGCCAGGCGCAGGACGTCATCTACGTTCCGGACAGCAAGTCCGACGAGGCCGCATGGATGGGCGCGCAGGACGAGGGGCTCGGCTTCCACTCCCGCCCGCGAACCACGTAGGACGCGGCACTGAATTCGCGGGCCCCGCGATAACCGGCGTGGGCCCGCGAATCGGCATGTGTGGCGGATCGGCATGCCTGTGCCCCGCACCCGGCGCCAACGCGGTTCCGGAGCGGTTGCCCACCCACCTTCGGTGCGGGTCCGGGGCGCCAGCCCGATCCGAATCGGATCGGCACACTGCCGCTGGGAGGCCGAGCCACTCCGATCACCTCTCGAGGCCACCCTGTCGCTGTGCCGATTCGCGGCAACTACCTGCCGAGCGTTTCGCTACGTCGGCGATCACCCGAGCAGGTCCAGGTCTGACGCCGTATAGGCAGACCGGGGGTCGATCTCCGCACCAGACGACACCAGGCTCAGCACACCCGGCACAGACCTCGGTCGCCGCGAATCCGAGCCCGATTCCGTGCCGCGCACAGGCGCCGAACCCTTTCCGGCTCAGCCGACTTCGACCCATTTGCGGTCCGTTCACCGCGCGCGACCACGAGCTGATCCCACCTCGAATGTGGCGCAAATCACTGGCATCTCCCCCGGCCCATATTGCCGGGACCCTGCTCATGCCATAGCAGGGGTGTCGTATGGTGCTCAGCATCACATTCGATTGCGGAGGTAACGATGGCCACCCGCACACAAGATCAGCGAGGCATCCCAGTGAATGCCGCACCCACCGCCGCCCCGGACACGGGCACCGGCGTATTCAGCAAAACAAGGGCCCGAATCTCGGAACGCACGTTGCGCACCGACCGATGGTGGATCCCGCCACTGTTCACGGTGCTCGGACTCGCCGCGTTCGTCATCTACGCAACGATCAGATCGTATGTGCGCACGGCATATTGGGTTCCGGACTACCACTACCTGACCCCGTTCTACTCACCATGCCTGAGCACCTCGTGCGTCGAGGGATCCAGCCATTTCGGCACCCCGTTGGGCGAGCTGCCCGAGATCCTGCCGCTCGGGTTCGTGGCGCTGCCTTTCCTGCTCGGCTTCCGGCTGACCTGCTACTACTACCGCAAGGCCTACTACCGCGCGGTGTGGTTCTCCCCGCCCGCCTGCGCCGTGGCCGAGCCGCACGCCGAGTACACCGGCGAGACCAGGCTGCCGCTGATCATCCAGAACGCCCACCGCTACTTCTTCTATGTGGCCCTGGTGGTTTCGGTGATCAACACCTACGACGCCATCGTCGCGTTCCACGGCAAGACCGGCGGATTCGGTTTCGGCCTCGGCAATATCGTGCTGCTGGGCAACGTGATCTTGCTCTGGGCCTACACGCTGTCGTGCCACTCGTGCAGGCACATCGCGGGCGGGCGGCTCAAGCACTTCTCCGCGCACCCGGTGCGCTACTGGTTCTGGACCCAGGTCTCCAAGCTCAACACCCGGCACATGGCGCTGGCCTGGACCACCCTCGGCACGCTCGTGCTGACCGACTTCTACGTCATGTTGGTTGCCAGCAACACGATTTCGGACCTGCGGTTCATCGACTGACCGCCTCACTGAGGAGTTCTCTGCATGGCAGAAGTGGAACGGCACAACTACGACGTCGTCGTGATCGGAGCGGGCGGCGCCGGACTGCGTGCGGTGATCGAGGCCAGGGAGCACGGGCTGTCCGTCGCGGTGGTGTGCAAGTCGCTGTTCGGTAAGGCGCACACCGTGATGGCCGAAGGCGGCTGCGCCGCGTCGATGGGCAATGCCAACGAAAAAGACAACTGGCAGGTCCATTTCAAGGACACGATGCGGGGCGGCAAGTTTCTGAACAACTGGCGCATGGCCGAACTGCATGCCCAGGAGGCGCCCGACCGGGTGTGGGAACTGGAAACCTATGGGGCCCTGTTTGATCGGACTCCGGACGGCCGGATCAGCCAGCGCAATTTCGGCGGCCACACCTACCCCCGGCTCGCCCACGTCGGCGACCGGACCGGTCTCGAGATCATCCGCACCATGCAGCAGAAGATCGTCGCGCTGCAGCAGGAGGATTTCGCGGCGACCGGCGACTACGAGTCGCGGATCAAGGTGTTCGCCGAGTGCACCATCACCGAATTGCTCAAGGACGGCGACCGGATTTCCGGCGCGTTCGGCTACTGGCGCGAATCCGGCCGCTTCATCTTGTTCGAGACACCGGCGGTGGTACTGGCGACCGGCGGCATCGGCAAGTCGTACAAGGTGACCTCGAACTCCTGGGAGTACACCGGCGACGGGCACGCGCTCGCGCTGCGCGCCGGCGCGACGCTGATCAACATGGAGTTCCTGCAATTCCACCCGACCGGCATGGTCTGGCCGCCCAGTGTGAAGGGCATCCTGGTCACCGAGGGCGTGCGCGGCGACGGCGGAGTGCTGAAGAACACCGAGGGCAAGCGGTTCATGTTCGACTATATTCCGCCGGTCTTCAAGGGTCAGTACGCCGAGACCGAGGAGGAGGCCGATCAGTGGTTGCGCGACAACGATTCCGCGCGCCGCACTCCGGACCTACTGCCGCGTGACGAGGTCGCGCGCGCGATCAACGAGGAGGTCAAGGCGGGCCGCGGCACCGAACACGGCGGCGTCTACCTCGATATCGCGTCCCGGATGGCCGCCGAGGAGATCGTGCGGCGGCTTCCGTCGATGCATCACCAGTTCAAAGAGCTCGCGGACGTCGACATCACCAAGGAGCCGATGGAGGTCGGGCCGACCTGCCACTACGTGATGGGCGGAGTCGAGGTCGATCCGGACACCGGCGCGGCCACGGTGCCCGGCCTGTTCGCCGCGGGTGAGTGTTCCGGCGGCATGCACGGGTCGAATCGGCTCGGCGGCAACTCACTGTCGGACCTGCTGGTGTTCGGCCGCCGGGCCGGACTCGGCGCCGCCGCTTACGTGGAGGGCCTCGCCGACCGGCCGTCGGTCTCCGAGGACGACGTCTCGAAGGCCGCGAAGGACGCCTTGGCGCCCTTCGATCCCCCCACGGATGGCAACGGCGAGAACCCCTACACCTTGCACACCGATCTGCAGCAGTCGATGAACGACCTGGTCGGCATCATCCGCAAGGAACACGAGGTGCGCGAGGCGATCGGGAAACTCGCCGAGCTGCGCGACCGATTCCGGCACGTGACCGTGGAGGGCCATCGCCAGTTCAATCCGGGCTGGCATCTCGCGCTCGATATGCAGAACATGCTGCTGGTCAGCGAATGCGTGGCACAGGCCGCGCTGCTGCGCACCGAGAGCCGCGGCGGGCACACCCGAGACGATCACCCGTCGATGGATCCGGACTGGCGCAACAAGCTGTTGGTCTGCGCGGTGGATCCCGGCACGGCTGGCGACCCGATCCCCAACGTCACAGTGACGCGCAAGGATCAGGTTCCGATGCGTCCGGATCTGCTCGCCCTTTTCGATCTCGGCGAGCTCGAAAAGTACTACACCCCGGCGGAACTCGCCGGGCACCCGGCCACTGCCGGGAATTCGACGGAGCGAGAGGCGTAACGATGGGTTACGACGCCAAATTCCGCGTATGGCGCGGCGATCTCGATGGTGGGGAACTGCACGACTTCACCGTGCTGGTGAACGAGGGCGAGGTGGTGCTGGATATCATCCACCGGTTACAGGCCACGCAGGCGCCCGACTTGGCCGTGCGCTGGAACTGTAAGGCAGGCAAGTGCGGTTCCTGTTCGGCGGAGGTGAACGGGCGTCCGCGTCTGCTGTGTATGACACGGATGTCCACCTTCGCCGAGGACGAGGTGATCACGGTGACGCCGATGCGCACGTTCCCCGTGATCAAGGACTTGGTGACCGACGTGTCCTTCAACTATGAGAAGGCGAGGGAGATACCGTCGTTCACGCCGCGCGCGGATCTGAAGCCGGGCGATTACCGGATGCAGCAGGTCGACGTGGAGCGTTCGCAGGAGTTCCGCAAGTGCATCGAGTGCTTCCTGTGCCAGAACACCTGCCACGTGGTGCGCGATCACGAGGAGAACAAGAAATCCTTTGCGGGACCGCGTTTTCTGATGCGGATCGCCGAGTTGGAGATGCATCCGCTGGATGTCGCCGACCGCAGGGACTTGGCGCAGGATGAGCAGGGGCTCGGCTTGTGCAATATCACCAAGTGCTGCACCGAGGTCTGCCCCGAGCACATCAAGATCACCGACAACGCGCTGATTCCGCTGAAGGAACGGGTTGCCGATCGGAGATACGATCCGCTGGTGTGGTTGGGCAACAAGCTGTTTCGTCGTTGATACCCCGTGGAAGACCGGCCGGGATCACCCCGGCCGGTCGGCGCACCCTATAGCATTGCCACTACACCGAGGGCCACGATCCAGACCAGCAGACCGACGAGCAACGCCGTCAGGACCGAGCTGGTGAGGATGAAAACACCGATCGCCGATACCGCGAACAGCAACGCAACGATCAGCCATTCCACCCAATCGCCCGGCTGTAGTTTCTTGTACCGGGGATGGGAACTCTTGAGCCCACGGTCCACAAAGAAGGTCTACCCGTAATCAGGCGGGGCAAACGTGGTTTCGTTGTCGAATCTGTGTCATTTCGTGATCTTTAAGTGCAGATTCGATCACTTCACGCGGCACGACCTGGATTTTTGGGGAGATGTGACCGTGGGCCCGGCAGCTCTTCGGTCGCCGCCGGGCCGCGGTGATCACTTCGGGCGATCGAACTCACCGTCGTGCACACCAGCGGTGAAAGCGGCCCACTCGCCCGGCGTGAAAACCAGCACCGGTCCGTCGGGGTCCTTCCCGTTGCGGAGACCCACGTGCCCATCGGCGAGCAGCGCAACCTCCACACTGTCGTTGCCCGAGTCTTCCCCTGCCTTCCGCCACACGGCGTTGGTCAGATCGATGTTCGCGTTGCCTTGAATACTCATGACGTCACCTCGCCAGCGCTCCGCGCCGCCGTGCGCATGGCGCGCTGTGTCGATGGTTCGCTCGCAAGCTCGCTCACGACATGGACTCCTTCGCTATCTACCAGGGCAGAGGTCTACGGACCGGAAATCTCGGTACACCGCGCTCGACGCGCGCCCGATCGTACCGCCGCCACCGGCACTGTCCGGTGTACAACCGAGCAGATCTCCGGTCACCTGGCCCCACCTGCCGAACGCACACTTCACCGACGGTGCCGGGCCGGATCCGCCCAAGCGCGGATGGCCGCGACCACCACATGACCGGACGGGCGGAAATGATTGCGCGGCGGCACTATCCAGCGGCGTATGGAGCCGACCGCCGCCGTCGGAGACGGCAACGCGATCGTCGATCCGGTGCGAACGACCGATACGTCCAACCGGAACAGCTCGGCGAACAGCCGCGTATCGCTTTCGGGCAGGTCCGGAGTGATCAGGAACGTCCACCGGTTCGAGCGCGGATGCGCGAGGATCGGGCCGAGTGGGATGCTCCTGCTCTGCATATGCGCCTTGACCGCTTGGCCCAAACTGCTCGGCATCGTCAACGCCCACACCGATCCGGCACGCATCACGATCCGGCCGAGTTCGGGAGGGTCGACGACGGCGGGCAGATCACACTCCCGCCGATAGAACTGGCATCGGGACCGCGGTGTATCCCCGAGTGGCATCTGATCCACTGACAACCCCCTGCTGCTGTGTGGTTCGACAATGTGCGCCGGCCATACCGAATCCGTATGGCGGCTTCATGCGATGCACCAGTGCGGGGATTGCGGTGGTGGTTTCAAACGTGGCGCGGGTCACTCCAGTGTCCATTGTTCATCGTGAGAGGAACCGATAAAGAATGGGCAAAACTGGGGAAAATGAAGAACGCCGATATGCAGACGGGCTGGCTCAGTGCCAGCTGTGGTCGGTGAGGGGAGTGCGGGGGGCGAACTTCGGTTTGTGAAAGTGGCCGCCGATCTCGAGCAGGCGGATCGCCCGATAGCGATGCGGGCGTAGCGGTTCCAGGTATTCCACCATCGCGTCGTCATCAATCGGTCGGCCGAGCAGGGTCCAACCGACTGTGGCGGCCAGGTTGTAGTCGCCGACCGACAGCGCGTCCGCGTCGCCGAACGCCCGCTGCGCGATCTCCGCGGCGGTCCACACCCCGATACCTGGAACGGTGCGCAGCATGCGCTCCGCCTCGGCCGGATCCACCCGCGCCGCACGCTCGAGTGAATCGGCCACCCTGGCCGCGCGCACGATGGTCTGCGCCCGCTGTGGGCCGACATTCGCCCGGTGGTAGGTCCAGGACGGAATCCGCCGCCACGTATCGGCGTCCGGTGCCAGCCGCATGCCCTCAGGCGCGGGACCCGGTGCGGGTTCGCCGAACTGCCGCACCAGTTTTCGCCATGACGCCCGCGCTGAGATGCTGTGCACTTTCTGTTCCAGCACGGCGGGCACCAGGGCCTCGAACACCAGGCCCGTACGCAGCATGCGCAGACCTGGGAAACGACGGTGCGCCTCGACGAGCTTCGGATGATCCGGGGCAAACGTCGAGATGTCCTCGTTCACACACAGCATGTGCTCGAGTCCGTCCAGGAACTCCGCCGCGCCGGAGCCCCAGGCGCGGGCCTGCACCGTGCACGGACCTGACTGGGTCAATCGGTAGGTGACCGGCCCGGTCGGCAGGCGAGAGGCGTGCCAGTGCGCGCCATCGCCCGTCACCCGGTGACATGGGTCGCCGCTGCCCCGGCCGAGCGGAGCGAGGGTGCTCGCCAGATCGATCGGCCGATCCGCCGTCACGGTCCGGCACGCTCCCGGCTCGGCCATCGCAGTGCGCACGGCATCATTCTGCCCCTATGCGCGCGCGTGTCGGCGTCCGCCTCTGTGTAACGGCGCTGATGGTGCGGCGATACTGATTTCGATCGGCAAATAGCTGGCAGTCGCCATGACGGAGGTTCCCGATGATCACCAACGTGCTCAACTGGTTGCTCAACGCCTGGGGCAATGTTTCCGCAGGTAGCTCGGGTTACCAGATTCCGCCTGGCACCCTGCCGTTCGGCAGCTGAGCCGAGCGGCGCACGCGCACCGAGCTCCGACGGGCACGCGAAAGGCTCACTGCCCCAAGATGAATTGCGCGAGATGCCGCCCTCGTCGCCCGGCCAGGGCAGTGGCCTGGGTACGGCAGGAGAAGCCGTCGGCGAGGACGACCGCGTCCTCGTCGGCGGCGCGCAGCGCGGGCAGCATGCCGTTCTCGGCTACCGCGACCGAAATGTCGTAATGGCCGAGCTGCATGCCGAAGTTTCCTGCCAGACCGCAACATCCGATGATTTCCGTCACCAGCACCCCCATGCTGGCTAATAGTTGGCGATCAGCCTCGAAGCCGAGCATCGCATGCTGGTGACAATGCGGCTGGACCACCACGGACTGTCCGGTCCGAGCCGGCGGGCGCCAGCTCGGCTGCTCGGCGAGAAATTCGGCGAGGGTGCGCACCGCGGCGGCGATCGCGGCCGACCGCGGGTCGTCCGGCAGCAGTTCCGGCAGGTCGGCACGCAAGACCGCGGTGCAGGACGGTTCGAGACCGACGACGATGCCGCCCGCGGCGACGTGTTCGGCCAGTGCGGCCACGGTGGCGCGCAGCCGTGCGCGGGCACTGTCGAGCTGCCCCGTGCTGATCCAGGTGAGCCCACAGCAGACGCCGCGCTCGGGGATCCGGACGCGGTAGCCCAGAGCGGTCAGCAGCCGCGCTGCGGCCAGCGCGATCTCCGGGTCGAAGGCGTTGGTGAAGGTATCGATCCACAGCATCACGTCGCCGGAGCCGGTCTCGGTGCCCGGTTCCTCGGGCGCGTAGGCGGACTCGGCGAGCAAGGCGCCCTCGTCCAGATCACGCCAGATCCGGCGGAAGGTGCGCTCGGCCAACCGCGGAACGGTGCGGCGCGGGTCGATGCCCGCAACACGCAAACCCATGCGACGCAGCGCGGACCGACCGGCCAACGCGTTGACCAGGCGCGGCATCCGAGTCGCGACGGTCAGCCACCGAGGCAACCAGCCCAGCGAGTAGTGATCGATCGGACGCGGCCGGCGACGGTAACGGCGGTACAGCGTCTCCGACTTGTAGGTGGCCATGTCCACCCCCGCCGGGCAGTCCGACCGGCACGCCCGGCACGACAGGCAGAGATCGAGCGACTCGGCAACGGCCTCGGATGACCAGGGCAGTGCGCCGCGCACCACCTCCTGCAGGACCCTCGCCCGTCCGCGCGTGCTGTCCTTCTCATCCCGGGTGGCCTGAAAGGACGGGCACATGAAACCACCGTCGGCGCGGCACTTGCCGACGCCGACGCAACGATGGACCGCCACGCCGATATCGCCGTCGTCGTGTGGGAAGGCGTAACCGTCCGTCGTTCGGACCGGGGGTAGCCCGGCGAGTCGCAGATCGGCGTCCACCGGGCGCGGCGCGACGAGCACACCGGGATTCAGCACGTGGTCGGGGTCGAACAGCGCCTTGTATCCGGCGAAGACGTCGAGTGCCGCAGGGGAGTACATCACCGAGAGCAGCTCCGAGCGGGCCCGGCCGTCACCGTGCTCGCCGGAGAGCGAACCGCCATAACGGACGACCAGCTCCGCCGCGTCGAACAGGAAAGCACGAAACCGCCGCGGCGCGTCCACGATCGGAAGATCGAGCCGGACGTGGATGCAGCCGTCGCCGATGTGCCCGTAGAGCAACCCGTCCACGCCGTGGTCACGGGTCAGCGCGGCGAAATCGCGCAGGTAGGCACCGAGCCGCTCGGGTGGGACGGCCGCGTCCTCCCAGCCGGGCCAAGCGGGGCGGCCATCGGGTGTGCGACCGGCCAGCCCGGCTCCGTCGGCACGGATCTGCCAGAGCGCGGCGGCGGTACCGGGATCGGTGACGATCCTGCTGTCGAGCGCGCCCGCCGTCCGGCACAACCGCTGCGCGATGGCCACCGCGTCGGCCTGCGTCGCGCCGGCGGTCTCCACGAACAGCCATCCGCCGCCCCTTGGCAGGTCCGGGACGAAACCCCGGTGCGCGCGGACGACATCGACCAGGCGCGCGTCGATGCCTTCCACCGCGATCGGCACGCAGGACATCACCGCGGCCACGTCATCGGCCGCGGTGGCGATATCGGGGTAGCCGAGCACCGTGAGCACGGTCGCCGGAGGCAGCGCGACCAACTCGACCGTGGCGTCCAGCAACAGGCCACAAGTGCCCTCGCTACCGACGAACGCCTTGGCGGCCGACGCGCCACGCTCGGGTAGCAGATGCTCCAAGCCGTAACCGGACGCCTGGCGGTCGAACCGCCCCAGATCGGTGCGCAATACCGCCAGATGCGCCCTGGTGAATTCCGATAGGCCCGGTACCGCGGACAAATCCGCTGCCAGCGTGCGTTCGGTGCCGATGCCGTCCAGGATGCGCACTTCGCGCACGGTGTCGGCGGTGCGGCCCCAGGCAACGGCCCGCGGTCCGCAGGCGTTGTTGCCGATCATGCCGCCGAGCGTGCAGCGACTCTGCGTCGAGGGATCGGGTCCGAAGCGCACGCCGTGCGGGCGAGCGACGCGCTGCAACTCCGACAGCACCACGCCCGGCTGCACCGTGACGACGCGCGCGTCCGGATCGATGGCCCCGATCCGGTTCATGTGCCTGCTGAAATCGAGCACGAGCCCGGGACCGATAGCGTTCCCCGCCACCGAGGTTCCACCGCCGCGCGCGGTCACCGGGAAGCCGTGCTCGCGGGCGAATTCCAGGGTGGCCACGACGTCCTCATCGATGCGCGGGAAGACGACCGCGGCCGGGCGAACCCGATAGTTCGACGCGTCCGAGGAGTACTCCGCGCGACGGCGCTCGGAGGTGTCGACCTCACCCGCGATCCTGCCGCGCAGTGCCGCCATCCGGTTCTCGGTCACCTCGCCAAGCCTAGGCTGTGTTCGATTTGCAGCGCCTGCGGCGCTGCGGGTTCGCGGCCCCCTTGTGGCTCGCGTCCGAGCGACCGCCGCTGGCGACTTCGTCGCGCTTCGCTCGAAAACGGCAGTGGGTCCGAGTGGTGGCGCAGAGCCCTGACCGGCCCGCCTTCGTGTTCGCGGCTCCTGCGCGGCCAGGACCAGCGACCGCCGCTGGTGGCTTCAAGACCCGCGCGGGCAGTGCGGGGCAGGGGTAGTCGTGGCCGCGACGGTCGCTCGCACGCGAGCCAGGCCGCGACCAGGCAATGTTCGCTCTCGATTCGCTCCGGGTCGTGCCGGTGCGTTTCGGATAGGGCCGCAAATGCGGCACCAGGTGTCCGCGATGCTTTGACGACTCGCGATTGGGTGACTGGTATTTGCGAGTTCGTTGCGGTCGAGGCGGTCGCGATCCGTCGGCGCAACCGGCGCGTGGGGAATCGACTTGAACTCAACCATTGTTGAGTTCTTAGTGTCGGTGGCCAGGTCTTTGATGGGGTGGGAGTGAGAGGGAGAACAACGTGAGCATCGAATCCGTGGCGTGGAGTCAGATGTACCGGCGGGCGCACGCGCCGCGGGAACAGCGACCGTTCCGTCTTGCCACCGCCGAGCGAATCATCCGGTTCGCCGCGCCGCATCGCCGCCGGATCGGCGCGTTTCTGCTGTTCAGTGTCGTGTCGGCGATGCTGGCGGTGGCCACGCCGGTACTGGCGGGCCGGGTGGTCAACGACATCGTCGGTGGTGCGGCGCCGCGGGTCGTGGTCATCCTCGCGCTGGTGATCGGCGGGCTGGCGGTGTTCGACGCCGGGCTCGGGCTGGCGATTCGCTGGATGTCGGCACGGATCGGCGAGGGATTGATCCTCGACCTGCGCACCGCCGTGTTCGACCACGTGCAGAAGATGCCGGTCGCGTTCTTCACCCGGACCAGGACCGGTGCGCTGGTCAGCCGCTTGAACAACGACGTGATCGGTGCCCAGCGCGCATTCAGCGACACCTTGTCCGGCGTGGTGGCCAATCTGGTGACCCTGGCGCTGACGCTCGGCGTGATGGTCAGCATTTCCTGGCAGATCACGCTGCTTGCCCTGGTGCTGCTTCCAGTGTTCGTGGTGCCGGCGCGGAGGATGGGCAACCGCCTCGCCGACCTGCAACGGGAAGCCGCCCGGTTGAACGCGGCGATGAGCACCCAGATGACGGAGCGCTTCTCCGCGCCGGGCGCGACGCTGGTCAAGCTGTTCGGCCGTCCGGAGCAGGAGTCCGACGAATTCGCGCTGCGGGCGCGCCGGGTACGGGACATCGGTGTGCGCACCGCGATGCTGCAAACCGTGTTCGTCACCTCGCTCACGCTCGTGTCGGCGCTGGCGATCGCCCTGGTGTACGGCCTGGGCGGCTGGTACGCGCTGCGCGGGCAGTTGGACGCGGGCGCGGTCGTGTCGCTGTCGCTGCTGCTGACCAGGCTCTACACACCGCTGACCGCGCTGGCCAGCGCCCGAATGGAAATCATGGCCGCACTGGTGAGCTTCGAGCGGGTCTTCGAAGTGCTCGACCTGAAACCGCTGATCGAGGACGCGCCGAACGCGAAACCAGTCCCGGCCGGCCCGGTTTCGGTGGAATTGGACGAGGTGAGCTTCGGCTACCCGTCAGCCGACAAGGTGTCGCTGGCTTCGCTCGAGGAGGTGGCGAACCTGGACACTCGCGGCGGGGTGGAAGTGCTGCACGGCGTGTCATTGCGCGCCGAGCCAGGACAGCTGATCGCCCTGGTCGGCTCGTCGGGCGCGGGCAAATCGACCATCGCCCAACTGGTTTCCCGGCTCTACGACGTCGACGGCGGAGCGGTGCGCTTGAACGGCACCGACGTGCGCGAGCTGAGCACCCGGTCGCTGCGGGAGACGGTCGGACTCGTCACCCAGGACGGTCATCTGTTCCACGACACCATCCGGGCCAATCTGCTGCTCGCCCGGCCGGAAGCGACCGAGGACGAACTCTGGGACGCGCTCGGGCGCGCACGGCTGCGCGAGCTCGTCGCATCGCTGCCGGACGGGCTGGAGACGGTGGTCGGCGAGCGAGGCTACCGGCTCTCCGGCGGTGAGCGTCAGCGCCTGACCATCGCGCGTCTGCTGCTCAAGCAGCCGCACGTGGTCATCCTGGACGAGGCAACGGCGTCGCTGGACTCGACCTCGGAAGCCGCCGTGCAAGAGGCACTGTCGGAAGCACTGGACGGCAGGACCGCGTTGGTGATCGCACATCGCCTGTCCACGATCCGCGCCGCCGACCAGATCGTGGTGCTGGAGGACGGCCGGATCGTCGAGCGCGGCACGCACACTCAACTGCTGGCCGCCGACGGCCGCTACGCAGAGCTGTACCGGACCCAGTTCGCCGACGAGCCCGTTACCGTCGCGGCGTGACCGCTACCGCGCGGCGTGACCGCTACCGCGCGGCGTGACCCGCTACCGCGCGGCGTGACCGCTACCGCGCGGCGTGACCGCTACCGCGCGGCGTGACCGCTACCGCGCGGCGTGACCGCTACCGCGCGGCGTGACCGCTACCGCTGACCCGCGCTCATCGCCGGGTCAGCGGTCCCGGATTATTGGGCGGACGGATTCGCGTAGCAGGTGATATCGGTGGCCGGGAGTGTTCCCGCACCGAAGTAGGCGTTGATCGCGCTGTTCACACAGCTGCTGAGATCGGGCCGGAATGTCATGTGGATGCGGACGTCCTGCAGCGTGACCATCCGCGACTCGGAGAGATACTGATGCAGCCGGACGCCGTGGGCATAGGGTGTCCGCGGATCTCCGCTCGCCTGCACGATTAGTGCGGGAACCGAATTCCGGACGACTGTCGGAGGTTCGACGGGCCGCGGCCAGAAGGCGCACGGCTGGGTATTGCCGGCCAGCGCGCCGAACACCGGTTGGGTGGCACGGGTCTCTTCGATGTTGCGCCAGTACCAAGTCGGATCGATCGGTGCGCCGACATCACCGCAGGCGATCTGCGCCAGAGCCGAGTTCTCGTCGTCGCGCAGTGCCTGCACGATCGCGCGCAGCCGAGGCGTGCGCGATGTCGTCGGCGGCCCGCCCGCGGCGTCGGCGATCTCCCGCACGGTGGCGGCCAGCGCTTCGTTGAGCCGGAAGTTGGTCAGCAGGGCGTGCACGATGAACGGCAGCCAGTGATCGTTGATCGCGAATCCATCGATGACGATCGGCTGACGGGCGGCGAGCCGTACGAGTTCCTCGATCTTGGCTCGCACCTGCTGCGGCGTCGCACCGAGGTGGAATTCGTCATCCCGGACGGCGACCCACCCGGCCCAGTCGTCGAGCGCGATCTCGTCTGCCGGACCCCAATCCTGCACCAGGCCGGTCCAATACCGGTCTGGATCGATCGCGCTGTCGAGCACCACTCGATCACTGCGCTCCGGGAACATCTGGGTGAACACGGCACCGAGGTAGGTACCGTAGGACAAGCCGTAGAAGTTGATCGTGCGCTCACCGAGCGCTGCGCGCACGATATCGATATCCCGCGCGGTGTTGCGCGTGGTGAACTGCCGCATCGTGATCGGATCACGAATCAGGCAGGACGCGGCCATACCCGCGGACTGCACGGTATCGTGGGCGAACCCCAGCACATCCAGCCCCGCGGATCGGACCATCTCGCCGACCGGCCATCCGCACCGCGGACTCCTACCGGACGCGCCGACTCCGCGCGGATCCATGCCGATCAGGTCGTAGCTCGCCAACACCTCCGGCGACAGCACGTCACCGAGCAGATCCACACTGTCCAGGCCCTGTCCACCGGGGCCGCCCGGATTGGACAGCAGAATGCCACGGCGCCGCGCCGGATCCGCGGCCTTTACCCGCGAAATCGCCACGCTCATCGTGCGATCTCCGGGCTTGCTGTAGTCGAGCGGCACCAGCACATCCGCGCACTCGCCACCCGCCTTGTCGAGGTTCTCGACACCGCAGGGTTTCCACTCGAGCCGCTGCTGATAGAACCGGTCCAACTCGACGGGATGCGTTTCGTCAACCGGCTCGGCCTGGCTGTAGGCGGGCACAGCCACCAGCACGGACACCGCCAGTACCGCTACTGAACGCCAGAACAGCTTCGCTGACAACAGACTTCGCCTCTCGACTGGAGCGAACATGCGGGTTGTTGCGCAGTGAACCGTATCGGATCAGGGCCGCGGTGGTGGCAACCCATACCCACTCGGGCAGAGTCAGCCCGGCGATCAGGTGTTGCGACGCGCGTCGAGTCCGTCCAGCACGCGGTCCAGCCCATAGCGGAACTTGCACTCGCGCAGTTGTTCCGGGTCCTGGTCCCAATCCTCCTGGACTCGCGGAAACGCCCGCGCGGCCTCTTCGGCGGCAGGACGCAGTTCGGCGAGCCACTCCTGCTCGGTCTTTCCACTGCGGACCAGCAGACTCAGATATGCCGCCTCGGAGATGCCCATGCCGACCACATAGCTGATTACGGTGCCGATGCCGTCCCTCGCCTCGTCGACGGGGAAGCCTCCCGCTTCGAACAGCCCGACCATGCGATCGTTGAGCCGCATGACATTCGGGCCCAAGTAGGACAGCCCGACCTGGCCGAGCGTCGAGGCCATCCATGGGTGCCGCAGGATCATCGCGCGCAGGCTCATCGCGCACTCCCGTGTCG
This sequence comes from Nocardia sp. NPDC051787, assembly GCF_040681325.1. Taxonomy (NCBI): domain Bacteria; kingdom Bacillati; phylum Actinomycetota; class Actinomycetes; order Mycobacteriales; family Nocardiaceae; genus Nocardia; species Nocardia sp. NPDC051787. The sequence continues at coordinate 58,219 of NZ_JBFAYO010000003.1, forward strand.
CCGTCCGCCACTGCGCCGGATCGCCGATCTCCGGAACGCTGATCTCGCCGTAGACCTCGTCGACCACCAGCTCGATCAGTTCGTCGCGATTGGCCACATGACGGTAGAGCGAGGTGGCGCCCGCGTTCAGGCGCGCGCCGAGCTGGCGCATGCTCAGCGCGTCCATTCCCTCGGTGTCCAGCAGCGCCACCGCCTCGGCCACGATCTGTTCCCTGGTCAGAGCCGGTTGTTCGCGGCCGCGCCGGGGGCGCGTCCACACCGAACCCACCGGCTGTTTCTCCGCGGGCATGCCCACTCCTTCCGTCGCCGTCAGCGTAGCGCACGCCGTTCGCAACTGCGAACGGCGACCTGCGAACGATGTTCGCGGCACCACGGGAGTTGATGCGTTTCTGATCATCCCGGGTGGAACAGTCAGGAGGGCCCACAGCGACAGCCACCGTCACCGTCACCGAGCTCACTCCCGCCGAACTTCACCGGTTCAACGGCAACGGGAGGCTCGGACCGAAGTTGTTCGCGATGGACGGCGTCGCTCCGGTCTTGGTCCGCATCGATATGTCAACGACATGGCTGCCGATCCAGTGGCAGAACCACGCCGATCTCGGGTGACTTTCAGAACTCGCCCGCGACGCCCAGTACCGTTCGGCCCGAGTGGGTCCCGTTCTTGATCGACTGCAGCACCCGCTCCGCCTCGGTGACCGGCGCGTAGCTCTCCAGAGCCGAAAGATGCTGCGGGCGAAGCTCATTGGCGATCCTGGTCCACAGCTCGGCACGCCGCTCGATGGGCACGTTGACCGAATCGATGCCCAGCAGCGCGACCCCGCGCAGGATGAACGGCATCACGCTGGTGGGCAGCTCGGATCCACCGGTGAGGCCGCTGACCGCGACCGCACCGCCGTAGCCGATCGCGCTGAGAATGTAGGCGAGCGAAGTACCGCCGACGCTGTCCACCGCCGCGGCCCAGCGGGCCTTGGTCAGCGGTCGAAGCTTGGCGGTCGGGTCCTCTGGCAGGCGGCCGATCACCTCATTGGCGCCCAGTTCGCTGAGCAAATCGTCCGCGTCGGTCTTGCCGGTCGAGGCGATGACCTCGAAGCCGAGGTGCGACAGGATATCCACGCTCACGCTGCCCACACCGCCGGTCGCGCCGGTGACCAGCACCGGGCCGTCATCCGGGGTGAGTCCGCGTTCGAGCAGGGCCTGCACGCTCAGCGCCGCGGTGAAGCCGGCGGTACCGATCGCCGCGGCGTCGCGCGTATCCAGCTGATCGAGCTTGACGATCCAGTCGGCGGGCACCCTGGCGTATTCGGCGAAACCGCCGTTGTGGGAGACACCGAGTTCGTAACCGTGCGCGATCACCAGGTCGCCCGGGGAGAAATCGTCGACGGCGGATTCGACCACCTCGCCGCTGAGGTCGATGCCCGGCACGATCGGGTAGTTGCGGACCACGCCGCCACCCTTGGTGATCGCCAAACCATCTTTGTAGTTCGCGCTCGAGTAGTGCACTTTGATCGTCACGTCGCCCGGTCCGAGGAATTCCTCGTCGACCTGCCGACGGGTCAGGTCGATCCCGCTATCCGATTCCTGTGCCACCATCGCCCAGAATTCCATGCGACGAGCATACGAGGGTCCGGACGGGTCCGGGCGCTACTACGGCACGAGTTCCAGGCGGACGCCGAGCAGACGAACCGGCCGGTCGAGCTCGAACCGGTCGACGATGCGCACCGCGGTCTCGGCGATCCGAGCGACGTCGATGGTCGGTTCGGGCAGCTTTTCCTGCTTGCTTCGGGTGTAGAAGGTGTTGGTGCGAACCGTTACGGAGACCCGGGTGCCGATCCGGCCCGCGGCGGCCATCTCTTCGGCGACCTCGGTGGCCAGCCGCGCGACCTGGGCACGAATCTCGCCGGGATGGGTCAGGTCGCGCGGAAATGTCTCGGATTTACTGCGGCCAACGGGTATTCGCGGTTCGGTGGTGACATCGGTGTCGCCCTTGCCGTGTCCCAGCACCCAGAGATAAGGGCCGGTATTCGGACCGAACTCGGCGGCGAGCCGCTGCCGGTCGGCCGCCATCAGCTCGCCGACCGTGTGGATGCCGAGCTCGGCGAGGCGGGCCGCGATCCGATTGCCGATTCCCCAGAGCGCGTTGGTCGGGCGGTGGGCCATCACTTCGATCCAGTTCGCGGCGGTGAGCCGGAAGACGCCCGCGGCGGCGCCGGAGTCCACGGCCGGTTCGGCCGACGACTTGCCCGCCGACTTGGCGAACCCGGTGGCGAGCTTGGCGGTGAGCTTGTTGTCGCCGATACCGATCGAGCAGGTCAGCTCCAAGCCGGCGATGGCGCCGCGGACCTGCTGTGCGAGCGTCTCGGGGTCGTCGGTGTCGACGGCGAGGAACGCCTCGTCCCAGCCCCACACCTCGACCCGGCCGGGAAACGTCCGCAGCAGTGCCATCACCTCGTCGGAGGCGTCCTCGTAGGCGGCCATGTCCAGGGGCAGGAAAATGCCGTCCGGGCATTTGCGCTGTGCGCTGCGCAACGGCATCCCGGCCCGTACCCCGAACGCGCGCGCCGGGTAGGACGCGCAGGTCACCACCTTGCGCGGTTCGGTCGGATCACCGTGCCCGCCGACGATGACCGGCAGCTCCCGCAGTTCCGGATGACGGCGGAACTCCACCGCCGCCTGGAACTGATCGAGGTCGACGTGCAACAGCCATCTGGCCACATCCCGTTCTTACCGCAGCCCTCCGACACGCTGCGGGAATTCCGGCGCTATGCGGCAAACCGGCACAGCCTTGTGCGTGGCAGAAAACAGAACTAAATTCTGGTTATGAAGATTCGAGATCGGTTGCTGCTGGCGGCCGAGCGGCAGTTCGCCGAGCGGGGGGCGCTGGACGCGACGCTGACGCAGATCCGCGACGCGGCGGGCGCCAGTGTCGGGGCGCTCTACCACCACTTCCCGGACAAGGCCGACCTATACCGGCAGGTGTGGGCCAACGCGCTCGCGGACTACCAGGAACATTTCTGGGGGGTGGTCGGCGACAGCACCGACGCCAAGGAAGGCATCACCGCTGGAGTGCGCGAGCACCTACGCTGGGTGAGCGAGAACCAGTACCGGGCAACGGTGCTCACCTCGGCGCGTCCACCCGGGGTGCGGGAGAGCGAGAGCAATCGGCGTTTCATGAGCGACATCGCACGATGGTGGCGCACGCATGCCGGATACGGAGTGGTGCGTGATCTCCCACTGGACTTGGTCTACGCACTGTGGCTGGGACCGGCGCAGGAGTACACCCGGCACTGGCTGAGCGGGGAAATGCGCATCTCTCCGATGGAAGTCGCGAGTGAACTGGCCGACGCCGCGTGGCTCACCCTCGCCGCCGGCCGCACCCGCGCCCTGGAAGGAAAGGTTTTCGAATGACCGCCCCCACGCTGGACATCGACAGCGCGCGACAGGTTCTCGACGCACAGCCGTTCGCCGCCCTGGTCGGCACCGAGATCTCCGAGTTCGGCGACGGCGCCGCTACCTTGGTCATCCGCATCCGCCCCGAACTCGGCCAGCAATTCGGCTTCGTGCACGGCGGCGTGCTCTCCTACGCGGCCGACAACGCACTCACCTTCGCAGCGGGAACAGTCCTGGGCCCGAACGTACTCACCGGCGGTTTCACCATCACCTACCTGCGGCCGGCCGCGGGAACACGGCTACGCGCGGAGGCGACCGTCACGGGCTCGCCCCGACGACAGGCCGTGGTCCACTGCGAGATCTACGCCGAAAGCCCGGACCGCGAACCAGTGCTCTGCGCGGTGGCCCAGGGCACCACGCGAACGGTGGAACGCGATCTGGAGGCATGAGTCCGGAACCCGGCGCATTTCAAATGGTTTCGGGATAGCGGACGACCGGTTCGCATTGCACGAAAGTTGCGCGACGTTCGGTAGTCCGCTGATCCGGGTCCTGGATCGGGCGATGGCCGGCCTGAAGACGCGGAGAGGCGGTCGAGCCGGGCACGGAATGATTTCCATACCCGGCCCTTTCGGTGCACGTCAGGCTGTTGCCGCGAGGGCCAGGCCGTCCAGTGCCGTTTCGGCGACCGGTTCGATGGCATAGGCCAGGATGTCGGCCACGTCGGCGACGGGGCGCACGTCCAGCGCGGCGAGCACTTCCTCTGGGACGTCGTCCAGGTCCGGCTCATTGCGCGCCGGGATGAACACCGTCTTCAAACCGGCCCGCTGGGCGGCGAGCAGCTTCTGCTTCACACCACCGATCGGCAGCACCCGTCCGTTCAGCGTGACCTCGCCGGTCATGCCCACGTCCGAGCGCACCTGGCGCCCCAGCGCCAGCGAGACCAGTGCCGTGACCATGGTGACGCCCGCCGACGGCCCATCCTTGGGCACCGCGCCCGCTGGGAAGTGGATGTGGATGTTGCGATCCAGTACCGACGGCTCGATGCCGATCTCCTCCAGGTGCGAGCGCACGTAGGTCAGCGCGATCTGCGCGGATTCCTTCATGACGTCGCCGAGCTGACCGGTGAGGGTCAGCGAGCGCTCACCCTCGGCGGCGTTGGCCTCGATGTAGAGGACATCGCCACCCGCCCCGGTCACGGCGAGGCCGGTCGCCACACCCGGAACAGCGGTGCGTTCCACCGAGTCGGGGGTGAAGCGTGGGCGGCCGAGGTAGTCCTTCAGGTCGCCCAGACCGATCGTCAGGGCATCCTCCACCAGTCCCTCGTAGCCCAGCTCGAGGTCGTAACCCGGTGCGGCGGGCCATGTTTCACGCTCGGACAGCCGCGTTGCCGCTTTGCGCAGCGCCTTCGCGATCAGCCGCTCCATCTGCCGCACACCGGCTTCCCTGGTGTAGTTCGCCGCGATTTCGCGCAGCGCCTCCTCGGTGACGGTCACCTCGTCGGTGGTCAGCGCATTGCGCTCCAATTGCCGCGGCACCAGGAAGTCGCGGGCGATGGCCACCTTGTCGTCCTCGGTGTAGCCGTCGACGGTGATCAGCTCCATCCGGTCCAGCAGCGGTCCCGGGATGGTCTCCATGACGTTCGCCGTAGCGATGAACAGCACGTCGGACAGGTCCAGGTCCAGATCGAGGTAGTGGTCGCGGAACGTGTGGTTCTGCGCCGGGTCCAGCACCTCGAGCAGGGCGGCGGCCGGGTCGCCACGGAAGTCCGAGCCGACCTTGTCGATCTCGTCCAGCAGGACGACCGGGTTCATCGAACCGGCCTCCTTCATGGCGCGCACGATGCGACCGGGCAGTGCGCCGACGTAGGTGCGCCGGTGACCGCGGATCTCGGCCTCGTCGCGCACGCCACCCAGGGCGACGCGAACGAACTTGCGGCCCAAGGCCCGCGCGACGGACTCACCGAGCGAGGTTTTGCCCACACCGGGCGGGCCGACCAGCACCAGCACCGCGCCGGAGCCGCGTCCACCGACGACCTCCAGGCCGCGGGCGGCACGGCGGGCCCGGACGGCCAGGTACTCGACCATGCGGTCTTTGACCTCGTCCAAGCCGTGGTGGTCGGCGTCCAACACCGTGCGGGCGGCCGAGACATCGGTGCTGTCGGTGGTTTTCACCGTCCACGGGAGTTCCAGCACGGTGTCCAGCCACGTCCGGATCCAGCCGGATTCCGGGCTCTGATCGCTGGCCCGCTCCAGCCTGCCGACCTCGCGCAGCGCCGCCTCGCGCACGGTGTCGGGCAGGTCGGCCTGCTCGACGCGGGTGCGGTAGTCATCGGCGCCGTCGGGTTCGTCCTCGCCGAGTTCCTTGCGGATGGCGTTGAGCTGCTGGCGCAGCAGGAACTCGCGCTGGCTCTTCTCCATCCCCTCCCGGACTTCTTCGCTGATCTTCTCCGTGATCTCGGCCTCGGCGATGTGCTCTTTGGTCCACTCGATCAGGGTGCTCAGCCGCTTGACCACATCAGGGGTTTCGAGCAGTTCCCGCTTCTGCTCGAAGGTCAGGTACGGCGCGTAGCCCGCGGTGTCGGCGATCGCCGACGGATCGGTCAGCTGATTGACCGCGTCGATGATCTGCCACGCCTCGCGGCGCTGGAGCACCGAGACGACCAGCTTCTTGTATTCCGCGGCCAGCTCCTTCGTCCGGCCGTCCGGTGTGGGTGTCTCGACCGGTTCGGCCTCGACCCACAGGGCGGCTCCCGGTCCGGTGACCCCGTGTCCGATCTTGGCGCGCCGCTCGGCCTTCAGGACAGCCGCGGGGGCTCCGCCGCGCATCCGGCCGACCTGTTCGATGGTCGCGACCACACCGTAGGTGGCGTAGCCCTCGGTCAGCCGGGGTGCGAGCAGTACGGAGTCTTTCTTGGCGGCCCGAGCGGCGTCGATCGCGGCCTGCGCGGATTCGTCCAATTCGATGGGCACGACCATGCCCGGCAGCACGATCGGATCGGTCAGGAACAGCACCGGCAGGTTCTGTGGTGTAGTCACGTCTTCGACCCTTCCAAAAGTTGAGCGTTGCCTACTCAACCCGGAGGTATTCGCGTTTGTTCCGCGCTGCTCGGCTCGTTCGCTGACGGCGAATTCTCCGCCGGGGGCCTCGTTGACACTCCGTCCAAGACAATGAGAACGTGGGGGCCTTGGTATCTCATACCGGCGGTACCGCCGGACCGGCCTAGGGAGTCCCATCGATGTCGTCGCTCGCCGCTGGCGTGTTCATCGACTGGGAAGGATTGACCGGGCAGCCGAAGTTCGTGGTCGAGCTGGTCACGTTTCCGGTCTTCAGTGCGCTGGCCGGGTGGCTGACCAACTGGACCGGCGTACTGATGCTGTTCTGGCCGATCCGGTTCCGCGGCATTCGCATCCCCGGCCTGCAGGTGCTCTACCCGTACTTTCCGCGCCGAGTCCAGGTGCTGCCGACTTTCTCCGGCGACGGCCGCCGCCTCGGATTCCAGGGCTTCATTCCGGCGCGCGCGGAGAAGATGGCCAGTATCTGCGTGGACAAGGCGCTGATGCGGATCGGCAGCCCCAAGGACTTCATCCACGAGCTCGATCTGGACGGTATCGCCGATTACACCGCGATGCTCGCCCGCCAACAGGTGCGGCCGCTGGTCGATGAACTGATGTACCGGGAGAACCGCGACCTCTGGCGCACCGTACCGCGCGCCGCCAAGCAATTGATCTACCAGCGGGTGGCTCGGGAGCTGCCCGCGCTGTCGCGCCGCGCGTTCGCCTCACTCGGCGACAACGTCGACCAACTGATCGACATCAAGAGCTTCGTGATCCGCTACCTGCGGGAAAACCCGGACATCCTGAAGGACTTGACCACCACCATCGCAGCGCCCGAGTTGCGATTCATGGTGCGAATCGGATTGCTCGGTGCGCCGTTCGGACTACTGCTGGCGTTGTACATGCATGTGCACCAGCGCGTTCCTGTGTTCGGCTTGGTGCCGGGCTGGGTGATCGTGCTGCTCGTCTCGGCGGCGATTGGTGTGATCGTGAACGTCATCGCCGTGAAGATGGTGTTCGAGCCGGGCGACCCGCAACCGAGGTACAAGTACTTGTGGAAACAAGCGCTGCTGGCGAAGCGGCAACCGCAGGCGGCGACCGACCTCGCACACATCCTGGCCTACCAGGTGCTGACCCTGCCCAACCTCTCGAAAGAGCTCCTCGAGGGTCCGAACGGGGACAAGACCAGGCAGTTGCTGGAGCACGTGATCGCCGACGAGATCCATCGCCAGCTCGGACCGACCACCACGCTCGTCCGAGCGGCGCTGGGGCGCCGCCAGTTCGTCAACCTCTCGGTGGGTGCGGCGGGAGCCGCGGTCGGGCTGGCGCCCAGCCTGGCGGAAGACGAGGAGTTCACCCTCGAACAAGCCAAGACCATCGATGAGTTCGCGGCACGCAAACTCCGGCGGCTGACACCGGGGGAGTTCATGGAGATGTTCTACGCGTCCGTCGAGCAGGACGCCTGGCTGCTGTACCTGCACGGGGCGGTCCTCGGACTTGTCGTCGGCGCCGCCCACCTGGTCGTTTTCGGCTGGTAGCGCGCATCCGCGGCAAATATAAAACAAGCATGCTTGCCTTTTTCTTTCCGCGCTGCGATGCTGAACAATAACGGCATACATGGTGGTGTGCCCGGGAGGGCAAGGAAACGTATGGCTGACCTTGAAGCGCTGCTCGGTGATTTCGCCGGAGAATGTGCTGATCTGGAACGACTCGTCGGCTCGTTAGCTCAGGAGGAGTGGTCGCGCACGACTCCCGCACCCGGCTGGACCATCGCCCATCAGATCGGCCATCTGGCATGGACGGACGAGATCGCGACGATCGCGGCAGCGGACCCCGAGACCTTCCGGCGTCTGGTGAGCGAGGCCGGGCCGCGTGCGCTCACCTTCGTCGATGAAGCGGCTGAGAAGGCCGCGACCGAACCACCCACCGACCTGCTCGACCGGTGGCGGCGTGGACGCGCGTCTCTCGCCGCGGCGCTGCGCGCGGTGCCCGCGGGTGTCAAAGTGCCGTGGTTCGGCCCGCCGATGAGCGCGGCCTCGATGACCACCGCCCGCATCATGGAGACCTGGGCGCACGGACAGGACGTGGCCGACGGCCTCGGCGTGCGCAGGACGCCAACGGTGCGGCTGCGTACCGTGGCCCATATCGGCGTTCGTACCAGGAACTTCGCCTACACGGTGCACGGAAAGACCCCGCCGGCGGCGGAATTCCGAGTCGAGCTGACGGCGCCCGACGGCACGGTCTGGTCGTGGGGCCCCGACGATGCCGCGCAGCGGGTGACCGGACCCGCGCTCGACTTCTGCTTTTTGGTGACGCAGCGCCGCCATCCGAACGACCTCGCGATCGAGGCGCACGGCGATGAAGCCGCGGAATGGCTCACCATCGCACAAGCTTTCGCGGGACCGACGGGCGAAGGAAGGACAGCGGGCCAATTCGCCTGACCCGCTGCCACCCGACCCGATCCGAAAATGTGGGAGCGGGCGAGCGCCACACTTGGGTGCGCCGTGTTCGTGTCGACGGCCGGACGCCGTTGGCCGGGGTGTCTCGATGTGGCAGTCGAGAATGACGCTCGCCAGCTACACGGATATTTACCCGCTCGTGTATTGCCGGAAACATAAACGCCCCGCGAAGGCCTCGTTGGGGAGCCACCGCTTACCCTGCTCGTCAATGAGTGAGCCAACCATCGAGACAGCCGCGGTCATCCCGGAGCCGAGCGTGCACGAGGCGGCGGGATGACCACCTACGACTTCTGCGTCATCGGCGGCGGCATCGTCGGGGTCGCGACCGCGCACCAGATCCTCACGCGCCACCCCGGCGCGAGCCTTGTGCTGCTGGAGAAGGCATTCGAGCTGGCCACACATCAGACGGGGCACAACAGCGGCGTCATCCATTCCGGCATCTACTATCCGCCGAACAGCCTGAAGGCCACGCTGTGCCGCCGCGGCGCGCGCTGGACCAAGGAGTTCGCCGCGGCACATGACATTCCATACCGGGTCTGCGGCAAGTTGCTGGTGGCCACCGACGATGCCGAATACACACGCATGCTCGCGCTGCACCAACGGTCGATCACCAACGGGGTGGCCGTCGAACTGATCGACGCCGCGGAACTCGCTCGGCGCGAAGCGCGGATCACCGGTGGCGGCGCACTGTTCGTACCCGACACGGGGATCATCGACTTCACCCGGGTGACAACCGCGCTCGCCGAGGAAGTGCGCGCAGCCGGTGGCGAATTCGTGCTCGGCACCGAGATCACCACGCTCACCGAGACGGCGGACGTGGTGACCGCCGCAGGCCCGACCGGCTCCTGGACAGCGCGCCGCTCGGTGGTCTGCGCGGGTCTGCAGGCCGATCGGATGGCGCGAGCGGCCGAGCTGCGCACGGACTTTCGCATCGTTCCGTTCCGGGGCGAGTACTACCAGCTGCCGCAGGAGCGAGCCGAGCTGGTCCGCACGCTGATCTATCCCATTCCGAATCCCGAGTTGCCCTTCCTCGGCGTGCATTTGAGCCCGACGATCGACGGCGCGCTGACCGTCGGCCCGAACGCGGTGCTCGGATTGGCCAGAGAGGGCTACCGCAAGGGCAGCTTCGACGTCAGGGACGCACGAGAGATATTCGGATTCCCTGGATTCCACCGGGTCGCCAGGGCGAACGTGCGGACCGGGCTGCGGGAACTGCGCGACTCCCTGTTCAAACGCGGATACCTGGCGCAGTGCCGCCGCTACTGTCCGGAGCTGACGCTCGCCGATCTGCTTCCACGCGAGGCAGGCATTCGCGCGCAGGCGGTGCTGCGGGACGGAACACTCGTGCACGATTTCATGATCGAGCGCACCGAGCGCTCGATCCACCTGCTCAACGCCCCCTCACCCGCGGCGACCTCGGCGATGCCGATCGCGGAGCACATCGTCGATCAACTCTGAGGTCGCCGAAAGACACGGATCCACTGAGAAACCGGCCGGTCGCAATCTGGCAATACGACACACCAAAATGTGCCGAGCTCTCGAATAAAGAGGAGAGCTGTAGTACTTTTGACGCCAGTCGTGAACAGGGAGGGCCTATGGGCCACATCAAGTACGCGAGTGACGTCGGAGCACCCGTCGAGGTCGCCTTCAGCTATACGGACAACCATCTGTTCGTGCCGGACTGGATGTTCGGCGTCGCGGAATTCGTACCGACCGGCGAAGCGGACCGCGGCCTCGGCGCCGTCTTCGCGACCAGCGCCCGCCTCGCGCTCTGGCGACCGAATGTGACCTGCGAGATCACCGAATACCGCCGCAACGCGGTGATCGGGTATACGCTCCGTGGACGCTTGTCCGGGACGCTGACGCTGCGCTTCGACCCGCTCGGTTACGGGCGGTCGGTGCTGACCTCCGAGGCGACATACGGCCAACCCCGTGGCCCGGTCGGACGCCTGGTGGACGCCGCGGCCAAATCGGCGCTGCGGCGTACCGAATCCCGGCTACGGAGGGAGATAGAGGAATTTCACGGTACCGATCTTGTCGGTCGGATTGCGTAGGGTGCCAGCCATGATCATCGTGAGCACCGACGGATCCTGCCTGCGCAATCCCGGCGGCGCCATCGGCTGGGCTTGGGTCAACCATCAGGGCTCCTCGGCGAGCGGGGGAGCCGCGTCCGGAACCAACCAGGTCGCGGAGTTGCGCGCGGTGCTGGAGGCGATCGTGGCCCATCCCGGGTCCGAACCCCTTCTCATCGAAAGCGATTCGCTGTACGCGATCAAATGTGCCTCGGAGTGGGTCTCGGGGTGGCGACTCAACGGATGGCGCACGTCTACCGGCGGCGCGGTGAAGAATGTCGAACTCGTCCAGCAGATCGATCGAGCCATCGCCAGCAGGCCCGGTCCGGTCCGATTCCGTTGGGTGCGGGGACATGTCGGCAACTACTTCAACGAGCAGGCCGATGCGCTGGCCGGAGAAGCGGCTCGGCAGGCCGCGGTCACCGCGGCTGTCGCCGAGGCGAACACCGTGGAAATGCCCGCGGTGACTGTGGAGGAAGCGTCGACGGCGCCGGAAGCGCCGAAGGACAAGGCCGCGGGGAAGGCGGCCGCGCCGTCGGCGCCACAAGCATTGACACTGTTCTGATCCGCTCGCGCGGAACCGGCAAGCTGCCCGAATGACCTCCGGCGGTGGTGGCTCGGCCCACCGCCGGAGGCGCTCGGTTAGTTACCCGGCTGCGGCCCGGGCTGACCGGACGGCGCGGGCTGCGGAGTGCCGCCCGGCGCCGGCGCACCCGGCAGGCCCGTACCGGCGCCCTTCAGCATCGGCGAGTCGAGCTTCTCGACCAGCCACTTGTCGCCCGACTTCTGCAGCTGGGCGATCACGACCACGAACTGCCGCTCCGGGTTGGCCTGGGTGAAGTTGGTCCGATACTGCGTGAGGGTCACCAGCACCTTCGCCGAGGTCTTGTCACCGGACTGGTAGCCGCACTGCACGTCATCGGCCCAGGACTTGACCTGCGCCTGCACCATCGCGTCCTTGAGCGCCTTGGTCGCGTCGTCGAACTCCTTCAGGAACTCCCCGGTCGATCCGGCCTTCACCGTGGTGAAGTAGTCGTCGAGGTTCTTCGAGTAGTCGTAGACCGAGACGTCCTTGCCGAACTCGCAGGCGGCACTGGTCGAATCCCGAATCGCGTCCAGCTTCTCCCCGCGGTCGGAGCCCTGCAGGAAGAACACGACCAGGGCGGTGATCGCCGCGACCGCCAGCACACCGGCCGCGAACGCGGCCACCAGCGGAAGTGATGCGGACTTCCCGGACGCGTCCGCCTTGGGAGCGTCCTTCTCCGCCGCCTTCATCTCCGTCTTCGGCTTGTCTGCCTTCTCCGCCTTGGACAGCTCGGGCTTCGCCGCGTCAGCGGCATCCTCCGACTTCTCGGTCACCGCGTCGGTGTCCTTGCCGCCCACGGCGGCCGTGGTCTCGGCGTCCTTGTTCTCGGCGTCGTCGGTAGACATCGATACAAACCTGCTTTCCCGGCGCGCATCGGCGCGCGCCGATTGGCTTCGGGGCCCGCGACAGCGAACCTTACGCGTTCTACCGGCGAGTATGCCCGGTCCGGCAGGATGACCGGCGGACCGGGTGTGAACTCACCGCACCGGAGGAAGGGTCCGCTCGTTCGGATCCACACCCGGCGGCATCTGCGCGCCGTTGTTCGGCACGTTGGGCCGCGGCGCGTTCGCCGCACCACGGATCAGCTGGCCCGGCGGCGGGTTCTCACAGTAGTTCCACTTCGGAATCGTGCCGTCCTGCACGACCTCGTTACGGATCTTCGGCGTCTCATAGGTGCAGAACGGCCGCGGCCAGATGTCGATGATCGCGTGGAACTCACCGTCGTGCGCCGGGACGCCGAGCGCCTCGCCACCGAGCGCGAGCGAGGGGAACAGCACCCGCAGCGCGGGCAGCCGCAACTGCGCCGCCTTGGTGATCGCCTGGAAGTTGGTCGCCAGGCTGGTGATCGGATCGGCGGTCCGGTCCACCACCGCGCCGAGGCTGGTGAGCTGACCGGGAGCCTGGTCGAGCACGCGCTGCAGTTCGGCGTTCGCGTTGTTGAACTGCTCGAACAGCGTTCCGGAGTTGCGGGTCAGGGTGGCCAGGTCCGGCTGCGCCATGGACGTGGTGTTGGCGATGGTGCGCAGATTCGCGATCAGGTTCGTGGTCTGCGGCAGCAACGAGTCCAGGCCCGCCATGGCCAAGCTGATCCCGTTGACCATGCCGCGCAGTTGATCCGGTCCCGCGCTGAGCGCGACGTCCAGCTCCTGCAGGATGACCTTGAAGTGGTCCGGGTTGATCTGCGCGATCAGCGCGCTGGAGTTGTCCAGCACCGCCCACACCGGGGTCGGCGTTTGGATCTTCTCCGGATCGAACTTGATCACCGCGCCGTCGGCGAGGAACGGCCCCTGCTCGGCATTCGGCCGGAAGTCGATGTACTGCTCGCCCGCGCCGGACAGGGCCTGCACCGCGATCCGGGTGTCCACCGGGATCTTGTACTTGGCGTCGATCTGCGCGGTGGCGGCGATGGCCTGGCCGCGGTCGGTCAGCTCGATCGAACTGACCTTGCCGATCCGCCATCCCCGCAGCGTCACGTCGTTGCCGGGCTGCAGACCGCCGGAACGGTCCAGGTTCACCGTGACCGTGTAGTCCGAGCGCAGCGGGTTGACCCGCATGACATTCACCATCAGGTACGCGGCGCCGACCAGCAGCACGAGCACCAGGCCCAGGTTCGACAGCAGCAGCTTGCGTCCGGCCAGGTTGCGCAGGAAGGTCATCGGTGTCCTCCCGTCACCCGGCCCTGCACCAACTGCAGCACCTGGATCAAGCTGCCCGCGAAGTCCTGCAGGTCGTGCAGATCCTGGAGCTTGCCGTGCTGCGGGTCGGTGAGCGCGCTGATATCGAGGTTGGTCGCGGTCGCGTACACCGCGAAGCTGCTGCCGCGGAAGGTCGCGTCGACCTTCGGCCGCAGCACCCGCAGGCGATCGAGCAGCACGCCGAAGCCGTCACCGGTTCTGGCCAGCGCGTCCATCAGCTGATGGGTGTTGTCCAGCAGGCTGCTCAGCTGTTCGGTGGAGGTGTTCGCGTAGTCGCCGAGCGCGGCGCTGGCCACCGAGAGCTTGGTCAGCAGGTCGCCGATGGCCCGGTTGTTCTCCGCGACGGCGCCGACCATCTGCGGCAGCGTGTCGGCCACCTCGCCGAGTTCGGACCGCCGCGACTCGATGGTGTTCGCCAAGGTGCTGAACTCGCCGAGGACGCTGTCCACCCGGGCGGTGTTGGCGTTCAAACTGCTGACGACGCCGGTCATTTCGGTGATCAGGTGGGCCAGCTGCCCGCCGCGCCCGCCGAGGATGGAGTCCAACTCCGCGCCCAGCCTGGACAAGCTCGCGATGCCGCCGCCGTTGAATAGCATGGATACCGAGATGAGCAACTGCTCGACGGTCGCACCCGCGGAGGTGCTGTCCAGGGTCAGCGTGTCGCCGTCGCGTAGCATTTCCGCGCCCGGGTCCACCTTGGGTTTGGACACCGCGACGAACACGTCACCGAGCGGGGTGGCCTGGCGCAGCTCCGCCGTGCTGCCCTTGGGCAACTCGATGTCCTTGCGGATGGTCAGATCCACGACGGCCTGGAAGTTCTTCGTCTTGATGTCGGTAACCACGCCGACATCCGAGCCGCCGATTTTCACCTTTGCCTGGTCGGGCAGGTTCAGCGCGTTCTCGAACACCGCGTGCACCGTGTAGGTGTCCCCGTTCAGGCCGGGTTTGGGCAGCGGCAGTTTCTCCACGGTGAATCCGCAGCCCGCGGTGACCCCCACACCGGCCACCGCGACGACGGCGACCAGCGCCCTGCGTGCCTTTATCGTCATTCGGTACGTCATTTCGTCAGTCCGAGCAGTGCGGCGGTGAGCCCGTAGTCGGGTCCGAAGTCCTGCATGTTTCCGGTGCGGCAGCCGTCGGCCCTCATTTGGACGCGCTCGCAGAACAGGCTGACGATCTCGCCCGACAGCGCGGTACCGATGATCGCGTGCAGCCGGACGTATTGGTGCTCCCGGTTCACGATGCCGTTGATGTTCTGCATCACCATCGGCGCAACGTCGACCACCTCGGTGATGCCGTAAGCGTTGTCCCGCAGCTGCTGGGTGACGTTGGTCAGGCCGGTCATGGTGCCGGACAGCTGGTCCTGGTACTGCGTCAGCGTGCTGCTCGTGTTCACCAAGAAGGCGTTGAGCTGGTCGAGCGTGGCCTGCAGGCCCGGGGACTGCTCGGCGAGCAGGCCGGTCATCTGGGTCACCCGGTCGCTGAAATCGCGCACCGATTGGTCGTTCTCGGCCAGCATGGTGGTGAGCTCGTTCAACTTGATGATGATGCTGGAGATCGCGTCCTTGTTGTCCACACCGACCTTCAGCGCGCCGGACAACGCGTTGAGGGTGTCGCGGATCTTCTCGCCGTTGCCGTTGAGCATCGGGTAGAGCACCCGGCCCGACAGCGGGCCGATGCCCTCTTGGCCCGGCTCCGGCTTGAGCGCGGCGGCGAACTGATCGATCGTCTTGATCATCGTGTCCAGCTCGACCGGCGTCTTGGTGCGCGCCTTGGGCAGGTGCGCGCCGTCGGACATGGTCGCGCCGCCGGTGTAGACGGGCGTGAGCTCGATGTGCCGGTCGGTCACGATGGACGGCGAAACGATCGCGGCCTCCGCGTCTTTCGGGATCTGCACGTCCTTGTCGATGGACATGTGCACCTCGACCAGGGTGCCTTTGGGCACGACCTTGTCGACTTTGCCGACGTCCAGGCCGAGCACCGTGATCGGATTGCCCTCGTAGATACCCGCGATGTTCTCGAAGTCCGCGGTGATCCGCATCGTGGTGCCCAACGCGTCGTTCACCGAACTCGGCAGCAGTGAGCAACTGCCGACCGTCAGCGCCGCGGCGCTGATCATGAGCGTCTTCGCGACGGTCTTCAGCGGAAAAGCCGTGCGGAGTTTCATCCCTGGCACCCTTCGATCACTTGGGCGAAGCACAACCAGTTGTCCGGGAAGAGCCACGGCAGGCCGACGTCGCCATACGGACCGCTGCCACCCCACGAGTTCGCCAGGTAGCGCACGGTCGGCGGCATGAGCGACAACAGCCGGTCCAGGTTGTCCTTGTTCTTCTGCAGGCCCTCGGCCATGGTGTTCAGCTGCGCGATGGTCGGCCCGAGCTGATCGTTGTTCTGCGCCCCGATCTCCTGCAGCTGCCTGGTCAGCGTCGCGACGCCGTCGAGCAGCTGGCGCAGCAGGGCCTGACGCTCCATCACCCGATTGGCGATGGCCTCGCCCTGGGTGATCACCAGCAGCACGCTGTTGCGGTTGTCGGCGAGGATCCGGGTGACCCGGTCCAGGTCCTTCAGCAGTGCGTCCACCTCGGCCCTGCGGGTATCGATCACCTTGGCCAGCGCGCCGACACTGTCGAGTGCCTGCGCGGCGAGCTGGGGCGATCCGCCCATCTGCTCGTTGATCAGATTCAGCGACTGCGCCAGCTTCTTGGTGTCGAGCGCCTCGAACTTCGGCGTGCCGATCTGCACCACGTCGGCCAGGTTGTACGGAACCGCGGTATTGGACAGCGGGATTCGCTTGCCCTTCAAGCCGGAGCCATCTCCGGGCTCCAGGTCGACATACCTGGCGCCGAGCAGCGTGGCCATCTTGATCGAGGCACGCGCGTCCGGGCCGAGCTTCACGTCGTCGCGCACGCTCAGCGTGAGCAGCACATGGCTTCCCTCGAGTTCGGCGTCGACCACCTGGCCGGCGGATACACCGGCGACGTTCACCTTGTCGCCGACCTTGATGCCCGCGGCCTGCACGAACTCGGCCTTGATCGACTGCTCGCCGACCCCGATGAGTTTGTAGACGCTGGACACCAGAAGCAGCACCACGATGAGGACGCCACCGATGATGCCCAACCAGAAGTACCGATTGCTGTCGAACCTGGCCTTGAGTTTCGTCATCATGGGCGGCACACCGCCGAGTGCGAGGTTCCACCGATCTGGGAGAACAGCCCGCGCGGGAACAGGATGCCGTAGAGCGAGACGTCCAGGCCGCAGAGGTACGCGTTGGCGTAGGCGCCTTCGGAGGTGTGCCTGCCCGCCGCCGACAGGACGTTCGGCAGGTCGATCGCCGCCTGGTCCAGCTTGGCGCCGTTGTCCAGCAGCAGGGTCAGCGCCGCGCTGGTGGAGTTCTGCGCGGCCTGCAGCCCTGGTTGGATCCGGTCCATCATGTCGACCAGCGACGTGGTGGCGCTGGCGATCTGCTCGGTGGAGGCGAGCAACGACTGCCCCTGTTCGTACAGCCCGCCGATCAACGCGCGGGTCTGGGTTATCAGGGTCTCCAATTCATCACCTCGTTTGGCCAACCCCGCCATCACGCCCGAGAGGTTGGTGATCACATCGGACAGAATCGCGTCCCTGCGCTGGAAGTCGGTGGCCAGCTGCGCGGCCTGAACGATGAACGCGCTCAACGAGACACCGTCACCCTGCAACGCCTGGATGAAGGTTTCCGACAAGCGGTTGACCTGCTCGGGCTGCAACACCTGGAACAGCGGCTGGAAGCCGTTGAGCAGAGCGGACACGTCGAACGACGGCTCGGTCCGCTCGATCGGAATCGAGCCGTTGTTCTTCAGCGGCGTCGGGCTCGGCGCCGTGCCGGGAGCCAGGGCCACATAGCGCTGACCGATCAGGTTCTGGTATCGGACAAGGGCTTTGGTGTCGTCGTAGATCATCTGGTCGCGCTGCACCACGAAGGTGACCTTGGCGACCGACTTCTTCAGATCGGCGTCGCGGCCGAGCTCGATCTTCTCCACCTTGCCCACCCGGACGCCCGCCATGCGCACGTCATCGCCCTCGTGCAGACCGAGCACGTCGGAGAAGGTCGCGGAGTAGGTGTAGGTGTCACCACTGACGATGCGCGCCAAGGTATTCCACACGACCACCGTGACCAGGATCGACACGATGGCGAAGATGCTGAATCCGATCAGCGGCTTACGAATGCTCATCGTCCGGCACCATTGTCGGACACGTGCATGGTTCCGCCCTTCAAAATCGATCCGAGCAGCAGGTACTCGGCGGTGGTCGGCTTGCGGCCGAGCAGCGCGACGATCGCCGAGTCACCCTGGTGGGAGATCGGCGCTGCCGACGGGGTGCCCTCGGGCGCGGCGGCCGGAGCAGCCGGTGCCGGTGCGGCAGGCGGGAACAGACCGGGCGGCAGCATCGGGAACAGACCCTCGAGCGGCGTGCCCGCGAACGGAGCGAGCGCACCGCCGGTCGGAGCGGCCGCGGTAGCCCGGGCCGGGTCGGGGGTGGTGATACCCGGGATCAGGGGCAGACCCGGCATCGGCACCACGGGCGGAAGCCCGGCGGCCGAGGCGAGCGCGCGCGGCTTCAGCTGTTCGGGCAGTTCGGGCAGTTCGGCGACGGCCGGCGCGGTGTAGCAGCTGGGGCCGGCCAGCTCGCCGTAGCGCGGGCAGTCGGCCACGGTGTACGGCCGGTACGGGGTGAGCGTGATACCCGCGTTCCAGACCTGCTGCTTCTGTGGACCCCACGTGAACGTGGTGTCCATCCGGCGCATGGTCTCGCTCAGGTTGAGCAGGCTCCTGGTGATCGCGTCGGGGTCGGCCGCGAGGGCGCCGAACATGTCGCTGGTCCCGGCGGTGACCTCCTTGCCGACGTCCGGGTTGCGGGCGAAGAGATCGTTCACCGTGTCCACGGTCCCGCTGGTGCCGGTGATCAGCGCGACCAGCTCACCGCGGCGGTCGGCGATGGTGCGCGCGGTCTGCACCGAGCTGCCGAGCACGTCGACCAGCTCCGGCGCGGACTGGTTGAGCGCGTGGAACGACGCGGAGAAGTCGCCGAGCAGCACGCCGAGGTCGGGAATCGACTCGTCGACCGCAAGCAGCCAGCGGTCGAACCGCTCGACGGTGGAGCCGGGCATCCGGCCGCTACCGTCCAGCGCCTGCGACAGGGTGCCGAGCACGCGGCCGAATTGCACCGGGTCGATCTTGTCGAGGATGTCGCGCACGGTGGTGAGGGTGTCCTGCAGCGCGATCGTGCCCTGACTGCGATCCTCCTCGATGACGGAGCCCTCGCGCAGGTACTGATCGGAGGGTCCGTTGAAGACCAGTTCGACGGAGGTGACGGCGAACAGGTTGCTCGGCACCACGCGGGCGGTCACGTTGGCCGGGATGTCACCGGCGAACTCCGGCTTCATCTCGATCCTGACCTTCTGCAGTTCGCCCTTCGCGGCGACATCGACGTTCTGCACCGCGCCGACGAGCACGCCGCGGAACTTCACGTCGGCCTGCTCGGGCAGGCCGTCGCCGGTGGTGGTCAGGTTCGCGGTGACGTTGACCTTCTCCTTGAAGTAACCCTGGTAGCGCAGCATCAACAAGGTCAGCACCAGCGCGAAGACGACCAGGCCGCACAGGCCTGCGACGAGCAACTGCCGCATCGTGGGCCCGCGCCCACTGGGATCGATGATCATCTGGTGTTTACCCCGAGATCCGAATGCCGGGGTTGACACCCCAGATCGCCAATGTCATGAACAGGTTCGCGAAGACGACCGCGATGATGCACATCTTGATCGCGCGGCCCGCGGCCACACCGACGCCTTCGGGACCACCGGAGGCGAAGAAGCCGTAGTAGCACTGGATGAATGTGGTGATCGCGACGAACAGGATCGCCTTGAGCAGTGAGTAGATCACGTCGACCGGGACCAGGAACTGATAGAAGTAGTGCTGGTAGGTGCCCGCGGCGGTGCCGCCGATGAGCTGCACGGTCACCGCGCAGGAGATGTAGGCCATGGCAAGGCCGAGGCAGTACAGCGGGACGATGGCCACCATCGCCGCGAACATCCTGGTGCTGATCAGATAGGGCAGCGGCCGGATGGCGATGGATTCCAGCGCGTCGATCTCCTCGGAGATGCGCATGGCGCCCAGTTGCGCGGTGAAGCGGCAGCCCGCCTGAGCGGCGAAGGCCAGCGTCGCGAGCAGCGGCCCGAGTTCACGGGTTGTCGCGAACGCCGAGATCGCGCCGGTGATCGGACTCAGTCCGAGCAGGTTCAACGAGTTGTAGCCCTGGATGCCGACGGTCATGCCGCCGAAGGCGCTCAGGATGACGACGACGCCGATGGTGCCGCCGCCGACGACGAGATTGCCATTGCCCCAGGTGACATCGGAAAGCAGTCGCCAGACTTCCTTGGGGTAATGCTTGAGCGCCAACGGAATGGAGCCGATCGAGCGCAGCAGGAAGAACACCTGGTGGCCGAGCCTGGCGAGCAGATCTACCGGCGCCTGTGCGGATTTCCGGAGTGACTGGAAGGGCCGCAGCAGCGGAGGTACATAGGTTGATGACACCGGCTCAGACCACCTGTGACGGGAATAGTGCGTTGTAAACCTGGGTGATGATGAGGTTCACCCCGAACAGCATGATGGCGGAGCTCACCACCGCGGAATTCACCGAGTTCGCGACACCGCCGGGACCACCTCGGGTGTTCAATCCGGTATCGCAGGCGATGATTGCGGCCAACAGTCCGAAAATCAGCGATTTGACCAGCGCGACAAGCAGGTCGGTGGTCACCGCGAACGACGAGAAGGTGCCGACATAGGAACCTGGCGTTCCGTTCTGCGCGAAGATATTGAACATGTAGCCGGTCAAGAAACCGACGAAGACCACGAAGCCGCACAGCAGCACGCTGACCAGCATCGCGGCCCCCAGCCGCGGTGCGACCAGCCTGCGCATCGGGTCGACGCCCATCACTTTCATGGCGTCGATCTCCTCGCGGATGGTGCGCGAGCCGAGATCGGCGCAGACCGCGGAACCGACCGCGCCCGCGATCATCAGCGAGGTGACCAGTGGGGCGCCCTGCTGGATGATGCCGAGCCCGTTGGCGGCGCCGATGAAGGAGGTGGCGCCGACCTGACCGGCGACCGAACCGACCTGGATGGAGACGATCACGCCGATCGGGATGGCGACCAGCAGCGTCGGCGCCGCGGAGACACTGGCCATGAATGCACACTGCCGGACGAACTCCCCGAACGGGAACCGTCGGCGGAAAATCGCGACGAACAGTTCGGCGACCGCCGCGAAGCCCATGATGATCTGGCGACCGAACGTTTCCAGCGAACGCTTCGGGTGATCTTGCCAGTACGACTTCTTCCAATCGACCGCATCACTGAACCGTGACCCTCGGGGTGGACTCTCGGTCGACTGCACTGGCTAACCCTCCTCGACGCCGGTTGGCTGCCCCGACGACTCGTTTGCTTGACGCACCTTACTACGGAGTAGTGCAGAACACACCACCGACTTGTGATTGCGGTCATAGATGTCGCTCACCGTTGGCAAAAGGCAATGGCAGCGGGCATGAACATTGGGATACGGCCCAGTACCGGCGCGCCCATCTCTGGAACAAGTGACAACCCAGCTGCGCGAATCTCCGGCCTATGCCGGTTGCTGTGGCGAATTAATATGGAGAGAATTCATCAAAAATCGTTTTTGATTCCGGAGACGAACACATCCACCTCTTAGTACCCCCGCACGACAAACGGCCACGAGATTTTCACAATTATGATAGCGGCCCGCTATCGTGCACGTAAGATACATTTCAACTATTGTGTACGAAATAGGGTTGAAGTAGATCGCAGTGGGGACAACCCGTAGTGGGTGACGCGCCCGAGGTCGATTACTGACACGATGGGTGCGACAGATTGATATCGTGCGGGCTTCCGACGTCTGGAGGGACATGTTCAGCAAACTCGCCAAGGTGGCCAACGCCGCCTTCGCCGTCGCCCTTGGCGCGGCGCTGCTCGGCACGGGCGCAGGGGCCGCAAACGCCCAACCGGGCCTGCCGGTCGTGGGCGGTGGATCCGGGATCATCATCGACAACCAATTCGAGTGCACGGTCACCACGGTCGGCCACGACAACGCGGGCCGTCTGGTCGGGCTGACCGCTGGGCACTGCGGCGATCCCGGCTCGCAGGTCTACGCCGAATCCGATCGGGGGGCGGGCGTGATCGGCCGGTTCACCTATTCCAACCACGACCTGGATTACGCCGTCATTCAGTTCGAGCCGGGCAAGCTCGTCCCGGTGAATCGCATCGGTAACGTCACGATCACCGGGATCGGCGGGCCTGCCAACTTCCCGCAGATCGTCTGCAAGGAGGGCCGGACCACCGGCAACACCTGCGGTATCGCCTGGGGTGACGTGTTCCGGACGAACGTCGAGACCTGGAGTCAGATGTGCGTGGTTGAAGGCGACTCCGGCGCACCGGTCGTCGTCGGCACGACACTCGTCGGCATGGTGAACGCCTACCTGGCCATCGCTTGCTTCGGCCCGGAAGTCGGCACCAACATGAGCGCGATCACGGGTGATCTCAACGCGCGCGGCGGTGTCGGGGCGGGTTACATCCCGATCTGATCGCACACCCGACCTGATCGGAAACCAACTGAACGGCCCGAATGGAGCAATCCATTCGGGCCGTTCATTTCTCGCTTCGTGCCGGTGCCAGCGCGGGAGCGGCCATCCCGCACTGCGGCAGGCAGTCGACGTTGTCCAGGACGGGCACGCGCCGCTCGGGGCGCAACAGGACGGCGGCGAGGACCGCTCCGGTCACCAGCAGGCCGACGCACAGCCACATCGCGGTGGCGAAACCATCGTCGAACGCCTCCGGGTCGCCCAACGCACCCGAGATACCCGCGAGCCCGGGCAACGCAGCCACGGCGAGCAGTTGTGCCGTGCGGGCGACCGCGTTGTTCACCCCGGAGGCGATGCCCGCCTCGCTGCTGGGCACGGCACCGAGCACCGCGCCGGTCAGCGGGGCGACCAGTACCGCGAGCCCGAGCCCGAAGACGAGCACGCCCGGCAGCACGTCGGTGAGGTAGGTGGTATCGGGACCTATGCGCAGCAAGAGCACCAAGCCCGCGGCCGCCAGCAGCGGTCCGGCGGTCATCGGAACGCGGGGACCGTGCACCTGCGCCCAGCGCCCGGCGGGGGCCGAGAGCGCCAGCATGATCAGGGTGACCGGCACGGTCGCGACCCCGGACATCAGCGGCGAGTATCCCGCCACCAGCTGCAATTCCAGCACCAACAGGAAGAACACCCCGCCGAGGGCGGCATAGACCGCGAGTGTCACGAGATTGGCCGCGGTGAATACCCGGGAACGGAACAGCGCGGGCGGCACCAACGGATGATCGCCGCGCAGCTCGATCACGACGAAGAGCGCCAGTAACACCACGCCGATGGCGATGAGCAGCGGCACGGTGTCGATCAGTCCCAAGGTGAGCGCGCCGAGGCCGAGCGCGACCACCAGCGCGCCCGGCAGATCGAGTCGGGTCGCCGCGCTCGGGTCGCGGCTCTCCGGCACGTGTCGCACCGCGACGAGCACGACGACCACGGTCAGCGGAACGTTGAGGAAGAATATGGACCGCCAGCCCGCGACCTCGATCAGCCAGCCGCCGAGGAAAGGGCCGAGCGCGCCCGCCACACCCCCGAAGCCCGACCAGAGTCCGATCGCCGCGCCTTGGTCGCGCTGGTCGATCGAGGAGGAAATCAGGGCGAGACTGCCCGGGGTGAGCATCGCGCCCGCCACGCCCTGCAGGATCCGGGCCACGATCAGCATTTCGATGGTCGTCGCGGCGCCACACAATACGGATGAGATCGCGAAAGCGACGGTGCCCCACACGAAGACCCTGCGCCTGCCGAGCTTGTCGCCCAGCGAACCGCCGAGCAGGATGAAGGAGGCAAGAGTCAGTGTGTAGCCGTTCAGCGTCCACTGCAGTCCGGCGACATCGGTGTCCAGTGAGTCCCCGATCCGTGGCAGCGCGATGTTGACGACCGTCGCGTCGAGCGAGGCCACCGACGATCCGAGGATGGTGGCCAGCAGAATCCAGCGGCCGCTGCCCGACCGCAGACGGGGAAGCTCGGTGGTGCTCACCAACCCAACCTAGCGACAGGCCGCCGGTCGGTGCCCCCAACTACGACGGGCCGTGCCTCGCGAGGCGCGGCCCGTCTGGTCATCCGCCAGGCCCCGGTCAGAGCTCTTGGACGCAGACGACGAAGCGGCGTTTGTCGTAGACGTATCCGGTGCCGCTACCGCAGACGCTGACATCGTCGGCGCCCTGCTGGATCTTGACCACCTTCACGCCCTTCGCCGGGCTCGAACCGGCGCAGTCGATGCGCTTGGGATCATCGCCGCCGACGTCCATGCAGCCGCCGACCACCCAGTCGATGTCCAGGCACAGCGCGCCCTGCTCGATACCGTTGATGGTCTCGGCGTAGTAGTTGTCCGCGTCGCTGACGCACTGCGAGCTCTTCGACTTCTTCTCGATCACCTTGTAGTTCGATGCGCGGCTACCGCAGGACGCCTTGTCGATGGTGGCGTTGGTGGTGGTGCCGCCGAGTGTCACGCAGTCACCGACCTCGGCCTGGAAGTCGGTGTCGCCGCCCGACTTGGTCGGCGACGGCTTGCTGCTCGGAGCGGGCTTGCTCGCGGACGGTTTCGGCGTATTGGTCACCGAGACCGCATCGATCGTCCCGTTCTCCACGGCAGGCTGCGCGGTACCGCTGATGGTGGAGCTGCACCCGATCAGCGACAGACCCGCCGCGATAGCGAGCCCGGCGAAGGCGAGACGACCCCAGGTCGGTTGACGAGACACGTACAGTCCTCCCGAGCTGTAACGCTCCGAACTCACACCCCCGTAAGAATCCGAAGTTGCCATAGCAGTGCTTGAAATACCACGCCATGAATACACCATGGACCGAGCGCACGTCGAGCCGGAGACGGAAGCCATCCGCCGATGATTCCGGCGATAGGTGCCTCACCACGCCTTTTACCCGTCGGCAGACCTGGTCCGCGGGTTACTCTGGTTCACCGGCGCGACTAACGGTGGTCAGGAGGTGACCCCATGGTTTCGGCAATGGCGGCTGATGAGTTCGAGCCCGCCGATGCGGCGGGCAAGAAACTTGCGCCACCGCGCGACATGCTGGTCGACCCGCGATTCATCCGGCTGGCCGATCAGTTCTTCGGCATGTTCGCCCAGCCCGCGCGCGGTGGCGGTGCACTCGCGGTCTACCTGGATGGCAGGCCGGTTGTCGACATCTGGGCCGGCTGGGCGGACAAGGAGCGCCGCTGGAACAGCGAGACCGTCGTACTGACGTTCTCCACCGGCAAGGGCGTGGCCTCGACCGTGCTGCACCGGCTCGCCGAACGCGAACTGATCGGCTATGAGACGCCGGTCGCGGAGTACTGGCCGGAGTTCGCCGCGCACGGCAAGGAGGACATCACGGTGCGCGACGTGCTGTCGCACCGCGCGGGTCTGCACCGGGTGCGCGGCTTGGTCCCGGGTCGCGAGGGCATCCTGAACTACGACGCCGTCACTCGCGCGCTCGCCGACAGTCCGCCGGATCCACGCCGCATTCGCACCTCCGGTTATCACGCGATCACCTTCGGCTGGCTGGTCGCCGAGATCGTGCAGCGGGTGACCGGCGCGTCGTTCACCGACGTGGTGCGCACCGAGATCGCCGAGCCGCTCGGGCTCGACGAGTACTGGTTCCAGGTGCCGGAATCCGCACGACATCGGATCGCCAAGATCGTGCGGCCCCTCGGTCCGCCGGGAATCCGCTGGAATACCGCCTCCTCGGTGATGTCCTGGGTGCGGCCGGTGCGTGGGCTCGCCGAGGCGGGCATGCCGGAGAGCTTCGACGAGCTGGTCCGCGACCCCCGGGTGCACGACGCGGTGATGCCCGGCTGGAACGGCGTCTTCTCGGCACGTGCGCTGGCGCGGATGTACGGCGCGCTGGCCAACGACGGTGTGGTCTACCCCGACCGGCCGGAGCGGGGCGTACACGGCCTCGGAACGGCCGCTCCGGAGCCCGTCGTGCGACTCCTGTCGCCGGAAACGATCGAGACGATCAGCAAGGTGCAGCCCGCTCAGAGCCGCGACTACGTGCTCGGCGTACCGATCCGCTTCACACTCGGATATCACCGCCCCGTGCTCATGGCCAAGCAGCAGCCACGAAACGCGTTCGGTCACTATGGCGCGGGCGGTTCGGGCGCGTACGCCGATCGTGATCTGCGCATGTCGATCGCGTTCGTGACCAACGGGATCGGCAGCATGGTGACCGCGCTCGGTGACGCCAGGCTCGCGCGGCTTGGCGCGACGGCACAGGCCACGGTCCGCAAATACAAAGAGGCCGGACAATAGGGGAGCCACGGGCGGCCCGCCTGGATGATCGGGGGAGTCGAACCCCTCGAGTGGCGACTTCGTGTTTCTGGGTATGGACGTGCGTATGGCTTCGATCCGCGCAAGTGAGGACAGCGCCGGGCCACGCGCGCCGCGATGGACCGTGCTGCACGCGCTGGCCGCGGGCATCGATTTCGACCGGTACTTCCGGTGGCGCAGGGCGCGCGAGGGCGACCCGTTCTATGTTCGTTTCCCTGGATTCGGTGCGGCGCTCTTCACCGGGACGGCTGTCGGTGCTCGCGAAATGTTCCGCGCCCCGATGGAGATCACGCAGCCGCCACGTCCGAATCCGATCGAACCGATGGTCGGGGCCGCATCGCTGATCCTGGCTTCGGGCGAGCGTCACCGACGCGACCGTGCGCTGCTCACGCCCGCGTTCCACAGTCTGCGGATTCGCGAGTACGGCGAGCTCATCCGCGACGCCACCATGCGGGAGATGTCCGGGGAGAGCGGCCGCGCGTGGGTGGCGGGCGCGCGTATCGACGCACGAGCGGCCGCACGGGCGCTCACGCTGCGGGTGATCTCGACGGTGGTGTTCGGAGTGGACAACGAGCAGCGGCGGGCGGAGTACACCGCCGCCGTCACCGACTTCCTCACCGCGTTCTCCGGGCCGCTGATGCTGGTGCCCGCACTGCGCCACGGACTGCTCGGGCACAGTCCATGGGACCGATTTCAGGCCGCCCGCACGCGGCTGGACACGCTGCTGCGCGCCGAGATCGCGCGGCGGCGCCGGACCGTGGGCACACAGCCGACGGACGTGCTCGGCATGCTGCTGTCCGCTGCCGCCGACGACACCGCCGCGAGCACCGACGACGAGCTGTGCGAGCAACTGCGCACGCTGCTGGTCGCTGGGCACGAGAGCACGGCGACCGCCCTGGTGTGGGCGTTGTACCGGCTGCATCGGGCACCGGAGTCGCTGGCGCGGCTGCGGGCGGAACTGCGTGACGCCGGGCCCGACGCGAGCCCGGGACAGCTGGCCGGACTGCCCTACCTGGACGCGGTATGTCAGGAGACGCTGCGTCTGCACCCGCCGGTCCCGATCGTCGTGCGCAGGCTCACCGAGCCGTACGCGCTGCGCGGCGTTGCGCTCGCATCTGGCGACACCATGGGGATCGCGGTGCCGTTGCTGCACTCCGACCCGGACGTTTGGTCCGACGCCGGGCGCTTCGATCCGGGCCGCTTCATCGAGCGCCGCTACCGGCCGTTCGAGTTCGCTCCGTTCGGCGGTGGGCACCGGCGCTGTGTCGGCGCCGCACTCGCGGACTACGAATTGCGGATCGCGCTGGCCACCATTCTCGGGCACAAGCACCTGCGGCTCACACCACGCTATGCGCACGGACGTGTCCCGGTCTCGGTGCCACACAACATTTCCACCGGCCCACATCGCCCGATTTCATTCGACGTAGTGAGTGACGTTGCTCACTAAGAAGTTTGCGGCGAACTGCCTTTCAGTCACCCACAGCACTCGGCCTCAGACGAGGCTATCCGGATTGACCGGGACGTTCATCCAACCGATACCCATCAAGGCATCTTGTGATGTGAAACACATTCAGCGCGCTGACTGAATCACTGTGAAACGCAAGTGGCTTCGGCGTGCGTCGGACGGTAGGAAGGACGACGGGTCGGGCCGTCAATACCCACGGGGCGCTCTTCTGGCTCCGCGCTGACTGAAATATCTCGCTACGCGCGCGTGCGAGAGATGGAATGGACGAGAAACCTATGCATGCCGCTTTGCACACCGCGTCGTTGCCTGCTCACCGCAAGGGAGCTCGGCTAGCCCGCCGGTTGCGCGAGGGCGTCCTGCTGTCCGCCGCGATCGCGGCGGCCGGAGTCATGCTGGTCGCGCCTGCGCAGGCCGAACCGATTCCGGGTATCGACACGGGCTCGGCCACCGCGGCCACCGATCCGGCGCCGCAGGCCAACTTCGCCCCACCCTCGATCAACATCGCCGACGGCGAGGTCGTCGGTGTCGCGCAGCCGATCATCATCACCTTCAAGGAACCGGTGACCGACCACGCCACCGCCGAGAAGGCCATCAAGATCACGTCATCGAAGCCCGCCCCCGGCCACTTCTACTGGCGCGGTGACAAGCAGGTGCGCTGGCGGCCGGACGAGTTCTGGCCGGACAACACCGACGTGCAGGTCCAGGCGGGCGGCACGACCAGCTCGTTCCGGATCGGCGACGCGTTCGTCGCCACCGCCGACGACGACACCCACACCATCACCATCACCCGCAACGGCGAGGTGGTGAAGGAAATGCCGACCTCGATGGGCAAGCCCAAGCACGAGACCCCGAACGGCACCTACATCGTCGGCGAACAGCAGCGCAAGATGATCATGGACTCGTCCACCTACGGTGTGCCGATCACCGACCCCGAGGGCTACAAGCTCGAGGTCGAGTACGCGACCCGCATCTCCAACAGCGGCATCTTCGTGCACGCGGCTCCGTGGTCGGTCGCCCAGCAGGGCGTGTCCAACGCCAGCCACGGCTGCCTGAATGTCAGCACCGAGGACGGCAAGTGGTTCTTCGAGAACGCACGTCGGGGTGACCCGGTGATCGTGCAGAACACCAAGGGCGGCACCCTCAGCGCCAGCGACGGCCTCGGCGACTGGAACTGAGCGCGGGCTCCCCCGCCTCTCCGGGTCTTTAGGCCGTATTAGTCAGGTGACGCGGGATTTGCGTTCAGTTCCTGCGTTGAGTGCCGCTCGGGTTCTGGGCGTACCCGGTGAGTTACCCATGTGCTCACGAGATCAGTTGTCGCGTCGCGCCCCTGCGGGGCGCTGACGAAAGGACGATCAGATAATCCGTAGTCGACCGCGGCGTCTCTGGTGATTGCTTCACTTGGCCGGTGCGCGAGAAAGTTCTGCGCGTCTGCGCCGCCCCAAGGCCGAGGACGTCTTCTTCTCGACTCCCGGACCCGGGCCGTTCGCGCTGAACACAGAGCCGAGGCGGTCCCACTCGGTGGGACCGCCTCGAGCCGGCCGATTACCAGATCTTTACGCGCTCAGCGGGTTCCAGGTACAGCGCGTCGCTAGGTTTGACGTCGAACGCTTCGTGGAAGCTGTCGATATTGCGCACCACGGCGTTGCAGCGGAACTCGGGCGGCGAGTGTGGGTCGACGGCGAGCCGGCGTATGGCCTCCTCTGCACGGGCCTTGGCGCGCCACACCTGTGCCCAGCCGTAGAACACCCGCTGCAAACCGGTGAGTCCATCGATCTCCGGCGCCTCGGCGCCGTTCAGCGAGATCTTGTACGCCTCCAACGCGATGGACAGGCCGCCGAGGTCACCGATGTTCTCGCCGATGGTGAACTCGCCGTTGACGGTGTGTTCGTCCGGCAGTTCCTTGGGTGAGAGCACGTTGTACTGGGCGATCAGAGCCTTCGTCCGCTTGGCGAATTCGGCGCGATCCGCGTCGGTCCACCAGTCGACCATGTTGCCGTCACCGTCGTACTTCGCGCCTTGATCGTCGAAGCCGTGCCCGATCTCGTGGCCGATCACGGCGCCGATGCCACCGTAGTTGGCCGCGTCGTCGGCGTTCATGTCGAAGAACGGCGGCTGCAGGATCGCGGCGGGGAAGACGATTTCGTTCATGCCCGGGTTGTAGTAGGCGTTCACTGTCTGCGGGGTCATGAACCACTCGTCCCGATCGACCGGGCCGCCGAGCTTGTTCAGATCCCGATCGTGTTCGGCGGCATAGCCGTTGCGGTAGTTGCCGACCAGGTCGGCCGGATCGATCACGACGGCCGAGTAGTCCCGCCACTTGTCCGGGTAACCGATCTTCGGGGTGAACTTCGCCAGCTTGGCCAACGCGGCCGACCTGGTGTCCTGCCCCATCCATTCGAGTTCGGCGATGTTGCGCCGGTACGCCTCCTGCAGGTTGGCCACCAGCTCGACCATCCGCGCCTTCGCCTCCGGCGGGAAGTGTTCGGCCACATACAGTTTGCCGACCGACTCACCGAGCAGGTCTTGCACCAGCGCGACGCCGCGCTTCCAGCGCTCCCGGTTCTCTTCCGCGCCGGTGAGCGTGCGGCCGTAGAAGTCGAAGTTCTCCTCGACCAGTTCGTCGGTCAGATACGGTGCGCGCGAACGCAGCACCCGCCATGCCGCCCATGCCTGCCAGTCCGCGAGCGGTTCGGCGGCCCAGACCTGCGCGAACGTACGCAGGTAATCCGGCTGGAAGACGACCGACTCGGCGAACAGGTCGGACCCGTTGCTTTCGACCCCCTCGGCGAGAGCGGACGTCCATGCGGTCCAGTCGAATTCGGGATTGTCCGCGATCAGCGCGTCGAAAGCGGTCAGGTTGTACCTCAGTTCGGCATCGCGGCGGCGCACCACGTCCCAGTGTCCGGCGGCCAGCTTCCGCTCCAAAGCGAAGACGCGCTGTCCGACCGTGTCCAACTCAGCGGGCAGCAACCCCGAGACCCCCTGGTCGGCGGCGGCCAGGGCGAACATGCGGTTGATATGCGCGATGTACTTCGCGCGGATCTCGGCGAACTCGTCTTGCCGGTAGTAGGACTCGTCGGGCAGTCCGATCCCGGACTGGGTGGCATGCGCGAGGTAGCGGGTGGAGTTCTTGGCGTCGGTGTCGATGAAGACGGCGACGGCGCCGCCGACGCCGGTGCGCTGCAACCGGCCCAGCAGCGTCGCGAAAGTCCCCTTGTCGCTCACCTCCGCGATCGCGGCGAGTTCATCGGCGATCGGCGCGAGCCCGGCAGCGGCCACCGCGGCGGTGTCCATGAAGCTGGAGTACAGGTCGCCGATCTTGCGGGCGTCGCTGCCCGGCTCGGCGTCGGCGGCAGCGGCATTCTGGATGATTGCCTGGACATCCAGCTCGGCCTGGTCGTGCAGCGCGCGGAAAGCGCCGTCCACCGCGCGGTCGGCGGGTATCTGGTGGTCCGCCAGCCATTTGCCGTTGACGTGCGCGAACAGGTCGTCCTGCACCCGCACGGCCTGGTCGAGGTGGGACAGATCGATACCGGAAGGGCGGGTCAGCTCGGAAGTCACGATCTCCAGTATGCCGATACGCGCGAGAGCCGGCCCCCGGCCGCGACCGGCCGGGGGATTCTGAGCAGAGGAATCAGGCGAACGCGACGATACGGTCGAATTCGCCGTCGTGTGCGCCGAGCAAGAAGGCGTCCCATTCCCCGGGGGTGTAGGTGAGGGTGGTTTCGCCGTGGCGCAGTGTGGTGTGACCGTTCGCGGCGGTGTGCGCGCTCAGTTCGCCATTCGATCGCCCGCGGGTGCGCAGGACGTCGAGGAACGCGGTCCATTCGGCGGCGGTGACGGTGATGATGGGCTCGTCGGCGGGGCGGTTGGCCGGGTTACGGCGATATTTGCTGTCACGGATGAGTACCGCATCACCATCGAACCGAACCTCGACGCATTGGTTGCCGTTGTTCGATCTGGTCGATGTGAACCAGCCGGTGCTTACCGGCCGTGCGGTGGTGGCCATGGGCAGGATTTTACACGCGAGAATAGTGCCTGATCAGGGCCAATGACTCGGTACGTTGGAGGGATTGCTCCACCGCGCGCAGGTACGCGAAGCTCAGATCCCGCACCAGATCCGGGTCCTCGACGGCGCCGCCGAACACCGCGCTCTCCGCCCAGCCGAAGGTGGGCAGCTGCTCACCGGCGAAGTCGATGAGATGGAAGCTGGAGCCGCCGAGCACCGCGCCCGCGGTCGCGGCGAACGGGATCACCCGCACTTCCACGGTGTCGAGTTCTTCCATCAGCTCGGCCAGGTAATTCAACTGCCCCCGCAACACGTCCGGCCCGCCGGTCTGCTGTAGCAGGGTGCCCTCGCCGAACACCGCGGTCAGCTCGACCGGGTCTTCGCCGCGTAGCCGCTCTTGGCGTCGCATCCGAATCGCCACCAACTGCTCGACCTGGACCGGCCGGATCATCACGTCGGCGCTGATCAACGCGCGGGCGTAATCCTCGGTCTGCAGCAGTCCCGGCACGACCAGGCTGTCGTAGCTGCGGATGCTCTGCGCGCCGTACTCCATTCCGTAGAGCCGCTGCAACTCCGGTCCGATCAGCGCGGACGACTTCGCCCACCATCCGCGCTGCTTGCTGGCCTCCAGCAGAGCGAGCAGTTCCGCGCGTTCCTCGGGCTCCACCTCCAGCAGCTCGAGCACCGGTCCGATGGTGTTGGTGGTGAGTACGCGTCTGCCCTTCTCCACATGCGACCAGTTGGCCGGGGTGAACCCGACCCGCTTGGCGAAGCCCGCCGAGTCGAAACCGCGCTGTTCGCGCAGCTCACGCAGGCGAAGCACCAGCTCCCAGCGGGCAACGGTCGGCGAGACGGGTGCCATGCCCGGTGATGCTACGCCGACTCCGACGCGCCGAGGTCTGACTATTGTCAACCAACTTGCCCAAGGGCTAGTGTCGATGCAAGCGGTCGATTTTCCAGCACGCGATACACCCGCAGCGAGGCGAGGTTGTTCGTCATGAGTAGATCCCGCATCGAGTTCGGCAGCCGTCTCACGCCAACGGATCCGCCGGCGATTCAGGACGCATTCGCTCGCTGCCGTCACTACCGCCAGGACAACGGGCTGTACGCCGTGGTGAACGCGACACTCGGACGGATCATGCTGGAAGTCGGCTCGGTGGGTGCCGTTGTGATGCCCACCGCGTTCGGCCGCAAGGTGCAACAGCGGCTGATGGCCGGAGCCGAGCACCGGCCGGGGCCGATCATCGCGCATCCACGCTCGGACCGCTGGACCTTCCTGACCGGTCCCACCGACAACTCGTACCTGGATACCGAGCTATTCGCCGACCTGTTCCGCAACTGTGCTTCGATCGCCCTACCGGGCAGCCACATCGTGCTGCCCTCGCCCACCGACGAGCGTGGTGGTTACCGGACCTGGGTCGTGGCGCCGGACGGCGACTTCCGCCGCGAGTTCGCCGACGTGATCGCCACGACCCGCGCGTGCGCCGCTACCGGGGAGTCGGTGGGGCGGGCGGAGTGAGCGTGACGCTGTATCTGTCCTGCAGCTTCTGATTCCACTCGCGCTCGCATTGCTCGATCTTGGACTGATCGTTGCCCGCCTTGTTCAGGCAGTCCACGAAGTCCTTGCCGCCGGACTCGACGAAGAAGCTGTACCCCACGATGGTGAGCAGAACGGCACCGACGAGGCTCAGCACGCCGAGCACCGAGCCGGTGATCGCCATACCCATGCCGCCCGCACTGCCTGCGCGGGCCTTGAACACCGCGATCAAGCCGAAGATGACGGCGAAGATGCCGAACAGATAGCCACCGACGATCGTCCAGAAGCTCAGCAACCCGACGATGCCGAGCACCAGCGCGGTGATCGCCAAGCCCTTGCCCTTCGGTGACTCCTGCCAATAGGCGGGCTGGCCTGGGTACTGTCCGGGAGGCGGCGGGTATTGACCCGGCGGCGGGGGGTACTGGCCGGGGGGCGGATACTGCGACATGGACTTCCTCTCCGTCGGTGCCTCGCGATGCTCGGTCCGGACGGGGTGGCCCGGTAGGTGCGCCGCGATCGCCTACTGATCGCGCCGCCTACGGACGGATGTTAATGCGGTGGCCGGACCGGCTACTGGGCGCCCAATCGCGCATGCATTTCCCACACCAGGATCTCCGAAGGTCGCCGCGCGATCACGCGCTGGCCGCCGGTCCTGGTCAGACGAACCGCGTCGCCCTCGTAGAGCGGGCCGACCCCTTCCATCTCCACCTCGCCGCGCGCGACGAACAAGTGCAGGTAGGGCGCGTCGGGCAGTTCGACCACCGGTTCACCGGCCGGCTCCGTGCTCATCATGCGCGCCACGTGCAGCGCCGAATGGCTGCTGTTGATGGCGATGGCGGTCCGGTCGCGATATCGCGGCAGCCCCGAGGCGACCGTCACCAGGCCGCCGCCCGCCAGCTCGTCGTCGATCTCCAGCTGTTCGTAGCCGGGGGTGAGGCCCGGGTCGTCCGGCACCACCCACATCTGCACGAAGTGCACGGGCTCGTCGTGTTCCGGAGTGCGGCCGTCCAGCCGCCACGAGTCGTTCTTCTCGGAGTGCAGGATGCCGGTGCCGGCGCTCATGCGCTGGGCCAGCCCGGGATAGATGACGCCGCTGTGGCCCAGGGAATCCTGGTGCACCAGGCTGCCGCCGAGCACCCAGGTGACGATCTCCATGTCCCGATGCGGGTGGGTATCGAAGCCTTGGCCGGGGGAGACGATGTCCTCGTTGTTGACCAGCAGCAGGCCGTGGTGGATGTTCTCGGGATCGTAGTGTTCCCCGAAGGAGAACGAGTGCTTCGAATCCAACCAGGAGACCCGCGTCTTCATGCGGTCGCCACCACGATGGACGTCGATGTGTGGTGTCGTGAGTGTGGACATCATGGTCCTCCTCTCGGGACCGTGCACCGATCGCCATTCAGGGTAGGGCACTTCCGCCGCGGTACTCCGCATTCCTAGTAAATTGAGCTGCACTCGGCATTTTACGCGAGCAACCGGAAGGTGAACGGGAGGCGAGCAGAACCAACCGGTACGTCGAAATGTCGGGCCACCTCGTCGGATATCGAGGCCCGTGCCGATCGCCGAGCACCACAATGCCAACCGGAGGTAACGACGTGCTGGGACCCGCTGAGCTCGCCCGCATCGAACGGGAACTCCGCAGCGAAGCGCGGCGCGACGGCATCGCGCATTTCGTGATCGGCATCGCCGTGTTCCGCGCGGGCAGACTGCTGCTGGTGCGCAGGGCCGCCGACGACTATCGCGGCGGGTTGTACGAACTGCCCGGCGGAGGTGTCGAATCCGGGGAGACATTTGCCGAGTGCGTAGCGCGGGAATTGCTGGAGGAAACGGGGTTGCGTGTGCGCGGGATCACCGAATTCCTCGGTGGATTCGATTACTCCACCCGAACCAAGTCGAAAGTGCGTAAATACAGCTTCGTCGTGGAAGCGGAACCCGGTGATGTCGCTCTTGCGCCGCGCGAGCATGACGCGTTCGCCTGGATCGACGCGGACGGGCTCGACGAACTGCCGATGGCGCCGGATACCCGCCAGACGGTCAGCACACTGGTGGATCGGGTCTGATTCGCGCGCCGCGTGATTCGCGCTCCGCGGCCGAGTGCGCGGCGACGTCGACGAACGCAGTACCCTCGCGGACGTGTCGACTGGTCACGCCGAAGGCCGCACCCCCGCGGAGCAACGGCCGATTGGGCTGCGCGCGGCACTGCGGGAAAGCCCGGGCGTGTCGCGTCTGGCTCTGGTGCGATTCACCGGGCAATTCGGCGACGGCATGTTCCAGGCCGCCTTGTCGGGCGCGATCCTGTTCAATCCCGAGCGGGAAACCGATCCGCTGGCCATCGCGGCGGGCTTCGCCGTGCTACTGCTGCCGTATTCGCTGATCGGGCCGTACGCGGGCGCGCTGCTGGATCGCTGGGACCGGCGCGTGGTGCTGTTGGTGGCCAATGTGCTGCGTGCGGTCTTGATCGCCATGGTGAGCGCGGGGCTGCTCGCCGGGATCGGCGAGACGCCGCTGCTGCTCCTGGCGCTGGCCGTGGTCGGCGTCAGCCGTTTCGTGCTGGCGGGTGTGTCGGCGGCGCTGCCGCGGGTGCTGGCACAGGCGTGGCTGGTGCCGATGAACTCGGTGTTCGCCACGGTCGCCTCCGGATGCGCCGGACTGGGCGCGGCGGCGGCGGTGGGGATGATCGGGGTGATCGGGGCGGGAGACTTCGCCTCGGCGATCACCGTCGCGGTCAGCGGCGCAGGGTCGGTGCTCGGTGCGGTATTGGCGGCCGGATTCCGCCGGCGTGTGCTCGGTCCAGCCTCCGACGCGGCGGCCGGGGAGAACACCCTGCATGCGATCGCCGGCGGACTGCGCACCGGCGCCAGGGCGGTGTGGGAATCAGTGCAGGTCACCACGGCGATGGTGGGCGTCGGGACGCACCGGATCGTCTTCGGCGTGAATGCGCTCATCATGGTGCTGGTATTGCGCCAAATCCCGGTGGACGGCTCCGGGCTCAGCGGAGGTCTGGTCGGTTTCGGCGTCGCCATCGCCGCCACCGCGGCGGGCATGCTGGTGGCCGCCGTCGTGGCGCCGCTGCTCATCCCCAGGCTGGGGCGGCCGCGCACCGTGGTCGCCGGTCTGATCACCGCCATGCTGGTGCAGGTCACGCTGGTGACGCCGATTGCGTTCGCCGACTCGGGCGACGCGGTGCAGCGTGCGCGTGAACTCTTGCTGGTCGGCGCGTTCCTGCTGGGCCTGGCCGGACAGACGATCAAGCTGACCGGTGACGCGACGATGCAGATAGACATCGATGACACACGGCGCGGCGAGGTGTTCGCGCTCCAGGACACGGTCTTCAATATCACGTTCGTGCTGGCTATCGCGGCCGCCGCGCTGGTGATTCCGGTTGATGGCCGGTCGCTGGCCGTGATTCTCGCCGGCGCCGCGATCTACGGCGCGGGCATAGCGGCCATCGCGCTGAACACGCGACGCGGCGCGCTCACGCGATGAACGGTTGGTCGCCGAGGTTTCGTCCGTCGCGGCTCAACCAGTGCGCCAAGTGCTCGGGCAGCCCGTCGACCTGCCCGCGCTCGGACAGTGCGGCGGGATGATCGGTGTGCGGGTCCACATCCGCACCGCCGAAGAGACGATCGGGCATCTCCTGCTCCGTGCGCACGATCCAGTCGAGCTGCTCGCTCCCCGCGTCATCGGGCAGGCCGGTGATCTGGTGATTCCAGGTGCCCAGGCCGGTGGGGTCGGTGAAGAAGTGGTCGAGCACGCCGTCGTCGTCGAGATCCAGCGCCGCTATATCGGCGATGCCGGAGCCGGAAGAATCCCATAACGCGTCGTCGGTGCTGCCGTCTCCGTCGAAGTCCAACCGCACCGCGTCGGCCCCGCCCATATCGCCGAGTTCCAGGTCGGCCTGGCTGGTCCAGACGTGCACGGTCCCGTCGCCGGTGCCGAACACATACTCGATCTCATTCATATACCTTTGGACGCACGCACCGCGGCGCCGGTTCCACTACCCGGCGTTTCCGATACCCGTCCCACGTTCGAGGGGCTGATTCCGGTATGTTGACCTGTCGGCGGCCGACCGACAGGAGGCAACACGACATGGGTTTCCGGCGATGAAAACCCGATGCGGCGCGAAAACTGCTTGGCGCGTAGAAGACCCGGCCGACTACCGGTCGCCCGATGCTCGAATGGCCAGCCACGAGCCGACGTGACGCGCGAATCCGGAACCAAATCCCCTTGTGCACCGGCATTGTTCGGCGCGCTGCTCGCCAGTGTTCTCACCATGCCGATGCCCGCCGCGCAGGCCGCACCGTTCCCGTGGGCGCCACCCCCGGTGAACAGCTGCGATGAGGTCGGGTTCGATCCGCTCAATCGCGAGCCCGATCCCTCGCAGCCGCCTCCTCCGCCGGTGCCGCCGCAGATCGATATCCCGGTGCCGGTCCCGGAGATCACTCCGGTTCCGGTGCCCGACCCGCCGCAGGACAACACGCGGATCGCCCCTGACCCACTGCCGGCGAATCCGTGCGACAACCCGTGCCCGGACATCAGGGACAACCCGAAACCACCGGAGCCGCAGACCGATCCGAGCCCGAAGTCGGATGACGGTGCCGATCCCGGGACCGGCACCGATCCGGGCTCCAACTCCGGGTCCGCCACGGGCTCGGGCAACGACTCGGGCTCGGCCAGCGGCTCAGGCAGCGGCTCGGGTTCGGGCAGCGGCTCAGGTTCCGGTGAGCCGGTCAAACTGCCCCGCATCGAGTTCAAGCCGGAGATCGAACCGATTCCGATTCCGGTGCCCGGCGATCCGGGGGAGGAGCCGCAGCCCGCGCCGCCGCACGTGGTGCATCCGGCCGAACCGGGTCCGCTTGCCGCGCCGGTGACCGCGCCGCAGGTCGAGTCGGTACGGCTGGTCGGGCAGGTGACCGGGCACGGTTCGGAGAATCGGACCGACATGCGCTGGCAAGTCGACGGCACCGACCTGGGGCTGATGTGGGAAACGAGGCCGGGCGAGGTCGCCGTGGTTTTCGGCGACACTTTCGGCACGGGCTGGGGCGGCGGTGGCGCGGGCAACGACGACCAGGATTGGCGCAGCAACGTGATCGGCTTCAGCACCGATCCCGACCTCTCCGACGGCCTGACACTGGATACCTTCGCGCAGGACAGCCGCTGTCACGCCGCGGAGATCCTGGGCAGCCGCAAGATCAAGAACTGGGAGACCACCACCATACCGACCTCCGGGTTCGCCATCGGGAACCGGCAGTACCTGAGCTACATGTCGGTGAATCGATGGAGCCGCATCCCGGGCCTGTGGTGGACCAACTACGGCGGCATCGCCTACTCCGACGACCACGGGCGCACCTGGAAGAAAGACCAGCATGCCAAGTGGGAGAACGTCTTCGGACTCGGCCGATTCCAGGTCGCGGCGATGGTGCCGCAGGGCGACTACGTCTACATGTTCGGCACCCCGAACGGACGCATCGGTGTGATCGGGCTGGCCAGGGTGCCGAAGCACCAGGTACTCAACAAATCCGCCTACCAGTACTGGGTGGGCGGCAACTGGGCCCCCGCGGCCGAGAACCAAGCCACCCCGCTCGTGCTCGGCATGGCCAGTGAGGTGTCGGTGCGCTACGACCGGGAGACCGAACAGTGGCAGATGGTCTACCTGGATTCGGCGCGGGGCGCGATCGTGTTGCGCACCGCGTCGAGCCCGCAGGGCGCGTGGACGGACGCGATCCCGCTGGTGTCCACCGCCGACTACCCGAAGTCCTACGGCGGATTCATCCACCCGTGGTCGACGAGCGAAGATCTGTACTTCATGCTCTCGGCGTGGGACAGCTACAACGTATATCTCATGCACGCCAGGCTGGATCCGAGCGCCGGTCAGGCCGTGCGGACGAACCGCACGGGCTGACCAGGGCGCGCCTGCGCGATCGCGTCGACGTCCGCATCGATGACCACGGCGATCACCGGATAACCGCCCGTGATCGGGTGATCGGCGAGGAATACGACCGGCTGCCCGCTCGGCGGCACCTGGATCGATCCGAGCGCCATGCCTTCGGTCGGCAGCTCGCGGGTGTCCTTGCGGGTCAGCGGCGGGCCGGTTCGGCGATCGAGTCGCGCGCCGATCCGATCGGTATCGGGGGAGACGGACCAGAGGCCGTCGAACAAGGCGGCGGCACCGGTGAACCAGTCGTCGCGTGGACCGAGCATGGCACGCACGGTGACGATGTCCCCGGGCAGCTCGGCCACCGGGGCGAAATCCACGACCGGAATCGTATGCGGAGACGGGCCGATCGGCAGTCGAGCGCCTTCGGCCAACGGCTCGGGCCCCAATCCCGACATGGTGTCGCGGCTGCGTGAACCGAGCGTCCTGGGTACATCGATACCGCCGCGCACCGCGATATAGCTGCGCAGTCCGACGGACGCGTAAGCGAGTCGAAGCCCCTGTCCCGGTTCGAGTTCCAGCACACTGGCGTGCCCCACCGGCCTGCCGTCGACAGTCGCCGGCGCGGCCGCGCCGGTGACCGCCAGCATGACATGTTCTTCCGCGTGCAGGGCGAACCCACCCAGCAGCACCTCGATCGCCGCGTGGCCCTCCGGGTTGCCGACCAGCCGATTGGCCAACCGCAGCGACCCGCGGTCCGCGGCGCCCGCGGGACCGACACCGGAATCGAACCAGCCCGGCCTGCCGAGATCCTGAATGGTGGCGAGCGGACCGACTTGCTCGATGACGATCATCCGGCCTCCTTCGCGTCGACGAATCGGACTGTGGCGCCGGCGCGGACCAATGCGGGCGGATCGCGCTCGACATCCCACATTCTGAGCTCGGTGGTCCCGATCAGCTGCCAACCACCGGGCGTGCTGCGTGGATACACCGCGCTGTAGCCGCCGGCCAACGCGACGGCGCCCGCTGGAATCGCGGTGCGCGCCTGCGCTCGGCGTGGAACCGACAGCCGGCCATCGGGCGATTCCAGGTAGCCGAAGCCGGGTGCGAATCCGACGAACGCGCACCGCCACACCGTGCCGGCGTGCGCGGCGATCACCTCGGCGGTGCTGAGTTCCAACAGCCTGGCCACCTCGTCCAGGTCGGCGCCGTCATAGCGCACCGGGATCACCACCGGATCGGCTCGGAAAGCGCTGTCCGGCGACGTTTCCCGGGAAGCACCGCCGACGAGTTCGCGCAGCGAGACCAGCATGGTGGTCAGCGCGCGTCGTACCGCGTCACGGTCGTGCGGTGAATCCAGCGTCAGCAGTACGGTTTCCGCGGCCGGGAGCACGTCCTGCACACCGGGGATCGGTCCGGCTCGCAGCGCCGCGACAAGTTCCGCGATTACCTCGCGCCGTTCCGGCGTCACCAGCAGCGCCCGATCGCCTGCCGCGCGAATCGCCGTCTCGGCCTCCTGCCGAGCCGCGTCGGGCACTGCGCCCTTCGTCGTCATATCCCGGCCTCAGCCGAACGGCTCCACCGGCACGCCGACTTCGCCGAGCGCGGCACGAATCCGACGGGCCATCTCCACCGCCGCGGGGGAATCACCGTGCACGCAGACACTCGCGGCACGCACCGCTACCGCGCCGGATCCGTCGACCGTCCGTGCGGTGCCCGACTGGGCGATCGAAACCGCCTGGGCGACAGCATCCGCCGGGTGCAGCACCGCGCCGGGCGCACCACGCGCGGCCAGCGAGCCGTCCAGCGTGTAGGCGCGGTCGGCGAAACCCTCGCCGATGAATCGCACCCCTGCGTCCTGTGCGGCCAACTCCAGCTGGGTGCCCGCCGGGCCGAGTAATCCGAGCCGCAGGTCGTACTCCACGATCGCGCCCAGCACCGCGTCGGCAATCATCCGATTCCGCGCGGCCGAATGATACAGCGCCCCATGGGGCTTCACGTACCGAACCCGATCGCCCGCGGCCTTCGCGAAGGCGTCGAGGGCGCCGATCTGATACAGCACCTCGTCACGCAACTCCCCGGGCGCGACAGTGATCTCGCGCCTCCCGAATCCGGCCAAGTCGCGGTATCCCACGTGGGCGCCGATCCGCACCCCCTTCGCCACGGCCAGCGCGCACGTCGTGCGCATGATCGAGGGGTCGCCCGCGTGGAAACCGCAGGCGATGTTCGCACTGGTGACGATGTCGAGCATGGCGGCGTCGTCGCCCATCGTCCACGGTCCGAAGCCCTCGCCCAGATCACTGTTGAGATCCAGCGCCATGTGCGTTCTCCCAGTTCCGTGTTGCGGCGGACTTCGATTCTCGTACCGAGGCGTCTGTCCCGGCAAATGCGCCCGTCCGCGCGACCTGGCTCACAGATCCCAGGTTCGGCGGGCCTGGCCAAGTACGCTCGGTCCAATCATGGCCACGTATTTCGATCCGAAGTCCTGGTCGCCGTCACGGGCAGCCGATCTCGGCAAGCGCCTGTTCGATCAATCCTGGCTGGAGCAGTGGGTCACGCTGAGCACCGCTTGGCTGGATCCGGTCGCCGACCTCGGCTCCGGAACCGTCACGGCGCTGCTGCCGGATGTGCTGATGACGATGCTCAGCGAGGGCATCCTGAGCCGCTTCGGCGGACAGGAGGTCAGCGCAACGCTGCTGGGGCACGACCTGCGGGCCACCTTGCGGGTGCTGAAGGTGCGCCGCCGCGGCGCGCATTTCCAGACCAAGACGGTGTTGGCGGGGCTGCGCTGGGACGACCATTCGATCGAGGCCGTGACCGTCATCGCACATGGCGTCCGCTTGATTCCGGGCGTCCCGACCAAGGTCCGCGCCGCGCGGCTCGACTTGGACGGCACGGTCACCGCCGCGGCGCTGGTCGGGTGGCTCAACACCCAGCCGCTTGGCTGGACCCTGGACCTGCATGAAACCGGATTCATCCGGGCCAGGCACCGCCGACGAGCGGTCACGGCGCTGATCGAAGCGTCCGTCACGGACAATCGGCTGGACATCGCCGTGCGCAGGGCGAGCTGGTTCGGCGTTCCGATCCCGCGCAGGCTGATCGGCGTTCCCGCGGTGCTGCTGGAGCAACTCCCCAACGGCGCCCGGATCGCGCATGCCACCCGCGAGGGCGAGCTGATCCGGTTCCGCATCGAACTACCCGAGGTCACCGGTTCGTTCGATCTCGCGCAGATTCGCTCCGCGATCCTGGCGGGCACCACCCTGATCGTCTTCTGACCCGGTCAGCTCTGCGTTTTCCACCACTCGAGCAGTGCCGACTCGGCTTCCTCGCGGGTGAGCGGCCCGTGGTCGAGGCGCAGTTCCTTCAGATGACGCCAGGCCCGGCCGACCTCAGGGCCGGGCGGCAGGCCGAGCAGCTCCATGATCGCGTTGCCGTCCAAGTCCGGGCGGAGCTTGGCCAGGTCCTCCTGCTGCCGCAGATGCTCGATCCGCGCCTCGAGCTCGTCATAGGTTGCGCGCAACGCGGCGGCCCTGCGCTTATTGCGGGTGGTGCAGTCGGCACGGACGAGTTTGTGCAGACGGGGGAGCAGATCGCCGGCGTCGGTGACATAGCGCCGGACAGCCGAATCGGTCCACTGGCCTTTGCCGTAGCCGTGGAAGCGCAGGTGCAGGAAGACCAGCCTGGCCACGTCTTCGGTGAACTGCTTCGGGTACTTCAGCGCCCGCATCCGTTTGCGCACCATCTTCGCGCCGACCACCTCATGATGGTGGAAGCTGACGCCGCCACCCGGCTCGTTGCGCTTGGTATCGGGCTTGCCGATGTCGTGCAGCAGCGCGGCCCAGCGCAGCACCAGGTCGGGGTCGCCTTCTTCCTGGTCGATGGCCTGCTCCAGCACGGTGAGCGAATGCCAGTAGACGTCCTTGTGCTGATGATGCTCGTCGATCTCCAGCTTCATCGCGGGGACTTCGGGCAGCACCCGCTGGGCCAGCCCGGTCTCGCACATGACGTTGATGCCGTCGATCGGGTGTGCGCCCGCGATCAGCTTGTCCAGCTCGACGCGCACCCGCTCCGCGGTGATCCGGTCGATCTCTCCGGCCATCGCGGTGATCGCGGCCCGGACCCGCGGGTGCAGCTCGAAGCCGAGCTGGGCGACGAACCGCGCGGCGCGCAGCATGCGCAGTGGGTCGTCGTTGAACGAATCCTCCGGGGCGGCAGGCGTATCGAGCAGCCCCTCGAGCAGGGCATTCATCCCGTCGAGCGGATCGACGAACTCCAGCGCGCCGTCCGCGCCGATCCGGACCGCCATCGCGTTCACCGTGAAATCCCGGCGCACCAGGTCGTCCTCGAGCGAGTCGCCGAAGGTCACCTGAGGGTTGCGGGACACGCGGTCGTAGCTGTCCGCGCGGAATGTGGTGATCTCCAGTTGCTCGGCGCCTTTTGCCGCGCTGACCGTGCCGAACGCCAGACCGCCGGTGTCCCACACATGGTCGGCCCAGCCGCGCACGATGTCCTGTACCACCTCCGGCCGCGCGTCGGTGGTGAAATCCAGATCGGTCCCCAGCCTGCCGAGCACCGCGTCGCGCACACTGCCGCCCACCAGGTACAGCTCGTGTCCCCCCGCGGCGAACATCTCGCCAAGGGGCGTCAGCACATCCGACAGCCTCCCCAGCGTCACCGCCGCGGCGGCCAGCAATCGGGTACGTCTATCCAGCGCAGCGTCCTCGGACTTGGGCGAAACCACGAATGAGCAGCTTACCGAGCCGCGACGCCGAATATTACGGCGCAGTCCACGCACACAACAGTGGCAGTTCGGGGGGCATACCTGCGGCTCGCAGTCGCGGCAGGGTTCCGCGAACATTCAGGATTGCCGGTCACTGCCCAGCGCTCCCGCACCGGCTCAACCTCGGTTTTTCGAGCGAAACGAGACCTGGCATTGCCCGTTCGCGGCCCGGCTCGCGTCCGAGCGGCCGACGCGCAAGCGACGAAGTCGCAAGCAGCGGTCGCTCGCACGCGAGCCCCAAGGGGGCCGCGAACACGCAGCGCCGCAGGCGCTGCAAATCAAACACAGTAGGATTGCCAGGTGTCTCCGGCCGATCGTGCGAACAGTCGACGCCGCCAGTCTCGGCGCCGCGGTTCGGCCGCCAATGTCGCGAAACCGCGGATGCGAACGGTGCGGGAGACCTCGGCGGGCGGGCTCGTCGTCGACGGCCTGGACGGTCCGCGGGAGAACCGCAGCGCGGCCCTCATCGGCCGCACCGACCGGCGCGGGCGGCTACTGTGGTCACTGCCCAAGGGACATATCGAAGAAGGCGAGACGGCCGAGCAAACCGCGATCCGGGAGGTCGCCGAGGAGACCGGCATCAATGGTGTCGTGGTCGCCGAACTCGGCAGCATCGATTACTGGTTCGTGACCGACGGTCGGCGGGTACACAAAACGGTGCATCATTATCTGCTGCGTTCGGTCGGTGGTGAACTGTCCGACGCCGACGTGGAAGTCACCCAGGTCGCGTGGGTTCCGTTGAGCGAGCTGGATTCTCGGCTGGCCTACGCCGATGAACGGCGACTGGCCGAGATGGCGAACAAGCTGATCGACCGGATGGAGACCGGCAAGCGATGACGCGTGGACTGTTCCGGATCTTCGTGGCGGTCCTGACCATCCTCGGCCCCGTGACGGCGCTGCCGCTGCTGGATGGGACGGCCGTGGCCCAACCCAGCGGATCCGGTACCTCGTCGAACCCGAAGTTCCTGAAGCTCTCGCTGGATTCGGTGTCGCCGACGACGGTGACCACCGCCAGCGATCCGCTGCTCACCGTCTCGGGCACGGTCACCAACATCGGCGACCGCTGGGTGGACGACGTCAGCATCCGCATCCAGCGAGCGGCGGCGATCACCGCGCCGAGCGGGTTGC
Organism: Nocardia sp. NPDC051787; assembly: GCF_040681325.1. NCBI lineage: Bacteria > Bacillati > Actinomycetota > Actinomycetes > Mycobacteriales > Nocardiaceae > Nocardia > Nocardia sp. NPDC051787. The sequence goes on from NZ_JBFAYO010000003.1 coordinate 103,185, forward strand.
GCGCCACTTTGCGCCTCGATGAGGTCAGTTACGACGTGAACGGCGAGTTCGAGGATGTCGCGCTGCGACTCAATCCGGGACAGCGCAAACAGTTCACCTTGAGCATCCCGTTGCGCTCGGAGAGCGGCACGACGTCGTCGCTGCGCATCACCGAGCCGGGCATCTATCCACTCCTGCTGAACGTGAACGGCGAACCCGCCTACGGCACCCAGGCCAGGCTCGACGATGCCAGGTTCCTGCTACCGGTCCTCGGAGTGCCGCCCGCTCCGGGCGAAGACGGCTCCGGCTACCCGGCCCCGGCGGTACCTTCGCCTACTGACGCGCCCGTGGCGACAACCTTGCTGTGGCCGTTGGCCGACCGGCCGAGGCAGGTCGCGGGCCATCCGGGCAACGTCGACGGCAAAGTGGAACTCACCGACGATGAACTTGCCGCTTCGCTCGGTAAGGGCGGTCGTCTCGACCAACTGTTGTCCGCTCTGGAGGGAGCGATCGGCGGGGGCACCACCAGGGACGGCAATCTGGCTTCGGCGGTATGCCTCGCCGTCGATCCCGATCTGCTGCTCACAGTGCGGTCGATGACCAGGGGATATCGCGTGCTGGCGAGCCCGTCCGACCCCGATGGCGCGACCAGAGCGGGCGCGGGCGCCGAAAACGCGCAGATCTGGCTGGATCGGTTGCGCACGCTGGCCGGGTCGATGTGCACCGTGGCGCTGCCGTTCGCGCAGGTCGATCTCTCGACGCTGGCCGCGGTCAACGACCCGGCGCTGTCCGCGCGCGCGATCACCGAACCCGCCGACATCATCGACTCGATCCTGTCCACCAGCTCGGTGCGGGGTGTCAGCCTGCCGGATTCCGGCAGCATCGACGCCAGTGCGGGACTCCTGTTGCGCAACCACGGTTTCGGGACCGCCGTGCTCGCCTCGACGGCCACCATTCCGCAGGGCGCCGCGGATTGGGCGCAGTCGACCAGCGAAAGCGGCAGGACAGCGGCCGATCCGAACTCGGTTTCCCCGATCGCCGACTCGGCAAGCCCGGAAGTGGTCCGGCTGCCCGCGATCACCGCGATATCGCCGACCCCGGCGCCGCCGCCACCGGCAGCGGCCAACGGAACTCCGTCGGCCGCGCCCGCTCCGGCCGCCGACCCAGCGCTGCACGCGGTGACGTTCGACATCTGGTCCGCGACCGCCCTGGCCGCGGTCGGCTCCAATCCACCCACGCCGCCGTTCACTCCGTCCGGGGTTCGCTACGACGTCACCAACGATTCGCGCGCGGCGCGATTGCAGGACGCGCTCGGGGCGATCTCCTGGACCGCGCTGAATCCGGAGACGAGCCGGCCACGCTCACTGTTGCTCGTGCCACCGCAACAGTGGGGCCCGAACCGCGACGAAGCGACCGCGCTGTTGCGCCAGGTGGACATGCTGCTGCGCGGCAACCTAGCCACCGCGCGTCCGTTCCATGACTTGGTGGCGCTGCCGCCGGACCCCCAGCCCTACGAGCTGGACTATCTGCCCCAGGTCGCGCAGGATGCGGTGCCGGACCGATTCGTGCTGCCGGTGCGCGACCAGGGCCGCCGGATCAGCGAGATGATGCGCGCGTTGGTCGACGTGCCGGAGGCCGAGCTGACACCGCACGCTTTCCTGACGCCGCTGCGGGACGACCTGATTCGCACGCTGAGCCTGTCGGACAGGCGCGCGGACGACACCGCGCAACCGGACACCTTCGCCCAGCGCAGGCTGGACCAGATCATCCGGACGATGGACCGGCTGTACCGCTCGGTCACTGTGCTGCCGCCGGGCGGGGTGTACACGCTCGCGTCCGAGCAGAGCCCGTTGCTGCTGGTCGCACGCAATGATCTGCCCGTGGCCATCCGGGTCAGGTTCCGGATCGAGGCACCGGCGGAGACGGAGATCACCGATCCCGGCGAGCAGCAACTTCCGGCGAACGGCTCCCGATCGTTCCAGATTCCGACCGAGGTCAGCGACAGCCGCAACCTGGTCATTCCCATCTCGCTTACCACATCGGAAGGGATCGCACTCGGCAATCCCACGCAAGTCTCGGTGCGTTCGAACGCTTATGGCCAGCCCTTGGCGATAATTACCGGATGCGCCGGACTCCTGCTGCTCCTGTTGGCCGGCCGCCGTTTGTGGCGCCGGTTCCGTGGGCAGCCCGACCCGGCGGACGAGGGATTCGATCCCGGCACCAGGCGCCGGGTCAACCGGTACCGGCGCGCACGCAGCCGGATGCTGCGGGAGCAGGAGCAGCTCCAGGAGACCCGGTGAGGGACCCCGCGGCGACGGACCCTCGCAAACCGCTTCTACCTGCATCAATGTGGTATCCCACGGTGTCGTGTGGCACGGTGGAGGACAATCGGAGTGTTCCCGTGCCGGCCAGAGCCGGAGGGGCGCGATGGGCAGAACATTCACCGATCCCGGTGAACCGGTGTGGTGAGCCGCGGCTCATCACACCGATGGGGGTGCGGATATCCCGGCGGGTACAGGAGGCATGATGAGCGACGATGACATATCGGCTCATCGCCCTGGACCAGGTGATCGGCTCGACGGGCCACCGGCCCGCCGAGCGCCGGTCGCACCGTGGGAACGCCGTCCGCCGCATTCCGAGGCCGGTGAACCGGACATGAACGGCAGCCACAACGGCGGCCAGCCGCAGGTGCCGCAGATCAGTCGTCCCTCGGCCGCGCCGCAGCCCAGGCCGGGCCAGCACATGCCACCACCGCCGCCCGTACCCCAGCCGCGACCGCAACGGCCGCCCGTTCCGCCACCGCCGCGCTCCGATCCCGGGCCGCATCCGGGCCAACGGCAGTACCCGGCGACACCTCCGGGCGCCGGACGACCGCCCGGTTCCGCACAAGTGTCCGGTTTCGCACAAAGGCCCGGCCCTGGACAGGCGGCCGGTCCCGCCGAGCAACGGCGTCCGATGCCGCCTGGTCCCGCACGTCCGGGGCCGGGACAGCCCGGTCCGCTCCCCACCGGTGCGCCGAGGCCCGCGCCACCTGCTCCGCCCGCCGTGCCGCGGTCACCACACTCGGGTGCGATTCCGGCCACGCCGCGTCCGCCGCAGTCGGGTCCCATCCCGGCCGCGCAGCGCCCGCCCCAATCCGGACCGATCCCGGCCGCCGCGCCCGAGTCCGGCCGAGTGCCACCGCCGCGCTATGCCCCACAGCAGCCGCAGCAATTCCCGCCACCGCCGCGACAGCGGCCGCCCACGCCGGTTCGGCACGAGTACGCCGAGCCGGACCGCCCCCGGACCAGGCAGTGGCCCGCCGCCACGACCGCGGAGCCGCCGAAGGACGAGGACTCGAAGCAGAGTTCGAGTGCCCGGCTGCTCAGCGACTCGGGATCGATCGCGTTCGCGACGCTGATCAGCCGGATCACCGGGTTCGGCAAGCAACTGCTGCTGCTGACCGTGCTCGGCCCGGCCATCGCCAGCGCGTTCACCGTCGCCAGCCAGATCCCGAACATGATCGCGGAGTTGGTGCTCGGCGCGGTGCTCACCGCCATCGTGGTCCCGACGCTGGTGCGCGCGGAGCAGGAGGACCCCGATCGCGGGGCCGCCTTCGTCCGGCGCTTGGTGACCGCGGCTTTCGTGGTTCTGGCGACCGCCGCGCTGTTGGCTACGGCGGCGGCGCCGGTGCTGACCACGCACGTCTTTTTGTCCGACGACGGCCAGGTGAACACCGCCCTCACCACGGCGCTGGCCTTCCTGCTGCTGCCGGCGATCCTGTTCTACGGCATGTCGGCGCTGCTCACGGCGATCCTGAACACCAGGCAGATGTTCAAGCCCGGCGCGTGGGCGCCTGTGCTGAACAATCTGGTCGTGCTGGCCGTGCTCGGCCTGTACGTGCTGATGCCGGGCGAAATCACCCTGGATCCGGTCCGGATGAGCGATCCCAAGCTGCTGGTTCTCGGCGTCGGCGTCCTGACCGGCGTAGTTGTGCAGGCGGTCAGCCTGATCCCGGCGATCCGCAGGGCGGGCATCGACCTGCGTCCGCTCTGGGGGATCGACGCCCGGCTCAAGCAGTTCGGCGGCATGGGCGCCGCCATCGTCCTGTACGTCCTGATCAGCCAGGCGGGCTTCGTTTTCGCCACGCGGATCTCCTCGCATGCCGACGCTGCCGGCCCGGCGATCTACAACAACGCCTGGCTGCTGCTGCAACTGCCCTACGGCGTGCTCGGTGTCACGGTGCTGACGGCGATCATGCCGCGGCTGAGCCGCAACGCCGCGGCCGACGACACGCCCGCGGTGGTGGACGATCTCTCCGCCGCCACCCGGCTGACCATGATCGCCCTGGTTCCGGTGGTCACCTTCCTCACACTGGCCGGGCCGCAGGTCGGGCAGGCGCTGTACGGCTACGGCAACTTCGGCTCCGACGCCGAGCGCCTCGGCCTCGCGGTCAGCTGGTCGGCGTTCGCGCTGCTTCCGTATTCCCTCGTGCTCATCCACCTGCGCGTGTTCTACGCCAGGGAACAGGCGTGGATTCCGACCTGGATCATTCTCGGCATCACCGCCGCGAAGATCGTCTTCTCGGCGCTGGCCCCGATGGTTACCGACGCCGAGCACGTGGTGATCGCGCTGGGCGTCGCGAACGGCCTCGGCTTCGCGGTCGGCGCGGTGGTCGGCGGCTTCCTGCTGCACCGCAGCCTGGGCGATCTCCGAATGAGCAACGTCGGCCGCACGGTGACCCGGGTGGTGCTCGCGTCGCTCGCCGGCGGCGCGGTGATGTGGATCGTGGATCGGGTACTCGGCTTGGACCGGCTGAGCGCGGCCTTCGACGGTCCGGGCTCGCTGATCCGGGTGGCGATCACCGCGGTCGTCATGTTCGCGGTGGCCTTCGGCCTGATGCGACTCGCCGGGATTCCCGAGATCGTCGCCATCACGGTGGCCATCTCGCGGCGTCTCGGCTGGACCCCGCCCGCGCCGGATCTCGACCTGGAGAGCCCGGTCGAAGATCCCTACGTCACGCAGGTGCTCCGCAGGCCCGACCCGTATCTGGCCTACCCGCGCTTCGACCCGTACATGGATGCCCAGACCATGGTGCTGCCCGTGATCAGAGCGGAAGCCGTTGACCGCACCGGCGTGGGTGAGTTCCCGTACCCTGTTCGGCAGAGAAGCACAAGTGGCGAATTCGCCGGAACCTCGACATATCAGGGCGAAGGAGGACCGAGGGTGAGCGACGACGCGGTGGGCGGCGTCCCAGCCGCCGATTCTTCTGCGACCACGGCCGGCGGACTGTCCACCGATGTACCGCCGACCGCGGGGGAGCCGTTGGATCCCGCGTACGCGAACAAGGAGCCGGGCACGGCTCCGCCGGATCAGGGCGCGGCGAGACCGCAGGAGAACCAGCTGCCGCCGCGCGATCCGATGTACGACACCGGGATGATCCCCATCGGCTCGCCGGAGATGCCGCCGATGGGTGGGGAAAACCTCGGCGCTCGGCGCATTCCGCGCGGCCCCAAACTGATCCCGGGCGCCTCGGTGGCCGGTGGGCGCTACCGGCTGCTGGCCAGCCACGGCGGTGCTCGCGGCCTGAAGTTCTGGCAGGCGCTGGACATCAAACTCGACCGCGAGGTCGCGTTGACCTTCGTCGACGCCGACCAGAAGGCGACCGACAACTCCGGCCACGACGGCCCCCAGGCGATCCTGTCCCGCACGCTGCGTCTCGGCAGGATCAATTCGCCCGGCCTCGCCCGTGTTCTGGACGTGGTGCGCGGCAGCTCCGGCGGCATCGTGGTCGCGGAGTGGACGCCGGGCCGCTCTCTGCGCGAGATGGCCGAGACGGTGCCCTCGCCGATCGGTGCGGCGCGCGCCATCCGTGCGCTCGCCTCGGCGGCCGAGTTGGCCCACCGCGGCGGTGGGTCGCTGTCCATCGACCACCCGGACCGGGTGCGCATCAGCGCGTCCGGTGACGCGGTACTCGCCTTCCCTGGCACGCTGTCCGATTCGGACGCGCAGTCCGACGTGCGCGGTCTCGGTGCGATGCTCTATGCGCTGATCACCGCGCGCTGGCCGATCCGCTCCGGCGGCGTCACCGGCGCGGCCGCCACGGTCGGCGGCTTGCGGCTGGCCGACTTCGGACCGGACGGCACCCCCATCGAGCCGCGGCAGATCCGCCCCGAAGTGCCGTTCGAGATCTCCGCGGTCGCCGTGCGCTCCCTGGAATCGAACAAGGGCGTGCGCACCGCCGCCACGGTCCAGCACGTGCTCGAGCAGGCGTCGGTGGTCGACCAGAAGACCGATTTCATCCCGGTGCTTCGACTCGGTCAGCGCGCGCCCGCGAACATCGACGACTCGCTCGCCGATCCGGAACTGCTCGCGGCGGAGCGGGAACGCTCGCAGCGCATGATGTGGATCATGGTCGGGCTCGGCATCCTCGCCGCGCTGGTGGTCGGCATCGTCATCTGGTGGATGGTCAGTGTGTTCGCGCCGGGCGCCTCGGACGCACCGCTGAACGAACAACGCAATATCGGGCTGACCACCAACAGCCAGCCCGCTCCTACTCCCGCGGCGGCTGGTCCCAACCTCACCTCGACCGGCGTGCCGGTCCCGGTGACCGGCGTGACGGTGTTCTCTCCGGAGGGCACCCCCGACGGCGTCGGCAACGTCCAAGCGGTGCTGGACAACGACCCGGACACCCAGTGGCGCACGGATCAGTACTTCCAGCAGTTCCCGGCGCTCAAGAAGGGCGTCGGGCTGCTGGCAACCCTGCCCAGCCCCGCCAAGCTCACGAACGTCTCGATCAATTCGCCCAGCGCGGGCACGTCGGTGGAGATTCGCACGTCACCCACCGGCTCGCCGACTCTGGATCAGACCCAGCTGATCGGTTCCGCCCGGCTGGACGACGGCGTCACCGACATCCCCGTGCGCGCCGATCAAGCCGCCCGTTATGTGCTCGTCTGGATCACCGGACTCGGCAACTCCGGCGGTCAGTTCCAAAGCGCGATCGCCGACATTCGTTTCGACGCCGCGCCTTAGCCCGGCGCCAGCCGGAACTTCTACGGCAGGTATTCGCTCGTATCGGCCATCCGCACGCGCACGCTGGGCGTCGCGCGTTCCTCCGATTTCCGCCCGGTCCCTTGGTTGCTGCCAAATCGTGCCGGGCGATATGATCTTCGAGCGCTCTCAGCAGGGGAGCTTCCCGGGTTCTGGTGCTATCGATCCCGGATGCTGCGAAATTCTCGGCGATGGTCAACCGTGCCCGTTGCCGCCGTGAGCGCTGTCCAAGGGGTTGGCATTGTCATCCGAATTGAACGAGGGGTTTCGCGGGGGGACGTCGCGGCCGGTCGCGTACCGCGAGCGCTCGTTCATCCCCGATGAGTACACCGATGTCGAGTTGTTGCGGGCGCACGTCCGTGGCCAGCGGCACGCGTTCGCCGAGCTGCTGCGCAGGCATAACGATCATTTGTGGCAGACGGCGTTGCGCACCTCCTATACCCGGGAGGACGCGGCGGATTCGTTGCAGGATGCGTTGTTGTCGGCGCATCGCACGGCCGGATCGTTTCGCGGCGAGGCGGAGGTCCGCAGCTGGCTGCACGCGATCGTGGTGAACGCCTGCCTGGATCGGATCCGGCGCAACAAGACCAGGCGCGCAATCTCGCTCTCACCGGAGACGATGCCCGAACCGAAGGACGAACGCGATGCGATCGCCGAGCTGGAGATGTCGATGGTGATCGATCGCGCCCTGTTCACGCTGCCGCCGGAGCAGCGCACCGCGTTGGTCGCGGTGGATGTGGAGGGGTATAGCGTGGCTGAGGCGGCCGCGTTACTGGGTGTGGCGGAGGGGACGATCAAGAGCCGGTGCGCGCGGGCACGGCAGCGGTTGCAACAGCGGTTGGATTTTCTGCGTGATCCGGGGAACCGGAGGTAGCTGCGATGCGTCATTAACAGTGACGAACCATGGAGCGATGTAGAGGCAGTCCCCATCGGCGAGGGGGTTGCGGTGATGTCCAGAGGCGAACAACGGAGGTGCGATGGCGACCCGGGTGCCGCGGCCCGCGCTCACGGCCGAGTTGCTCGCCGACCTGCACGCCGACAACGTGGCGCCGGAGCAGCGTGAGCAGTTGTGGCCCGCCGTCTCGCGCGACCCACAGGCGCTGCGTTACCTGCGGTCACTCGACGAGGTCAGCTCCGAGCTCCGTGCCCTGGGCCGGGACGAGCGCATCGTCCACACCATGCCCGCCGACGTCGCGGCCCGCCTCACGCAGTTCGTCGACGAGTTGGACTCACCCGAGGGGCCGACTGCGCAGGATGCCACGATCCATTCTCTGCCGTCGGTGCCGACAGACGAATCAGCCGGGGAACCAACGATTTCGGAATCCACGCCGACACAGCCGGTCGTTCTCCACGAGCACCGCCGCGGCAGGTTGCGCTGGTTGGCCGCGGCAGCCGCGGCGATCCTCGCTGTCACCAGTGTGGGCGGCGTCGTCTCGATGCTGCGCGGCGGTGACGACCCCGCACCACCCACCGCTCAACCCACCACTGGAACCGACCACCTCGGCGAGGATCTCACCGCCACCGTCGCGCTCTCCGCCCTCGGTCGCCACACCGTCACCGGCTCCCTCGCCAATCCGGCCGCCTTGAACCGCTGCGTACAAGCTAACGGACTCGATCGGACCGTCCTCGGCTCCACCGACATCACATTCCAGGACCGCAACGCGGTCCTCATCCTGCTCAGCGGCCCACGTCAACCCACGATCACCGCGCTTGTCGTCGGAACCGGCTGCGGGACAGGCGATCCACAACGCCGGGCAGTGCAGGACATCGGCTGAACCTGCGATATCGGGCACACGCACCGTGTGACCCGGACAACGCGGGAACAACAGCCATTACCCTGTTGTTGACCGACACGTCCACTGCAACTCCCCGGAAGGGCCCCATGAGCGTTCGCGACCTGATCATCATCGGCTCCGGACCTGCCGGCTACACGGCCGCTGTGTACGCGGGCCGGGCCGAGCTCGAGCCGCTGCTGTTCGAGGGGACCCAGTTCGGCGGTGCGCTGATGACCACCACCGAGGTGGAGAACTTCCCCGGCTTCCGCGACGGCATCATGGGCCCGGATCTCATGGAGGAGATGCGCGAGCAGGCCAAGCGGTTCGGCGCGGACATCCGCACCGAGGACGTGGACGCGGTGGACCTCACCGGCCCGATCAAGAAGGTCACCGTCGGTTCGGAGGTCTACGAGGCCTACGCCGTGATCCTCGCCATGGGTTCGGCCGCGCGGTATCTGAACGTCCCGGGTGAGCAGCGTTTGCTCGGCCGCGGTGTCAGCGCCTGCGCCACCTGCGACGGCTTCTTCTTCAAGGGCCAGGACATCGTCGTGGTCGGCGGCGGCGACTCCGCGATGGAGGAGGCCACCTTCCTGACCAAGTTCGCCTCCAGCGTCACCATCGTGCACCGGCGCGAGGAGTTCCGCGCCTCCCGCATCATGCTGGAGCGTGCGAAGGCGAACGAGAAGATCAAGTTCGTGCTCAACGCCGAGGTGATCGAGGTGCACGGTGAGAACAGCGTCACCCACCTGACGCTGCGCGACACCCGCACCGGCGAGACCTCCGAACTGCCCGCTACCGGCCTGTTCGTCGCGATCGGCCACGACCCGCGCAGCGAGCTGGTCAAGGGCCAGATCGCGCTGGACGACGAGGGATACGTGCTGGTGCAGCACCCGACGACCGCCACCGATATCTCGGGCGTCTTCGCTTCGGGCGATCTCGTCGATCACACCTACCGTCAGGCGATCACCGCGGCCGGCACCGGCTGCCGAGCGGCCATCGACGCCGAACGCTGGCTGGCCGAGCAGGGCGATATCACCTCGAACACCCTCGACCACGCGGGCGAGTCGGTCATCGTCCCTGCCAACTGATCTTCCGTCTCGCCGTATTCCAAGGAGAAATTCATGTCCGAGTCCGCCAAGACGGTCACCGTCACCGATGCGTCCTTCGCCGACGACGTGCTGCTCAGTGAGAAGCCCGTCCTCGTCGATTTCTGGGCGGACTGGTGCGGGCCGTGCAAAATGGTCGCCCCCGTCCTGGAGGAGATCGCGGGCTCGCACGCGGACAAGTTGACCATCGCGAAGCTGGACGTGGACGCCAACCCGAGCACCGCCCGCGATTATCAGATCCTCTCGCTGCCCACTATGATGCTGTTCCGCGGCGGTAAGCCGGTCAAGCAGATCGTCGGAGCGAAGGGCAAAGCGGCTCTTTTGCGGGAACTCGACGGCGTCATCTGACGACGCGAAACGATAACGCGCCGTAGGATGCCTGGACCCGGGGAATTGTCGCAACCCGGTCCGGGTCTGAGACAATCGACCGACGCTCCGGTCGTGCGAAGGTGTATCCCATCGCATGAGTGGGTACCCGCGGGTTGACGGAAGGAAAGGGCTCTCACGCATGCACCGACTTCGTCACGGCGATTCCGGTCCAGCCGTAGCAGAGGTTCGGGGCACCCTGGCAAGTCTCGGGTTCCTACATGCGCACGTCGGTACCGATCACGCGGACGCACGCGAGTACTGGAAAGACACCGACGTCTCCTTCGACCATCACCTCGACTCCGCGGTCCGGGCGTTCCAGCAGCACCGCGGGTTACTCGTCGATGGCGTGGTGGGACCGGCGACCTATCGGGCGTTGAAGGAGGCGTCGTACCGGCTCGGCGCGCGCACGTTGATCTATCAGCTCTCCGCACCGCTGTACGGCGACGACGTGGCCACCCTCCAGCGCAGGCTGCAGGACCTCGGTTTCTACGTGCACCGCGTCGACGGCTATTTCGGGCCGCACACCCATGACGCGCTGACGGCCTTCCAGCGTGAGATCGGGTTGTCGGCGGACGGCATCTGCGGTCCCGACACGCTTCGCTCGCTGGACCTGCTCGGCGCCAGGGTGACCGGAGGCAATCCGCATCGCATCGCCGAGGAAGAAGTGGTGCACCGGGCGGGCCCACAGCTGACCGGCAAACGCATCGTCATCGACCCGGGTCTCGGCGGTCCGGACAAGGGCTGCGCGGTGCCCACCGAGTACGGCGACGTCTACGAGTCGGAGATTCTCTGGGACTTGGCGAGTCGCCTAGAGGGCCGGATGGCCGCCACCGGCATGGAGACCTTCCTGTCGCGTCCGTGGGGGGCCAACCCGACCGACGCCCAGCGCGCCGATACCTCGAACGCCTTCGACGCCGATCTGATGATCTCATTGCGCTGCGCCACCAACCCGAGTCCGCTCGCGAACGGCGTCGCGGGATTCTACTTTGGCAACTCGCACGGCTCGGTGTCGATGATCGGCCAGGTGCTGGCCGGTTTCATCCAGCGGGAAGTCGTCGCGCGAACCTCATTGCAGGACTGCCGAACCCATGCGCGAACCTGGGATCTCTTGCGTCTCACCAAGATGCCGACCGTGCAGGTCGACATCGGCTATGTGACAAACGAATACGACGCCTCAGTGCTCACCAATCCGCGCATGCGGGATGTGATCGCCGAAGCGATCCTGATCTCGGTGAAGCGGCTGTACCTGCTCGGCCAGGACGATCAGCCCACCGGCACGTACACTTTCGCGGAATTGCTGGCCGAAGAGCTGGCTGCGGCGGACCGGATGTAGGTCTCTTCGCCCTGAAACGGGAAGCGCCCCTGTCCTTTCGGACGGATTCCAGGGATCGTCGCAACACCGCTGCTAGTTGGTAGTGGACAAGAGCATAGCCAGACGCTCGGCTGGGGTATCCCAGCCGAGCGTTTTGCGTGGACGTTGGTTGAGTTCCGCTGCGACGGCGTCGAGATGTTTGCGGCTGTGGACCGACCGATCAGTGCCTTTGGGGAAATACTGGCGCAGGGGGGGGGAGTGGAGTGGTCCCCTGAAGTTGGACACCGTAAGTAAGCGTCCATCTTCAGGAGGCCATTCGTATTCTCGTTGGAGCCGCGCTGCCAGGGCGAGTGCGGATCGCAGAAGTAGACGGAGATGTCGGTGGCCAGGGTGAACTGGTGGTGCAACGCCATTTCTCCGCCTTGGTCCCAGATCAGTGAGCGTTTGAGCTGGTCGGGCATCTGCGGCATGGTGTCGATGAGGGCATCGCGGACGGTGGCCGCGCCCCGGTCGGCGGGCAGATGCACGAGCATCACGAAGCGAGTCTCAGATGATCCTGCACGAGACGGTGCAGTCGCGGATTGCCAGCGATTTGCGGGGGGTTTCGGGCGCGGTCGGCAGGCATCGGCGCGGGCCGCAGCGGCATGCGGGCGGTAACCGCCGTACCGGGGATGACGGTTGCGACGGACCTCGCGGCTGCTCGTGGATGCCGCACGACCCAGCTCACGAGCGATAACCCGGATTTCGGCCTTGTCACGTAACCGATCGGCGATGTAGATGCGCTCGTCTTCGGTCAGGTAGCGGCAAGCTGGTCAGAAGGTGCCGGTGCCTCCCGCCTGACGGGAGGCACCGGCTTTCTGTTGTTGGGTGGCGAGTGCCAGCCATTGCGCCATCGCTTGCCGGTCCGGTAGTTGATCCCGACGATCCGGCACGCTTCCCGGCTGCTGTATCCCTGCCGCACGAGCTCGAAGTATGCGGCTCGATCGCGGCTTAACTTCTTGGGCCCCTGCGGTATTCGGACCTTCTGAACCTCGAACTCCATCGCATCCCCTGGACGGGGTGTTGCGACGACTTCTAGAACCGAAGTCGAATCGACAAGGGGCGCGTCGATATTCCGGCTCAGCGCGCCCCGATGCGGGTTGGTACGGTCATCGAAGCCGCCGCAAGCAGCTGGTCCAGCGCCCGTTCGACGTCTTCCTTCCAGCCGTGATCGGAGTCCAGCTCCAACCGCAACCGGGGGAACCGATGGTGCGGCGCTACGACCTCGAAACCGACGTCCTCTAGAAAGTCGGCTTCGATCATGCAGGTCTCCGGCGAGCATTCGGTGGCCGCACCGGCCGCGCTCGCACCATTGATCGGTGTGATGATCCGTTCCATCAGCGTCATCGAGCCGAAGCGCTCCGACAGTGCCTGCGTGGACGGATCGGTGCGAATGCCGAACGCCTCCAGCGCGCGCACGCCGCGGCGCACCAGATCCGCCACCACCGCCTGGATCAATTGATGGGCAATGTCGGCGTCCTGATAGGGAAATTCGGCCCGCAGCGTGGTCAGCAGGACCGCGTCCGGGCTTACCGGAGAAGTGGGGAAGAGGCTGGCCCGCGGCACCGCACTCGGCGGGGCGTACAGGGCGCAGCCGGCGACGTTGCCGTCGACGTTCGCTACCTGTCCGCACGAACCCCACTCGAGCATGACCGTGGACAGCCACGCTTCCTTCTCGAAGACCGGATCGCTGAAATTGCGAGAGTCCTCGGCCACTGCGGGATCGATCTCCCAGAAAACGCAGCGCCGCGCATGCGCGGGAAGCTTTTCCAGTCCGCCGAGGGTAAGTGCTGTGACGCTGGTCGACACCGCTCTGCTCAGCCTCCAGCTGTCCGATTCATCCACGCTCACGCCTCCGCCTCGCTAGCGCTCGCCTCCGGCGTGCGCGTTGCGCGCTGTGACATGGCTCGCTCGCTGCACTCGCTCACGCCTGCGCCTCGCTGACGCTCGGCTCCGGCATGAGCGAGTGCTCGGCTGTATCCATTGCTCGCTCGCTGCGCTCGCTCATGCCGCATCAATATTTGCTCGCCAGCAAGAATAAGCGATCAAAGGGAACCCGCCTCATTCCATGTCGCTGTGCTGTTGGTCAGAAGAACTTGTGCTGCTCTGCCCCTGGAGCAACACACGCTCCGAGGCCGCGCGGAGCCATGCCGTCACAGTGACGTTTCGGCCCGAGACCCGCACCTATGGAAATCACAAGTTAAATTTCGTCACTTCTGTCACTGAGAAGAGATCGCCTTGTCATCAGGTGTGTTCTGCTCCATCAGGGCGACGATCCGCTCGAGGTCTTCGACCGACCCGAACTCGACGACGATCTTGCCTTTGCGCTTGCCCAAACTCACGGTGACCCGGGTGTCGAACGAGCCGGACAGCCGATCGGCCACGTCCTGCAGACCCGGCATGTGGATCGGCTTCCGCCGGGCAACAGGGGAGGGCGCCGCGGCGCCCGGATCTCGGTTCGCCAGCGTGACGGCTTCCTCGGTAGCCCGGACCGAGAGTCCCTCGGCGACGATACGGGCGGCGAGCACCTCTTGGGCGTCCGCACCCGCTTCGAGACCGAGCAGTGCTCGCGCGTGCCCGGCGGACAGTACGCCCGCCGCGACCCGGCGCTGCACCGGGATCGGCAACTTCAGTAGACGGATCATATTCGTCACGACGGGGCGGGAGCGACCGATTCGGGCGGCCAATTCCTCATGGGTGACGTCGAATTCCTCCAGCAGCTGCTGATAGGCCGCCGCCTCTTCGAGCGGATTCAGCTGTACCCGGTGGATGTTCTCCAGGAGGGCGTCACGCAGCATCGCCTCGTCCGCGGTCTCGCGGACGATTGCGGGGATCGCGGGCAGTCCGGCCTCCTGGCATGCCCGCCAGCGCCGCTCGCCCATGACGAGCTGATAGCGGTCGACGCCTGGTTCCAGCCGGCGCACCACGATCGGTTGCATCAGTCCGAACTCGCGGATCGAATGCACCAGCTCGGCCAGCGCCTCTTCTTCGAAGGCGGTGCGGGGCTGCTTCGGGTTGGGCTCGATCTGATCCGGCGGGATCTCACGGTAGATCGCGCCACCGACCTCGAGCTCGGCATTGTCGTCGGCGGGGTCGGGCACCCGGTGCAGGTAGGTCGCGGTGGGCTGCGGCCCGATCGGATCGAGACCGATGACGCTCGCAGCGGAGCCGCTATGCCCCGGCGTCGCCGCCGGTGCCGTCGGGATCAGCGCGGCAAGGCCGCGCCCGAGTCCACCCTTCTTCGCCTGACTCATCGGTCTACTGATCCCTTCCTCGTTCCGCTACCAACCGGACTTCGCCGAGCATCGACTCGGCCGGCCGAGTCACTCAGCCGACTTCGTCGCGGCAGCGCGCGGCACCATCGCGCGGGCTGCCATCTCGCGTCCGGCATCCAGGTAGCTCATCGCACCCCGGGAGCCTGGATCATAATCGAGCACCGTCATGCCATAGCCCGGTGCCTCCGACACCTTCACGCTGCGCGGAATCACCGAGCGCAGTACGACATCGCCGAAGTGTCCACGGACTTCCTCCGCGACCTGGTCGGCCAGCTTCGTGCGGCCGTCGTACATCGTGAGGATCACGGTCGAGACATGGAGTTCCGGATTCAGATGCGCCTGCACCAACCCGATATTGCGGAGCAGCTGCCCGACACCTTCCAGCGCGTAGTACTCGCACTGGATGGGGATCAGCACCTCCTTCGCAGCGACCATCGCGTTGACCGTCAGGAGCCCCAGCGAGGGCGGGCAGTCGATCATCACGTAATCGATGTCGTATCCGGCGATATTCGCCTCCTGGATGGCGGCTTTCAGTCGACCTTCCCTGGCCACCATCGAGACGAGTTCGATCTCAGCACCGGCCAGGTCTATGGTCGCCGGGATGCAGAGCAGACGCTCACTGTGCGGGCTCGTTTGGATAGCATCCTTGACCGACACCTCACCGATGAGCAACTCGTAGCTGGACGGGACGCCCGAATGATGCTCGATCCCCAGGGCGGTACTGGCATTGCCCTGCGGATCCAGATCGATCACGAGAACGGTCATCCCCTGATGCGCCAGGGCGGCCGCCAAATTCACTGCGGTAGTCGTCTTCCCGACGCCACCTTTCTGATTGGCGATCGTGATGATGCGTTGCTCATGCGGTTTCGGCACAGTCGCCTTTCCTGGATGGAGGACCTGACTTGCGCGTTGGGCTTCGGCGGCTATCGGGGTCTCGCTCGGCGAGATGTGCCCGAACGGTGTGCTTCCGAATGCCTCCGCGTCGAAATTGCTGGAGTCCAGCATCCCCGGCACGCGCGACGTCGTTTCCCGTGAAACATTCGCCGGACCGCTCGACATAGACAGCTCCTAACCCGAGAAACTTCAGAACACGTGCGCGCGACGGGGACAGGTCGACGTCGTGTTGCAACAGCCTTTTGTCGGATCGAACACGATGCACAACCGGTTCGCGGCGCCCGATCGACCGAGCGGAGCTCTTGCCGCTGTGACAACCAGATCCTCCGTGGCACCTACGCTCACGCCCGACGCACACTAGCTTGCCAGCACTCAGCGCGATAAGAAAGCTGAATCGCGGCGAGGCGCAAAGCGACACGCAAATCCGCACGGTTTCCCGCCGCCACGCCCGCTGTTTCACATGAAACATCGCCCTGCGAATCGTGTTCGGGGTAGCTAGCGAGTGCTGCGATCGTCAAGAGCCCGCGTTAGTTCAGCGCGCGTGACCAATGCCAGCCCAGATCGGCCGGTCCGGGGGTGGTGGGTTCCGCTCCGAAGTCATGTTTCACGTGAACCATGCGGAGCCTGCGCCAAACGAATACGTGGTCGCGGGAGTTGGCGCGGCAACTGTGTCCGCTCGATTCAACTGCGCCACGTTAGGCGGGCGGATTCGAGCTCATCGACGAAGCGCCGATCCGATCGAACTGAACTCACGGTCAGACGGTGACACGTGGTCGCGGTGAATGCGCCCAACCAGCACGCCAACTCCTACCCGCACCAATCGCCAAGGCAGCAGCCAAATCCCCGGACATGGGATCCAAGAAGCGGGATCGCCCTTGCGGACTGGATCAGCTCCGTCGAGCTCCCCTGCGGCCAATGGCAAATGGGCCAGCCCTCGACCGCCCCGGGCTGCGTGTCGCCGCATGGTGATGGGTGATCGGCACCCGGTCGGACCCAACTCGACTTCGCCAGCTGTCTGAACTCTGGATATCGCCCCCTGTCTCGAGATTGGTCGTCGCCATCACCGCCGCGAATCCGCTTCGATTCACGTGAAACATCGCCAGGGCACTCTTGGCACATGCCGGGACGACTCTTGAACTTCATGAACCGCCGCCACAGTGTGGAGAACGAGATCACGAAATGCGGGCTCGAGTGAGACTGATCAACTGGGCGGCGGACTCTGGTACGAGCTCCGCCCACTCACCGAGAACAGCGGCTGATCGACATCAATCAGCTCAGTTCCGTCAGAGTGACGAAACAACCCCGCCCCCAAGGATTCAAATGCTCAAACCCGCGATCGAGCGCGCTGGATCGCGGGGCTTTTGGTCCCTTACTCGGCTTTCCGCGCCGCACGCTTGGTTCGGCCGCGCTCCATCGCCCCGCTGCTAGCCTCCTTAGCACCCGCCCGTTCGGTCCGACGCCGGGACGTCCGCTCGGCACGGGGGAGTCGTTCAGCACTGATCACCATCGTCGGCGTGGACACCAATCCGACACCGCACGCCAGCACGACAGCATTACCGGCGCCGGCCCGCACCAAGGCGTCGCCGTCGCGTTCGAGTTCCTCCGCCGCGCTAGCTCCCTTCAGCGCGAGCATGTGCCCGTGGTCACGGAGGAGGGGAAGCGACCACTGGGCCAACTTGCCGAGCGGAGCCACCGCGCGGGACGTGACGACGTCCGCGCCGCCGGCTTCCTTCATCACGCCCGACTGTTCCGCACGGCCGCGGACCACGGTCACGTCCAATCCCACCGATTCGATGAACTCGCTCAGGAAGATGGTGCGCCGCAGCAGCGGTTCGACCAACGTGATCCGGAGGTCCGGCCGCGCGATCGCAAGCGGAATCCCGGGCAGTCCGGCACCGCTGCCGATATCGACCACGGACGCGCCCTCCGCGATCAACTCGCCGAGAACGGCACAGTTCAGGATGTGGCGATCCCAGAGCCGGGGCACCTCGCGCGGACCGATCAGCCCGCGTTCCACGCCCGCGGTCGCGAGCGCCGCGCAGTATCGCTGCGCGAAATCCAGTCGGTCGCCGAAGACGGTCGCCGCCGACGCAGGTGGTTCCAGCTCCTCCGCGGGCACCGCGGTGGTTCCACCGAGATCTCGTTCCACGTGAAACATCCTTCCGAACTCGAGTCGATCAACGAGCGAGCAGCCGGGCGCCGGACACAAATAAGGCCCCCGGTCCGAAGACCAGAGGCCCTATCCAACCACTACCCATCCAGCCGCGGAACACGCGGCCGTCTCGCCTTCTGCGCCTTATGCGGCTGCCGCAGCCTTGGCTCGGCACTCAGGCGGGAACGACCACCACATGGCGGTTCGGTTCGACACCTTCGCTTTCGCTGCTGACACCCTCGACCGCGGCCACGGCGTCATGCACGATCTTGCGCTCGAACGGGGTCATGGGTGCCAGCGATTCCGGCGCACCCGACTCCAGCACCCGCTGCGCGGCAGCCGTACCGAGTTCGCTCAGCTCCGACCTCCGCTTGGCCCGCCACCCTGCCACGTCCAGCATCAGCCGGCTCCGCACACCGGTTGCCTGCTGAACAGCCAGGCGAGTCAATTCCTGCAAGGCGTCGAGCACTTCACCGTTGCGTCCAACGAGCTTCGTCAGGTCGCGGCCGCCATCGATGCTCACGACGGCGCGGTCGCCTTCCACGTCGAGATCGATGTCACCGTCGAAGTCGAGGACGTCGAGCAACTGCTCGAGATAGTCGCCGGCGATCTCGCCTTCCTCGATGAGAGCTTCCTCGGCATCGTTCTCGACGTCGCCGGCATCGGACCCGGCGTTCACCATCGTCGTCGCCACTGTGGCGTCCCCTCCGTCGGTCTCAACAGTCATTTGATTTCCTTCATCTGCTCATCGCGCGCGCCGGGCAATCGCCGCCGGGCGGTATTCGCGATCAAGGGGTTGCTCAGCGATAGAGATGGGCCAATCGGCCCATCGATTGCGGGGTCAGCGCCTACGCTTCTGGTTCGCCCTGCCCCGGTTCGTCGACCGCTTCTGGCCGCCCGCCCGGCGTTGGCTCGCAGCCTGCTTCGCCGGTTTGGCGGTGCCGTTCGTCGACGGGGCCGCACCGGCCTCGTCCGTCCCGGCGTCGGCCTCAGCGGATGGCACCGGCTTCTTCTTCACGTTGACCGGTTTGGCGCCCGGCTTCGGCGCGTTCTGCGCGCGCTGTTCCAGCTTGGCCTGCTTCTTGGCTTCCTCTTCCTTCGCCATCCGGCCGAAGACGAGGTGCTGCTGCCCGTAGGTCCAAATGTTGTTGGAAACCCAGTACAGCAGGATGGCGATCGGCAGGAACGGACCACCGACGAGCACGCCGAGCGGGAACACCCACAGCGCGAGCTTGTTCATCATCGCCGCTTGGGGGTTGGCCGCGGCTTCCGGCGTCTGTCGCGCGACCGAGGCGCGCGCGTTGAAGTGAGTCGCGAGACCGGCGATGACCATCAAGGGGATCGCGACGAGCGCGATGCTCAAGCGGCTCGGCACGCCGCCGTAGTCGGCGAACGCCTGCAACTCACTGACGGGCGTGGTGATGAACGCCGAGATCGGCGCACCAAAGATGCGAGCGCTCAGGAACGACTGGACGTCGGCGGCGCTGAAGACGTAGTTCGCGGTGTTCGCGTTCTGCTCGGGCGTCAGGCCGAGCTGGCCGAAGCCGTGCCCGGTCCGGTTGAACGACCGCAGCACGTGGAACAACCCGAGGAAGACCGGCACCTGAGCGAGGACCGGCAGGCAGCCCATCAGCGGGTTGAAGCCGTTGTCCTTCTGCAGCTTCTGCATCTCGAGCGCCATCTTCTGGCGGTCGTTCTTGTACTTCTTCTGCAGCTCCTTGATCTGGGGCTGCAGCTCCTGCATCTGCTTGGTGGTGCGCACCTGCTTGACGAACGGCTTGTAGAGCACCAGGCGCAAGGTGAACACCAGGAACACCACGGCCAGTGCCCAGGTGAGACCGTTGTCCGCGCCGAACGCGAACCCAAAGACCCGATGCCAGAACCAGAGGATCCAGGACACCGGGTAATAGATGAAGTCGAGCACGGTTCTATGCACTCCCGTCGTTCGTGTCGCCGATCACCGCGTGCGGTGATCCTTTACAAGCGTTCGGCTGCGACCGCGGCTCGGCAGGCAGGCTCGGTTCCTGCGACGCCGCGTCGGCAGCTGCCTCGTCCACGGTCTCGGCGCGAAGGGTGCTCCGCTTCCGCTCCGGGACGGGGTCCCACCCACCAGGGTGCCAGGGTGCGCATTTGGCCAAGCGCACGACCGTCAGTACGAGCCCGATGAACAGGCCACGGGTGCGCAGCGCGGTAACCGCGTACTCGCTACATGTCGGGGTGAATCGGCACACCGGCATGCGGGTGGGGGAGACATAGGTCCGATACAGCTCGATCAGAAAGATCAGCGCTTTCGCGGGCAGTTTGGTGATCGTCGCGGGCATGCTCATGTCGAACCGCCCTTCCGCGCTCCTGCCGCGGCGTCGGCGCCCAGCTTGCGCAGGGCACCGCGCAGCTGGCGGAGCAGGTCTTCCGAGGACGCTGTGGCGGCACCCGGAAGTGCCCGGATCACAACGTCGGTTCCCGGTGGCACCTCGACGAGCACCCGGGCGCACATATGACGCAGGCGGCGAGCCACGCGATGTCGAATCACCGCGTTGCCCACCGCCTTGCTGACAATCAACCCGAAGCGCGGTCCACCCACGCGAACCAGCTTGTCGTCCGGGATCTGATCGTGTCGTTCATTCACGCCCACGACTCCGTCATACTCGCCTAGGAGCGCGTGCACGACCAGATCACGCCTCCCGATTCGCTGGCCGCGGCGCACCGTCCGGGAGAAGTCGGCACGATGATGCAACCGATACGGCTCAGGCAACACCCGAGCGTCCGAGAGCGAGGGTCAGGCAGTAAGGGAAGCGCGGCCCTTGCGGCGACGCGCCGAGACGATGGCGCGACCCGCACGGGTGCGCATCCGGAGACGGAAGCCGTGCACCCGCGCCCGACGACGGTTGTTCGGCTGGAACGTCCGCTTGCCCTTGGCCACGGTCAACACTCCTCGAGTAGGCGGGCGCCAGGTAGCGCCCGAAGCTTGTCGGTGATACGTGTAGTGCGCGAATGAATCGCAGGTCTGGTCATCATCGGCGCGCGTCGGTCCTGGCGCACAGTCGGTCGATCACGACCTAAACGCGGTCAGCACAAGACCGCCACCGCACCAAGGGGTGACTGTACGAGGGTACTGATCGGTCCCGGACGGGTCAAACTCGCCCCACCCCTGTGGGCCGGAGCCCGCGACCAGGCAGAACCGGTCGCGACTAGTCAGACGCCCTGGCAATGACCGTGACCTCGTCCACACCCCTAGCCACCGCGCACCTCGGCCACTAGGGTACGTAGCCAGGCGATTGCTGTAGAACCGCAGGTCGCGGCGCCGCCATTTCCGCGCGTGCGCGCGTTCCTCAGTTCCCCAGGGTTCTCCACATCTGTGGATAATTGTGTGGAAAGACCCCTGGAGTGGCATATTCGTAGGGCCGACGGTGCCACGCCGCTGCCCGGATGGGGGACCCGGACAGCGTCCGAACCGGTTACGGACGTACGCAGGATCACGGGACCGACCCCAGCACGGTCGCACCTCAGCCCTCCCCGCGTGCCCCGGCCGTCTGCTCCTATCGACCTACTTCCGGGGAGGAAACTGCATGGACGACGAGCAGAACGTGTTGGCCACGGTGTGGCCCGAGGTTGTTACCGAGCTCACCACTGGCTCACCGGACGGCGCCATCCCTCCGGTAACCCGAGCGCAGCAGGCCTGGCTGAAGCTGGTCAAGCCACTGACGGTTGCACAGGGGTTCGCCCTGCTCTCGGTGCCCTCGTCGCTGGCCCAGGAGGCCATCGAACGCGATCTGCGCGAACCGATCCTCCGCTCGCTCGCCCGTCGACTCGGTCCCCAAGTGGAAGGACTCGGCGTCCGCATCGCCGCACCGACCAGCCCGACGGTCGACCGGCAGAGCAACCAACCCCGGCATGCCAGGATGACGAGCAGGCCCGAACGAACCCGGGACGTCGGGCGTGGTCCAGCGACATATCCGGGTTCCGACTTCCCGGGCCGCGACGCATACCCGGCGCCCCGCTACGCACAACCCGCCGACTACACGCCTGCGTCGCCTTACGACGATGGCTCCGACTTCTCCCGACCCGAATACGGCCAGGACTTCGTGCCCGGGGAGGAGTACCGCCAGCCGGAGTACGTTCACCCGGACTACCCTGCGCGCGGCGAGTACTCGACCATGGCCGAACTGCCCGGGGTCTCCGCGCCGGACCCCGCGACGCGACGCGAAACCGGACTTCCACCGCGCCGCGACTCGGCCATCCCGCCGGGCCAGGAGTCGCTGTTCAACCCCGAACCGGGACCGGGCCCGCTACGCGGCCCGATCCGTGCCCCGGTGCGCGAAGCCGCCGAGACCGATACGGGACTGGCACACGATCCGGTGCGCGAGCCGGTCGGTGACAGCCCGCGCGGTGACCATGACGACGAGCCCGTGGTGAATGTCCGCAACTCCTGGCCGACCTACTTCACCAAGTCGCAGGAGTCGTCCGCGCCGTCGACCTCCTCGGCCAGCCTGAACGCGAAGTACACGTTCGAAACCTTCGTCATCGGCGCGTCCAACCGTTTCGCGCACGCTGCGGCCGTGGCCATCGCCGAAGCCCCCGCGCGCGCGTACAACCCGCTATTCGTCTGGGGCGCTTCGGGATTGGGCAAGACGCACCTGCTGCACGCGGCGGGCCACTACGCGCAGCGTCTCTTTCCCGGCATGCGGGTCAAGTACGTCTCGACCGAGGAATTCACCAACGACTTCATCAACAGCCTGCGCGACGACCGGAAGGTCGCGTTCAAGCGTCGCTACCGCGAGACCGACATCCTGCTGGTCGACGACATCCAGTTCATCGAGGGCAAGGAAGGTATCCAGGAGGAGTTCTTCCACACCTTCAACACCCTGCACAACGCGAACAAGCAGATCGTCGTCTCCTCGGATCGTCCACCGAAGCAACTGGCCACCCTGGAGGAGCGGCTGCGGACACGGTTCGAGTGGGGATTGATTACCGACGTGCAACCGCCGGAACTGGAGACGCGGATCGCGATCCTGCGCAAGAAGGCGCGGATGGACCGGCTCGATGTGCCGCACGACGTGCTGGAGCTGATCGCCAGCCGGGTCGAGCGCAACATCCGTGAGCTGGAAGGGGCGCTCATCCGGGTGACCGCGTTCGCCTCGTTGAACGGTCAGCCGCTGGATTTGCCACTGGCCGAGGTGGTGCTGCGCGATCTCATGCCGGATACCGCGGCGCTGGAGATCAACGCGGCGACCATCATGGCCGTCACCGCGGAGTACTTCAACACCACCCTGGAAGAACTCACCGGCCCTGGCAAGGCTCGGCCGCTGGCCCAGGCCAGGCAGATCGCCATGTACCTGTGCCGCGAGCTGACCGATCTGTCGCTGCCGAAGATCGGTCAGGCGTTCGGTCGCGACCACACCACGGTGATGTATGCGGAGAAGAAGGTGCGCAAGGAGATGACCGAGCGGCGCCGCGTCTACGACCAGGTCCAAGAACTCACAGCCCGGATCAAACAGCGCTCGCGCTGAGATCTATACACAGCTGAGCACCGCCCCTGACCTGGGGCGGTGCTTTTTTGTGGGTTGTGGATTCCTCGAGGAATCCTTGTGGAGTCCTCGAGGAATCCCCTGGTTTGTCCACCGATTCACACACAGGTGAGGGGGAGCGTCCCCAGTTGTCCGCTCACAGGCCGAATTCAACAGTTTCCCCAGGGGTGCTTGCACACAGCCCCTGACCAGCACGGTGTCCGGATCAAGCCTTGTGGAATCCTCGAGGAGTCCGTGTGGAGTCCTCGAGGATTCCTCGAGCTGTCCACGATTTCGTGCACAGGTGTGAACAACCGGGTAAATCCGGTGGAACAACTCGAGGAGCGCTCGAGGATGAATGGGGACAACTGGTGAACCTCCACAGACGCCTGGTGTTCATCCTCGAGACACCCCGCGGTCATCCCCACGGCACCACGCCCGCTGACCAGTGGATTCGGCCGCAGTCCACAGAATCCACAGCCCCTACTACTACTTCGGTTCTTCTCATTAGAGATCTCTCTTCAAAACAGGGTGTGTGGAAAGTCGGTCGAGCGGCGAGGTTTCGGTGCCACACCGTTTCCCGCACGGAGAACAGAGCCGGCCGAGGTCCATGCGCACGGTCGGCACCGCGTCACGATCCCGGCGAATGAACGACCGACGAACCCGGCCGCACGCGCGACGCGCGCGCCTGCTCGACCCACTCGGCAGCCCACACGGCACCCACTGCGCGTACCGCCGGAGGGTCGGGCTAGGTGCTCGTCTTCCACGCGGGTACGGTTTGATGTCGGTCGCCTGTGCCAGACTGCGAAGACGGCCGATTCGGCAGGACCCTTTCGAGCACCGACACTGACGAGCCGACAACAGATCACGGAACCGGGAGAGGACAGATCGGGCGATGGAGCTTGCAAGCATGAAGTTTCGGGTCGCCCGCGAGGATTTCGCCGACTCCGTCGCCTGGGTGGCGCGCAGTCTTCCGTCCCGGCCCCCCGTTCCGGTGCTCGGTGGTGTGCTGCTGGTCGCCGACGAGGACGGGCTGACCGTCTCCGGCTTCGACTACGAAGTGTCCGCGCAGGTGCGCGTCGCGGCGGAGGTCGCGGGTCCGGGCCAGGTGCTCGTCTCCGGCCGGCTGCTGGCCGACATCACCAAGGCGTTGTCCAACAAGCCGGTCGATGTCTCGGTGGACGGCACCCGGGTGCTGATCACCTGTGGCAGCGCGAAGTTCTCCCTGCCCACCATGCCCGTGGAGGACTATCCCCAGCTGCCCGAAGTACCGCAACAGAGCGGTGAATTGAGTGTCGAGGTCTTCGCCGAGGCCGTCGGACAGGTCGCCGTCGCCGCCGGGCGCGACGACACCCTGCCCATGCTCACCGGAATCCGGGTGGAGATCGAAGGCTCGCAGGTCGTCCTCGCGGCGACCGACCGGTTCCGCCTGGCCGTCCGGCACATCGAATGGCAGCCCGCGCGCCCCGACATCGAGACGTCGGTGCTCATCCCGGCCAGGACGCTCTCGGAGGCCGCCAAGACGCTCGGGCCGTCCGACGCCCCGGTCCAGTTGTCGCTGGGCTCCGGTGCGGGATCGGACGGCCTGCTCGGCATCGTCAACGCCGGCCGCCGCACCACCACACGCCTGCTCGACGCGGAATTCCCCAAGTTCCGCCAATTGCTCCCCAAGGAACACACCTCGATCGCCACTTTGGCGGTCGCCGCGCTGACCGATGCCATCAAGCGCGTCGCACTGGTCGCCGAGCGTGGTGCCCAGGTGCGGTTGGAGTTCACCTCTGACGGTCTGCTGCTGTCGGCGGGCGGCGACGACGCCGGACGCGCCGAGGAATGGTTGGAGGCGGACTTCCGCGGCGAGGCGCTTACCATCGCGTTCAACCCCGGCTACCTCATCGACGGCTTGTCCGCGCTGCATGCCGACCGGGTCACCTTCGGCTTCACCACGCCGAGCAGGCCCGCCGTGCTGCTGCCCGCTTCCGAGGAAGAGCCCGAGGTGCTCGACTCCGGAACGTTCGCGGCGCTGTCCAGCCCGTACATCTACTTGCTCATGCCGGTCCGGCTCCCGGGCTGATGGCCGGTGCATGATCGGGTACCGTGCGGATCCGCGCCGCGTGATCCGGTGCAGCTGAGCGGCCATATCGCTGGACAACCACCAGCGACGTCGGATAACTCGGTCGCGCCGCGGGCGTCCGCGCACTCTATCCACAGGTGTTCCACAGGGCTGTGGCCTGGGACATGGGGATCGGCGGCTGTGTCCATGCCGGACCGACCGGCAGGAATGACTGCTTCTGCCCAGGCAGGAGCGCGATAGCGGATGTTCATCCGGGCCCTGTCACTGCGTGACTTCCGCTCCTGGGAACACGTGGATCTCGAATTATCCCCAGGCCGGACGGTTTTCTTGGGATCGAACGGCAACGGCAAAACCAACCTGCTCGAGGCAATCGGCTACCTGGCAACGCTCGGATCGCACCGCGTCGCCACGGAGGCGCCATTGATCCGGACCGGCACCGAGCGTGCCCGGATCGGTGCCACCGTAGTCAACGCGGGCCGCGAATTGCGCATCGATGTCGAGCTGAACCAGGGCAGCGCCAACCGTGCGCAGATCAACCGTTCACCGGTCCGACGGACCCGGGAAATCCTCGGCATCCTGCAGACGGTGCTGTTCGCGCCGGAGGATCTCACACTGGTGCGTGGCGATCCCGGCGAGCGTCGCCGCTTCATGGACGAGTTGTGCACAGCGCGCCTGCCCAGACTGGCCGCGGTGCGCAGCGATTACGACCGGGTACTGCGCCAGCGGTCGGCGTTACTGAAAACCGCTGGGCGCCAGGCCAGGTCGAAGGCGGACTTGAGCACCCTGGACGTATGGGACGGGCACTTGGCCGCGCACGCCTCGGTACTGCTCGCCCAACGGCTGTGCCTGGTGCACGACTTGGCTCCGTACGTCGCGCAGTCCTACTCCTCGATCGCTCCAGAGTCGCGGCCTGCCTCGATCGCCTATCGCAGCGCGGCGCTGCCGCCGGAATTCCTGGATCCGGCGAGATCACCGAGCCCGGAGGACACCGAGGCGCTCGAGGCGATCGTGCTGCGTGAGCTCGCCGCGGCGCGTCCGAAGGAACTCGAGCGCGGTGTGTGCTTGGTCGGCCCGCATCGCGACGAGCTGGAGCTGATGCTCGGGGTCTCGCCCGCGAAGGGGTTCGCCAGCCATGGCGAGTCGTGGTCGTTCGCGCTGGCCTTGCGGTTGGGGGCATTCGATCTATTGCGGGCCACCGGCGCCGAACCGATGTTGCTGCTCGATGACGTCTTCGCCGAACTCGACCGCCGCCGCCGCGCCGCGCTCGCCGCCGTCGCCGCGGGGGCGGAGCAGGTGCTGATCACGGCAGCCGTACCGGAGGACGTACCCGCCGAACTCGCCGCTGTGCCGCTGCGTGTCGAGACCACGGGGAGCCCCGATGGGCGCATCTCGCGCCTCGTCGCCGAAGAGACGGCCTGCGGCGGCAGCCTGGGTTCCGGCGGCGAGCGGTGAACGACGTGGAGCCGGATGCCGTGCCGGGCGTGCAGACGCGATCCGCGCCTGCACGTCTATGGGTGCGATCCACTACAGTGACCAGTCGTCGGGCGTGCCGCGCGTTTTCGTCAACAGCTGCGGCCGACTCCCCACCACCTGTGGAAAACTCGGCCGGTCGACGTCGCCCAACCTGGCGAAACTCGATTCAGCAACAGTTTGGCAATCAAGTGACCTCGTTCGGAAATCCTCTGAAATGGGCGACGAACAGGTCAATTGACCGGCCATCTGCTTGTCGCCTCGCGAGTTTGCGCGTAGCTGGCAACATCCGGCAAAGCCTGGGGACAACGTGATCGAAACTGGGGACAACCGAATGCGCGCGATGGGAGAGGGCCGATGAGCGATCAGCCCACAGGGCCCGGATCTGCCGAATCCGCAGGCCGCGAACCCGAGCTACGCGGAATCGACCTGGCCCGGCGCGCGCTGGAGGAGGCCCGCGCCGCGGCGCGGGCGAGCGGTAAGTCTGTCGGCCAGGGGCGTTCCTCGCCGCAGCGCAGGCTGCGGACCGGCGCCCGCAGCCGCACCGGATGGTCCGGCGCCCGCCCGGACGATCGCGATCCCCAACTGCTGTTCAAGCTGGCCGGCTCGATCGCCAAGAACCGTGGTTGGTCGAGCAAAGTGGCCGAGGGCATGGTGTTCGGCCGGTGGGCAAGCGTCGTCGGCGAGGACATCGCCGCGCACGCCACCCCGGTCACGCTGAAGGACGGCGTGCTGAGTATCGCGGCAGAGTCGACCGCGTGGGCCACGCAATTGCGGATGCTGCAGAGCCAGATTCTGGCGAAGATCAACGCCGCTGTCGGCCAGGGCGTGGTGACGTCTGTGAAGATCTCCGGTCCTGCCGCACCGAGTTGGCGTAAGGGTGAACGTCATATCAGGGGTCGAGGACCCCGCGATACGTACGGATAGTTGGGCAGTATCTGATACCCGGTGTTACGGTTACATCGACAGGCGTTTCACGTGGAACGCCTCGGCCCGATGTCGTGCCCGGAACCTGTCGCGTCGGATCGAACTCGCCCGGGCGGAAGGTCTTACGATGACGATCACCACCTCCGTTGGTCCGTTTCCCGCGGCCGCAACCCGCACCGTCCGCCGCGGCGACGTCGAACTCGCGGTGTATGAATGCGGTAATCCCGCAGGGATACCGGTCCTGCTGATCCACGGCTGGCCCGACACCCACCTGCTGTGGAGCCGGGTGGCCGCGTTGCTCGCGGGCCGTCATCGGGTGATCGCCTTCGACAACCGCGGTGCGGGCACTAGCTCGGTGCCCACGGATGTAGCGTCCTACCGGATCGAAGAACTCGCGGCCGATGTCCGTGCGGTGATCGACGCGGTTGCGCCCGGGGAACGGGTCCACGTCCTCGGCCACGATTGGGGGTCGGTGGTCGGGTGGGAGTTGGTCGCCGCTCCGGACGCCGCGTCGGTGATCGCGTCGTTCACTTCGGTGTCCGGCCCGAACCTGGATTTCCTCGGCGTCTATCTGCGCGGCTCCGTTACCCCGGCACGGCTACGCGGCTCGCTCGCCCAAGCCATCGCCTCGGCCTACACCGTCGCCTTCCAGATCCCCGGACTGCCGAATCCGGTGCTACGGGTGTTGTCCAAGCATTGGCCGCGCTTCCTCGGCGTCTTCGATGGCCTGGATCCTGCGCTAGTGGAGACGGCGCCGACGCTGCGAACCGATATGATCAACAACCTGAAGCTCTACCGCGCGAACATCCGCACGCACTTGCGCCACCCGCGGCCCCGCCCGATCGAGGTGCCGGTGCAGCTGATCGTCGCAACCGGCGACCGGGCGGTGCGGCCGGTGGTCAATGCTGAGGCCGGTCGGTGGGTATCGAACCTGACCCGCGCCGAGATACCGGCTCGGCATTGGTCGCCGATCTCACATCCGGCGGAGCTGGCACGCCACACGGCCGCCTTCGTGGATCGGATCGACACCGCTCGCTGATCGTGGCGCGGCCAGAAGTCCGCAGCGGCCAACGCATCTCTCAGCCCACGCCTGCTGGATGAAAACCGGCGGAAGGCGGACCCGACTCGGCGGAATCCGTTTTCTCGCATTCACGGAGCCGTCAGGGGTGTCGGAGGTGCGTTGTAAGTTGGGTGTACCAGTAGGATGGTGACGTAACTAGCGGCGACACCTTCGGCGCGTTTCGCACAGTCCGCGCGTGGACCCTAATTTTCGAGCAGACACCACCAGGGCCCCACGTGTGCTGTCGATCGCTGTATGCCGGGATCAGCAAGTAAGGAGAGCTACCGACCAGTGGCTGCCAAAGACTCCACCGCATCGGGTTCGACCAAGGCAACCGGGAAGCAGGACTATGGTGCCTCCTCCATCACGGTTCTCGAGGGGCTCGAGGCGGTTCGCAAGCGTCCGGGCATGTACATCGGCTCCACCGGTGAACGCGGTCTGCACCACCTGATCTGGGAGGTCGTCGACAACTCCGTCGACGAGGCGATGGCCGGGTACGCGACGAAGGTCGAGGTCACCCTGCTGGCCGACGGCGGCGTCGAAGTGGTCGACGACGGCCGCGGCATCCCGGTCGCGATGCACGCCCAAGGCGTGCCCACCATCGAGGTCGTCATGACCCAGCTGCACGCGGGCGGCAAGTTCGACTCGGATTCCTACGCGGTGTCCGGTGGTCTGCACGGCGTCGGTATCTCCGTGGTCAATGCGCTGTCGACCCGTCTGGAGGCGGAGATCGACCGCGACGGCTACCACTGGAGCCAGACCTACAAGGACGCCACCCCTGGCAAGCTGGTGCAGGGCGAGCCGACCAAGAAGACCGGCACCGTCATCCGTTTCTGGGCGGACCCGGAGGTCTTCGAGACCACCACCTACAACTTCGAAACGGTGGCTCGCCGGCTGCAGGAGATGGCGTTCCTGAACAAGGGGCTGACCATCAAGCTCACCGACGAGCGCGTCAGCGACTCCGAGGTCATCGACGAGGTGGTCAGCGAGACCGCCGATGCGCCCAAGCACGCCGACGAGAACGGCGCCGCGGCCGAGCACAAGGTCAAGACCAGGACCTACCACTACCCCGGCGGGTTGGAGGATTTCGTCCGCCACATCAACCGGACCAAGCAGCCGATCCACAATTCGGTCGTCGGGTTCACCGGCAAGGGCACCGGCCATGAGCTCGAGGTCGCGATGCAGTGGAACTCGGGTTATTCGGAGTCGGTGCACACCTTCGCCAACACCATCAACACCCATGAGGGCGGCACGCATGAGGAGGGCTTCCGCGCGGCGTTGACCACAGTGGTCAACAAGTACGCGAAGGACAAGAAGCTCCTCAAGGAGAAGGACGGCAACCTCACCGGTGACGACATCCGGGAAGGCCTGGCCGCCATCGTGAGCGTCAAGGTCGGCGAGCCGCAGTTCGAGGGCCAGACCAAGACCAAGCTCGGCAACACCGAGGTGAAGTCGTTCGTGCAGCGCACCTGCAACGAGCACCTCACCCACTGGTTCGAAGCCAACCCGGCCGACGCGAAGACCATTGTGAACAAGGCGGTCTCCTCGGCGCAGGCCCGCGTCGCCGCACGCAAGGCGCGTGAGCTGGTGCGCCGCAAGTCGGCCACCGACCTGGGTGGGCTGCCCGGCAAGCTGGCCGACTGCCGGTCCAAGGACCCGCACAAGTCCGAGATCTACATCGTCGAGGGTGACTCCGCCGGCGGCTCGGCGAAGTCCGGTCGCGACTCGATGTACCAGGCGATCCTGCCGATCCGAGGCAAGATCATCAACGTCGAGAAGGCGCGCATCGACAAGGTCCTCAAGAACAACGAGGTCCAGTCGATCATTACCGCGTTCGGCACCGGCATCCACGACGAGTTCGACATCAGCAAGCTGCGGTATCACAAGATCGTGCTGATGGCCGACGCCGACGTCGACGGCCAGCACATCTCGACGCTGCTGCTCACGCTGCTGTTCCGGTTCATGCGTCCGCTGGTCGAGCACGGCCATGTGTATCTGGCGCAGCCGCCGCTGTACAAGCTCAAGTGGCAGCGCACCGAGCCGGAGTTCGCCTACTCCGACCGCGAGCGCGACGGTCTGCTGGAGGCCGGCCTCGCCGCGGGCAAGAAGATCAACAAGGACGACGGCGTGCAGCGCTACAAGGGTCTCGGCGAGATGAACCCCAAGGAGCTGTGGGAGACCACCATGGATCCGTCGGTGCGGCTGTTGCGTCAAGTGACGTTGGACGACGCGGCCGCGGCGGACGAGCTGTTCAGCGTGCTGATGGGCGAAGACGTCGAGGCGCGGCGCAGCTTCATCACGCGCAACGCCAAGGACGTCCGCTTCCTCGATCTGTGAGTCAGCACGCGCGTCGTGACGCGCGCCCCCACGATTCCGCACGAGACCATCGCGCAGCGCTCATGACGCCGACGGGGTGCGGGAGCATCCGCAAGACACAGGAGACCTCATGACCGACACCACCCTGCCCCCGACCGGCGGCGAACGCATCGAGCCGGTCGACATCCAGCAGGAGATGCAGAACAGCTACATCGATTACGCGATGAGCGTGATCGTCGGCCGCGCGCTGCCCGACGTGCGCGACGGCCTGAAGCCGGTGCACCGCCGCATCCTCTACGCGATGTACGACAACGGGTATCGGCCCGACCGCGGTTATGTGAAGTCCGCGCGTCCGGTCGCCGAGACCATGGGTAACTACCACCCGCACGGCGACGTCCCGATCTACGACACCCTGGTACGGATGGCGCAGCCGTGGTCGCTGCGCTATCCGCTGGTCGATCCGCAGGGCAACTTCGGTTCGCGCGGCAACGACGGCCCGGCTGCCATGCGGTACACCGAGTGCCGGCTCACGCCCATCGCGATGGAGATGCTGCGCGAGATCGACCACGAGACGGTCGATTTCGTGCCGAACTACGACGGCCGCTCGCAGGAGCCGGTGGTTCTGCCCTCCCGGGTGCCGAACCTGCTGATCAACGGCTCGGGCGGCATCGCGGTCGGTATGGCGACCAACATCCCGCCGCACAACCTCAGGGAAGTCGCCGAGGCGATCTACTGGGCGTTGGAGAATCACGACGCCGACGAGGAAACCACCCTCGCCGCGTGCATGGAGCGGGTCAAGGGCCCGGATTTCCCGACCGACGGCCTGATCGTTGGCAGCCAGGGCATCCACGACGCCTACTCCACCGGGCGCGGCTCGATCCGCATGCGCGGTGTGGTCGAGATCGAGGAAGACAACAAGGGCCGCACCACGATCGTCATCACAGAGCTGCCCTACCAGGTCAACCCGGACAACCTGATCTCCTCGATCGCCGAACAGGTGCGCGATGGCAAGATCGCGGGCATCTCCGACATCCACGACGAGTCCTCCGACCGCGCTGGCCTGCGCATCGTGGTCACCGTCAAGCGCGATGCCGTGGCCAAGGTGGTGCTGAACAACCTCTATAAGCACACCCAGCTGCAGACCAGCTTCGGTGCGAACATGCTGTCCATCGTCGACGGGGTGCCGCGCACCCTGCGGCTGGACCAGATGATCCGCCACTACGTTAACCACCAGCTCGACGTGATCGTGCGGCGCACCCGCTACCTGCTGCGTAAGGCCGAGGAACGCGCCCACATCCTGCGCGGTCTGGTCAAGGCGCTGGACGCGCTGGACGAAGTCATCGCGCTGATCCGGCGCTCGGCCGACACCGAGACCGCGCGCACCGGCCTCATGCGGCTGCTGGACATCGACGAGATCCAGGCGACCGCGATCCTCGACATGCAGCTGCGGCGCCTCTCGGCGTTGGAGCGGCAGAAGATTGTCGACGAGCTGGCCAAGATCGAGCTCGAGATCGCTGATCTCAAGGACATCCTGGAGAAGCCGCAGCGCCAGCGCGCGATCGTCCGCGACGAGCTGCAGGAGATCGTCGACAAGTACGGCGACGATCGGCGCACCAAGATCATCGCCGCCGACGGCGACGTGGCCGACGAGGATCTCATCGCCCGCGAGGACGTGGTCGTCACGATCACCGAGACCGGCTACGCCAAGCGCACCAAGACCGATCTCTATCGCAGCCAGAAGCGCGGCGGCAAGGGTGTGCAGGGCGCCGGCCTCAAGCAGGACGACATCGTCAAGCACTTCTTCATCACCTCGACGCACGACTGGTTGCTGTTCTTCACGAACAAGGGCCGCGTCTACCGCGCCAAGGCATACGAGCTGCCCGAGGCCAACCGCACCGCACGTGGGCAGCACGTGGCGAACCTGCTGGCTTTCCAGCCGGACGAGAAGATCGCCCAGATCATCCAGATCAAGTCCTACAACGATGCCCCGTACCTGGTGCTGGCCACCAAGAACGGCCTGGTGAAGAAGTCGAAGCTGACGGACTTCGACTCCAACCGCAGCGGCGGCATCGTCGCGGTCAATCTGCGCGACGAGGACGAACTGGTCGGCGCCGTGCTCTGCTCGGCCGACGACGACTTGCTCCTGGTATCCGCGCTCGGCCAGTCCATTCGCTTCTCGGCCACCGACGAGGCGCTGCGTCCGATGGGCCGCGCCACCTCGGGCGTGCAGGGCATGCGGTTCAACGACAGTGACGAACTGTTGTCCCTCAATGTGGTTCGCGATGGCACATATCTGCTGGTCGCGACGTCCGGCGGCTACGCCAAGCGGACCGCGATCGAGGAGTACACCCCGCAGGGCCGCGGCGGTAAAGGCGTATTGACCATCCAGTTCGACGCGAAACGTGGCACCCTGGTCGGGGCGCTCATCGTCGACGACGAGGATGAGTTGTACGCGATCACCTCCGGGGGCGGCGTCATCCGGACGGCGGCGAAGCAGGTTCGTAAGGCTGGACGGCAGACCAAGGGCGTGCGATTGATGAACCTCGCAGAGGGCGATACTTTGCTTGCGATCGCGCGCAATGCCGACGAGCCTGATCCCGATCAGGTCGCCGGTGGTGGCGACGCAGGTTCTTCTGAGAAGTAATCCAATAGCGGCGGCAACGAACGGATCTAAGGATTCCCATTGACCACTCCGAATCAGCCGAATGACGAGCGGCACCAGACGAACGGTGTGACCGAGCGGATCGCACCGTCACCGATCCCGCCGCGGCCGATCCCACGGCCGGTCGCCTCGGCCGAGAACGGTCAGCCCGGTGGCGGCCAGCAAGGAGGCGGCCAGCCGGGCGGCCATCCCGGTGGTGGACAACCGGGTGGTCACCAGAGCCAGCCGGGGCCTCAGCCCGGTGGGCAGCCGGTCGGCCAGCCCGGCGTCAACCAGCCGAAAGCGCAGCCGCAAGAGGTCCGCGACAAGCAGGGTGATTTCCCGGCACCGCAGGGGTCGCCGGACAAGGCGCCCAGCGGCGACGGCCAGGACCACTTCGATCAGAAGACGGCGCGGATCAACACCAAGGCCGAGCAGTCCGCGCCCGAGGGCGGGGAAAAGCAGGCCGGGGGTGCCCCCGGCAACGGCGGACCGCAGTCGCCGTATCAGGACGGGTGGTCGCAGCTTCCGCAGCGGGAGCCGCAGTCCAACCTGTACCGCCCTGGTCAGGCGCCGGTCACCGGCCGCCCGAACTCCGGCGGGCCGGGCGGGCTCGGCAACAGCATGTCCAACGCGCGCACCACCGCCGACCTGGCGGCCAAGGCGGCACGCAAGGAGGCGGCGATGGTGAAGTCCGTCGGCATCGACGGACCCACCCGCAGCATCGCGCGGCCGGAGCTGATCAAGGACATGCCCGACCTGTCCGAGATCCGCCACCCGCTGCCGCCGACCGAAGCCACTGGTCCGCAGTCCTCGCCGGTCTCGCCCGCGGTTCCGGTCGCGGTCGCCGCGGTCGCTTCCGGTCAGCCACTGCGGGCCACGGTGCAGATCCGTCGCATCGATCCCTGGTCGACGCTGAAGATCTCGCTGGTGATCAGCGTGGCGATGTTCTTCGTCTGGATGCTGGCGGTCGGCCTGCTGTACATCGTGCTCGAGGGCATGGGCGTGTGGGAACGACTGAACAACACGTTTACCGACATGGTGTCCCAGGACAGCGGCTCGGTGGGGTTGATCGACGCGGGCACCGTCTTCGGGTACGCGGGCGTGATCGGCTTGATCAACGTCGTCCTGTTCACCGCACTCGGCACCGTCGGCACGTTCATCTACAACCAGTGCTGCGACCTCGTGGGCGGTATCCAGGTAACCCTGGCCGACCCCGACTAGTCCGGTTCTTCCGAACGGCCGGTACCCGCCCTTGCACGGCTGGTACCGGCCGTTTGCGTTTCGGCAGCGCTCCAGGGCAGGGGTTCGCTGGCCGGGCCTGCAATCCCGGTGCTGGAAAGATAGGCGATCGGGTGCCGACCACCGGGAGTTCTCGGCAACCGCGCCCGTACCAAGCCTCGAAGTCCCCAGAAGGTTGACCGGGGAGCGCCCGTCGATCGCACGCCAGGTCAGGGCCTACTCCACCACAAGCTGTCTACCAGCCGTTTTGGTCCATAGAGGTCGTGTCGGGTAATCTTTGCTCTCGGCTCGGCGATCCGAGTCGAACAACACGGGCCTATAGCTCAGGCGGTTAGAGCGCTTCGCTGATAACGAAGAGGTCGGAGGTTCAAGTCCTCCTAGGCCCACCCACGATCCCGCGGGTCAAAATCTCGTCCACGGCTCTATCGCCGGGCACGCCAGTTCCAGTACTGCGACGAGGGTGCCCGGCAGTCCTCGAAACACCCTTGATGACTACGAATCCGCCGAGCTGGGCTGTGCTGATCGACCCGATCTCTGACGGTGGCGGCCGAGAGCCAGGTTTCGCGATGCCGCCGATGCGGGGCTACTGCCCGCGAGGGTGCGCGCACACAGAGGCCGAGCGGCCTGGTCGACCGCTCGGCCGTGTTGACTACCTCGATTCGGTGCCTCCGGAGATCTATCAGATCGGGAAGAAGAAGAAGCCGATCGTGGCACCGATGGCAGCGCCGATCGCGCAACCGATCACGGCGCCCACCAGGAAGAACCAGATTCCGATGAGAACGCCGATCGCGCAGCCGATCGCT
Source organism: Nocardia sp. NPDC051787 (assembly GCF_040681325.1). Classification (NCBI taxonomy): domain Bacteria; kingdom Bacillati; phylum Actinomycetota; class Actinomycetes; order Mycobacteriales; family Nocardiaceae; genus Nocardia; species Nocardia sp. NPDC051787. The sequence continues at coordinate 139,149 of NZ_JBFAYO010000003.1, forward strand.
GCGCCCACGAAGAGCCCGATAAACAGGGCGTCCTGCAGCAAGCTCTCCACCTCGGGTGGCGTTTGGACGGCAGCGGGTGACGGGGCGCCACTCGCCGGTGTCATCGTCAGCGTCCTACCCGTGCTGTCGAGCGACGGCGTGAGGGCGAAGGCTTGGCCGGTCTCCATGCGCAGTGTCGTCGGGATCGAGCCGACGAGTGCACCGTTATCCGCGATCACATTGATCGCTTCGGGAACCGGGACGAACGTCCCGGACGCCAGGTTGATCGTGGCGCTCGAGTGATCAGCCGCCAGCGTCGCTGTGTAGGCGATGGGGCCGTCCGCCAAATTGAATGTGAGATCCTGCCCCGCTACTCGAGCCTGACCTTGGGCCGTAACGGTCGCGATCCCCGTGGATGCGATGGCTATGAGTGCGGCCACCACCAACTTTCTGAGTATCATTGGACTTCCAATCATCCTGCCGATTTATGGTTGTCCGTTCCCCGACAAACGGCATCATGGATATCATCGCTCTCAGGATCTTCTAAGTCTATGGGTGTTTCGCGTTCCCATTTTCGATTCAAACGGTCGGTTTTCACTCGGGCGCTTGGATTACCGATATTCATAGATATTCCATACGAACTCACCTGGCGATCGGATTTCGAGCGCGCGTCCGTCAAGTTATTCCTGCCATGCCGCATTCGCGGCGGCGGAGTCGGCGGATGCGGGACCGTTGGTCCCTGGAAGGGGCGTTCGCCAGGGCTCGGCTGGTGGTTCCTCCGCAGGACGGGGACCGCTGAGGCGATCGGGTCCATGCACTCCATGTGAGGGCATCGATATAACAATCGTCGTGAAAGACTCTGTGGGGCAGACTGTTTTCGGGCGCCGGGTGTGTAAAGGCCGCCGTATACGCGAGAGCGTCAACCTGTCGAGGGATTACCGATAGGGCTCTCGCCGCGTGAATCGGCTATTCGATCCTCTCCACCACCGGATACGAGCGCAGCGTGATCCGCTCACCGCCGCTGACAGTCGGAGTTCCGCGGGAGACGACCATTCATGCCGGCCACATTTCATATGTTCGGAGCCAACGGGATCATTTCCTCCACTGCGTCGCCTCGCAGTCGGCGCGGAATGGCCCAGTGCGCCCCCCAAGCCGGATGGCCCGCCTACCGTGAGTGGTCGGCGACCGGCTGCTCGCCCCCGCGCAGCCGATGGCGGGTGACGCGGGTTCGAACACCATCCCTCGGGAGTTCAGCACCTGCCTGGATCCGTGCGTCGCGTTGACGGTTGCCGCGACCGCGACGAGAACCGGGCGGCTGGGCACCAACGTGTTCGTCGCCCCGTGGTATCCGCCCGTCCAGCTGGCCAGGCAGCTGACCAGCATCCACGTGATCAGCGGTGACAGGCTCATGCCCGGGTTCGGCGTCGGCTGGTCCCATCGGGAGGTCCGTTGCCGTGCCCCGGGCCTGCTGCCGGGGTTGGCGAGCCAGGAAGGGGGTCTGGGGGCGCAGCCCGCCGGGCGGGGTGTGGGGATTGCACCTCCACAAGAAACGCGGAACCAAAGAGGCGAGTGCTCTCCACGAGCACTCGCCTCCCATTGGTGGAGCCTAGGGGAATCGAACCCCTAACCCCTGCCTTGCAAAGGCAGTGCTCTGCCAATTGAGCTAAGGCCCCGGCACCGTTCGTCACGGTCGGCGCGCACAGACGCCTGGAAAACGGTACCTTCTCGCCATTGACATGGTCAAAACGGCAGGGTGCCGGGTGCGCGTAGCGCGGTTGACGCGCCTGTTCGTCGTGCGGTGCGCCGCAGGTTTCGGTGTCCGAGGTGTCGAGCAGGCTGTGGGTCCGCGACGGTGGCACGACCGCCCCGATGCCGACGAGATCTGGCAGGTGATCCGCGCCGACGGCCGATCGCATCCGCGAGCAAGGTCAGCAGGCAGTCCCCCGCGGTGGTGACGAGGTGATCATCGGCGGGTCGCGCATCCTGCTCGGGGACAGGATTCGAGCGTTGTGGCCGTACCGCCTGGCGAGGGCATTTATCGTGGTCGCAGCGGTCGTGCTTCGGGTTCGTTGATGTGTCGTTGGTTGCTCGACGAGAGGACCCGCATGTCTCGGTATCTGTTCGCTCTTGGTCGACTGGTTGCCCTTCGGCGCTGGTGGGTTCTGGCGGTGTGGCTGGTCCTGCTCGCGTGTGCGATCGGATTCGCCGCGGTGACCGGCGGCAAGACCACCGACGACTTCACCATTCCGAAAACCGAGTCGCAGGACGCCGTTTCCCTGTTGAAACAGCGGATGCCCGCGTACAGCGGCGCTCAGATGCAAGTTGTGTTCGCCACCCCCGGCTTGGCGAAGGTCACCGACCCGCAGCCGAGCGCTCAGATCGAGCAGGTCATTGCCGGTCTGCGAGGGCTGCCGCAGGTGGCCACGGTGGTCGACCCGCTCGAGGCCAAGGCGCTCGCACCCGATCAGCAGGTCGCATTGGGCAGCGTGCAGTTCTCGGTGCCGGCGGGGGAGGTCACCGAGGAGACGCTGGACGAGGTCGACCACATCGCCGCCCCGGCGCGGGATGCGGGCTTGGACGTGGAGTTCGCCGGAGCGGTGTACCCGGGCTTCACCGCTGAAGTGCCCGAAACTCCGGAGACCTTCGGCATCGTCGCGGCCTTCGTCTTACTGTTGATCACATTCGGGGCGGTTGTCGCCGCCGGACTGCCCATCGTCACGGCGTTGGTGGGCGTGGCCATCGGTCTGACCGGAATCCTCGGTGTGGCCGCCTTTGTCGACGTGCCCGCGGCGGCGACGTCGCTGGCCTTGATGCTGGGGTTGTCGTGCGGGATCGACTACGCGCTGTTCATCTTGTCCCGGCATCGGCACAACATCGTGATCGGACTGCCCGCGGAGGAGTCGATACCGCTGGCGGTCGGCACGGCGGGAAGCTCGGTCGTCTTCGCGGCGGTGACCGTGATCATCGCATTGTGCGGGCTCTCGGTCGCCGGCATTCCGTTCCTGACGGTCATGGGATTGACCGCGGCCGGCGCCGTGCTGGTGGCGATGCTGGTTGCCCTGACCCTGCTACCCGCACTGCTCGGGTTCGCCGGTGCGACTGTCGCTCGCTTCATTTCGCCTCCGCTGCATCCGGGACGACCGGAGGAGGTGGCGCGGATCGCGGCCTACGAACCGGAGCGCACGGTGGGACACGCGTGGGGCCGATTCGTCACGCGCTTCCGGGTGCCGCTGCTGGTGCTCGGAATCGCGGCGCTGGTCGTCCTGGCGGTTCCGGTCACGCGGATGGATCTGGGGCTGCCCAGTGGCGAGTCGCAACCGGAGTCGAACACTGCACACAAGGCGTACGACCTGGTCAGCCGCTCATTCGGTCCCGGCTTCAACGGTCCGTTGCTGCTGGTAACCGATCTGTCTCGCGCCACGAGCCCGGATACGGCGCAGACGCTGATGACACAGCTGCAGCGGGAACCCGACGTCGCAGCGGTCCAGCCCGTCGGCAGCGGCGACGGCCTGCTGCTCATCCAAGTCGTGCCGAAGACCGGCCCGGATGACGAGGCAACGTCGGATCTGGTCAACCGACTGCGTGACAATCGCGACCGCATCGAGGCGGACAGCGGGGCCACGTTCCTGATCGGCGGCACCACCGCCGCGAACATCGACACCTCCAACCGCCTGGCCGACGCGCTGCCGATCTTCCTCTTGGTCGTCGTCGGCTTGGCGCTGGTGCTGTTGACGATCGCATTCCGCACCGTGCTGGTGCCATTGAGCTCGATCGCCGGATTCATCCTCTCGGTCTTCGCCGCACTCGGCATACAGGTTGCGGTTTTCCAATGGGGCTGGGGCGCGAACCTTTTCGATGTAACCAAGGCGCAGACGCTGAGCTTCCTGCCGATAATCATCCTGGCGATCATCTTTGGCCTATCCAGTGATTACCAGATCTTCGTCGTATCCCGGATCAAAGAGGAGTACAGCCGTACCGGGGATGCGATCGGTTCAGTGCAGAACGGTGTCGCGCATTCGGCCCGGGTGGTGACCGCCGCCGCCCTGATCATGTTCGCCGTGTTCGTGGCCTTCACCTGGGTCGACAATCCGATCGTCAAGCCGCTGGCGTTCACGCTGGCGGTCGGCGTTGTCCTCGATGCCTTCGTCGTCCGGCTGACGCTGGTGCCCGCTGTCATGGCCTTGGTCGGAAGCCGTATGTGGTTCCACCCTCGCTGGTTCGGTCGTTATGTCCCCGATCTCGACATCGAGGGCGCCGAACTGGAGCACGAGTTCGCCAAGAGCACTGTGGGTAGCGCCACAGGTTGACGTGGCCGCCGAACCGCGGTTCAGGCGGCGCTGTCACCCTGCGGCAGTGTGTCGAGGGAGGGCAGCGGGAGCTGGCAGATCTCGCGAGCCTCGTCGGCCGGGATACCGAACATGCGGAGCAGATCCTCGGCGACCTGGTCGGCGGCGGTCGCGTCGTCGCGTTCTGGGTGATCGTGCAGCAACTGGCCGAGGCACAGCGCGGCGCCGGCCACGATCGTCATGGCCAGCTCCGCGTCGCTGATGCGAAAACGGCCCGCGCGGGCGGCGGCCTCGATGTCACGGCGAGCGCGTGGTACCAGCCCTTTCGCGGAGGCGGTCAGGGCGAGTCCGTTGTTGAGCAGAACCTTGCTGAGGGTGGGGCTTCGCCGATGCATGCGCCCGGTCATCCGGAAGCTCTGCGCGAAGATCTGGGCCGGGTCGTCCAAGCCCTCCATCAATGTGTCGAGCACGGCGCCATGCTGATCGAGCGCCTCTTCGACCGCGGCTTGGAACAGGTCCTCCCGGCTCTGGAAGTGGTTGTAGAACGACCCCATGCCGACATCGGCGGCCTGGGTGATCTCCAGGATCGGCGCGTTCGGTTTCCCGGTCGCGATGAACGACTGGGCGGCGCTCACGAGGGCGGCGCGCGTTCGTGCCTTACGGCGCTCCAGCCGGTTCTGTTCCGCACCGGTCTGCTCGGCCATGCCTGCTCACCTCTTCCTGGTCAGTCCGCTGGCCATACTAGCTCCCGTTTTCAGTTATGACGAATTCATCAGAAAAGCTTGACTGACTATTGCGTCGTATATGACGATATCGTCAGTCTCAAGGAGGGAGTGGCCGATGCTCGACCATCACGACCCGCATGCCGGTCTGCACAGTGAGCACGGCGCAATGGCGGGCGAGCATCCGGGGCGGGCGCGGGAGCCGATCGTCAAGGTGCACGATCTGGCGTGGCTGGAGTTCGAGAAGCCGGATCTGGAGCGCGCGGAGGCCTTCGCCCATGTCTTCGGTTTCGCGACGTCGCTGCGCACGCCGAACGAGCTGCACCTACGGGGCACCGACGCCGACGTGCCATGCGTGCTCATTCGGCGCGGATTGCGATCGAGGTTCGTCGGCCCCGCCTTCCAGGCGTCGGATACCGCCGATCTGCTCCGCTTGGCGGAGGCCGGGGGAAGCAAGGTGGTGCACCTGCCTGACAGCCTCGGCGGGACGAGTGTCGATTTGACTGATCCGAGCGGGTTGCGTGTGCGGGTCGTCGCCGACACGCACACGCTGACCGCCTTGCCCGGACAGACTCCGCACACACTCAACCTCGGGCACGAGGTGGCACGGGTAAACCGCACGCAGCGGCCGCCCCGCGCACCAGCGCGGGTGCAACGTCTGGGGCATGTGGTGGTGCAGACCACCAAATACCGGGAGACGCTCGACTGGTATCTGCGGCATTTGGGCCTGATCGTCAGCGACTTTCTCTACTACCCGGGCCAGCGCGAGCGCGGGCCGGTGATGAGCTTCATCCGCTGCGACCGCGGCCGGACACCCGCCGACCATCACACACTGGCGTTGGTACTCGGCCCGGCCAACCGGTACGTGCACTCGGCCTACCAAGTCGCCGACCTCGACGCGCTGGCCGCAGGTGGCGAGTATCTGCGCGACCACGGTTACTACCGGTCGTGGGGAATCGGCAGGCACATCCAGGGCAGCCAGATCTTCGATTACTGGCGTGACCCGGACGGGTTCCTTGTCGAGCACTTCAGCGAGGGCGACATGTTCGACAACACGCTGGAACCCGGCTGGGCGCCGTTCACCGGCTCCGGGCTGGCCCAGTGGGGCCCGCCCGCCAGTAAAGACTTCCTCGGCCTGAAGCCGGGGCGGGCATCGCTTCGCGAGCTGCGCGCAATGGTGGACGCGCTGCGCGAAGACAACGAATTCGATCTCCGTCGCCTACGCGGCCTGTTGAAAGTAGCCAATTCATGAGCATTTCCGTTCTCCGTACCGACGATGCATGGTGGGTGGCAACACCCGCGGGTGCCGCGAAGATCGATACCGCGGCGACCACCACCGGTCAGCTGCTCGCCGATCGCCATGCGGTCGTCGCGGCTGCCGCGAGCGGGGAGGTCGTGCCGGTCGAGGGGCTTTCGCTGGTCTCTCCCGTGACCGCGCCCTGCCGGGTGGTCGCGCAGATGACCAATTTCGCCTCGCACGTGAAAGATTCGGGCATGGACCCGGAGACCGTTCCGCTGACGTTCTTCCGCAAGGCGTCGGGGTCGATCAGCGGCCCGCACGACGACGTCATCCGGCCCGCGCACGTGCGGTTGCTGGATTACGAAGTGGAGATCGGGCTGGTCTTCGGCCGCGAGATGCCGGTGGGATCAGAGATCACCCCGGACAATCTCGCGGACTACATCGCCGGGCTCGTCGTCACCAACGACATCTCCGCGCGTGATGTGCAGCTGCCGAAAACTCAATTCTACGAGGCGAAGTCGTATCCGACGTTCACTCCGGCCGGGCCCGCTCTGGTGTTGCTGGAGGCCGGCGAGCTGAAGCGGTTCGCCGATCTGCGGCTGCGGTTGTGGGTCAACGGCCGGCCGCGCCAGGACATGACCGTCGCGGACATGATCTATCAGCCGCTGGAGACATTGCAGGCGTTGACCAGGTTCCAGCGCATGGACCTCGGAGACCTGCTGCTCACCGGAACACCGATCGGAACCGCGTTGAGCGCTCCGGCGAAGCCGGTCCAGTTCATCGCGAATCTGCTCCCTGCGACGGTGAAGTGGAAGCTCTTCTTCAAAGGCCAGGCCGAGAACCCGAAGTATCTGCAGGACGGCGACGTCATCGAGACCACGATCGCCACCGATGACGGTGCTATCGATTTGGGCCGCCAGCGCACCACGGTGAGGTACCGGTGACCGACAATCCGACCATCAGCACCCCGTCCGAGGAGCTGCTGTGGCAGCGCTACGCGCAGCCGAGCGATCTGGCCGAGATCGAATCGATGCCGCTGGCACAGCGTGGCCTGCCGGAATCGACCTATGCCCTGCTGGTGCGGGCAGCGCATTCGTGGCCGGAGCGGACCGCCGTCACGGTCTTGCCGGAGGCGGCACGGTGGCGAGAACCATTGCAGCGCAGCTTCGCTCAGCTGCTGGCGCACGTACACCGGTACGCGAACCTGCTGCACGAGCTCGGCGTCCGACGCGATGACGCGGTGGCCTTGATCGCGCCCAACTGCGCCGAGCTGATCGCGGCGACCCTCGCCGCCCAGCTGGCCGGGATCGCCGCCCCGATCAACGGTGGCCTGTCCCGGCGGCACATCGCCGAGCTGCGGCAACCCACCGGTGCGCGCATCCTCATCACCGCTGGGCCCGAATTGGCTGAGCCCGTGTGGGATTCCGCGCGTGCGCTGGCCGCCGACGGCCTGCTGAACGCGGTGCTGGTGCTGCGCCCGACCGCGGCGAACTCCCTGCTCGACGACGATGCCGTTCTCATCATCCGCGGCGGTCACAACATCGACCCCGCGATCATCGAAGACGCCCTGCTCGCCCATCCACAGGTCACCGCTGCCGGTGCGGTCGGACGCCCCGATATCCATGCCGGTGAGGTGCCGGTCGCCTACGTCACCCTCGGCCCCGGCGCCGACATCACCGAACCCGACTTGCTCGAGTGGGCAAGCCGACATGTACCCGAGTGCGCCGCGGCTCCCAAGATGGTCACGATCCTCGACGCGCTACCGGTCACCGACGTGGGCAAACCCCACAAACTAGGGCTGCGCGCGGATGCCACCCGCCGCGAGCTCCTCGACGGCCTCGCCGATGTCGCCGGAGTGCACGGCATCGTCGCGACCGTCGAGGACGGCACGATCGTCGCGACGGTCGAACTCGACGACGCCGGCGACGAGAACGCCGTCGCCGCGGTTCTCGTCCGGTACGCGATCGAATGGAAAGTCGAGGTCCCATGACTGTCGCGTCGACCGTGCTTGCCGTCGTGCTTGCGGTGTTCTTTCTCGCAACTGGTGTTTCGAAGGTCCTTGCGGTGGCGTCGATGCGGAAGCGAGCCGCGCACGCCGGGTTCTCCAGCAGCGCGTACCGCGTGATCGGTGGCCTCGAGATCGCCGCCGCGCTGGGGCAGCTGGGCGGTATCCGTTGGTGGCCGATCGGTGCGGCGGCGGGCACCGGACTGGTGCTGTTGATGATCGGTGCTCTCATCACACACGTGCGCACCGGTGACGGCATGCGCGAATGGGCGCCCGCGGCGATCACCGGACTGGTGGTGATCGGCTATCTCGCATTGCTTATCGGAGGGAGCAGATGACCAAGCCCGTCGTGATCGTCGGCGCTGGGCCCACTGGGCTCACCGCCGCGATACTGCTTGCCCGATATGGCGTCGAGACGCTGGTGCTGGAGCGGTGGGAAGGCATCTACCCGCAGCCGCGGGCGGTGCACTTGGACGGCGAAATCCATCGGATCCTGGCCCGCCTCGGGGTCGCGGACGATTTCACCGCGATTTCGCGGCCCTGCCTCGGTCTTCGCTTGGTCGACCGGAACATGGAGGTTCTGGCGGAGTTCCACCGCCGCCCGCTCGGCCGCAACGGGTACCCGGACGCGAACATGTTCGACCAACCGGAGCTGGAGGCGATCTTGCGGACCGCCCTGAACCGGCACCCGTGCGTCAGCGTCCGGGGCGACGTCGGGGTGACCGCGGTGGCCGGGGAGACCGGCGGCGTGCGCGTCGAATTCACCGACCGAACCACCGGCGCAGCCGAGTCGGTCCGGGCGCGGTACGTGCTCGGCTGCGACGGCGCCAACAGCATGGTTCGAACCGCGATCGGCGCCACGATGCGCGACCTGAACTTCGAACAGCGCTGGTTGGTCGTCGACGTGGCCACCGACGCCGAGCTCGGGGAATGGGAAGGCGTGCATCAGGTTTGCGATCCGGGCCGCGCCGCCACCTACATGCGCATCGGAAAGACCCGCTACCGTTGGGAATTCCGGCTGCGTCCAGGTGAGACCGCGGGCGACTACGACCACATCGATCGGTTGCACCGGCTCATTCGTCCGTGGATCGGCGCCATTCCGGTCGAGGAACTCAACCTGGTCCGGGTCGCCGAATACGTCTTCCGCGCTCAGATCGCCGACCGCTGGCGTGCGGGTCGCGTTTTCCTGCTCGGCGACGCGGCCCATCTCACACCGCCGTTCATCGGTCAGGGTATGGGCGCCGGATTGCGCGACGCGACCAATCTCACCTGGAAGCTCGCGGGGGTCCTCGCCGGCGAGTTCCCCGAAGAGGTGCTCGACACATACGAGACCGAACGAAAGCCGCATGCGCGGGCCATGATTCGGCTGGCGAAGGTCACCGGCATCGCCATGACCGACGGCGGCGATCTCGGCGATCTCGTTCGCCGTCTGATAACACCGCATCTGCACCGCGTGCCCGGCTTCCACGCCCTGGTTACCGGCGGAGAGACACCGCCGTTGCACCGATCCGAGCTCGTGGCGCGCCGGCGCCTGTTTCGCGGTCGGGTGGGCAGCCTTGTGCCCAACGCCGTCTTGGACGACGGCCGCCGCTACGACGATGTCGCGGCGGGCAGGTACGCGATCGTGAGCACGGTCGAGCCGACACCCGCGCAACATGCCCAGATCCGAGAATGTGGTGGGCTCGTGGTGAGCGCCGGTCCTGGAAGCGACCTGCGCCGCTGGCTACGCCTGGGACGGACCCGTGCCGCTCTCGTCCGGCCCGACGGCACCGTGCAGCGCTCCGGCCGAGACTTGTCCGCACTCTGCTCCGCCATGCCGCGATTCCGTACTGCGGATGCAACGATCCAGGGTGATGCGCCAGCAGCGCCCGCAGTCGCGAAATGTCTGGGCCCCCAGGGAAATGATCCTCGCTGCTCGCGCTGAACTGGATCCTGTTACCGCTTTACGCATCCCTTCTCATAACTGACGATATCGTCAGAATGGCGAGGTGAAGTGCCCCTTGACAGGCCGCTCAGAGATGGCGGCCGGTCCGCCTCACTCCTCGCTGTGGTCATCGTCGCCGGACCTGGCGACCTGCTGGGAGTGACCACAGCCAGGCCACCCACAACTGACCGTGTGTACATCCGCCTCGATGTCTGCTGCGGCCGGTCCGGTGTTGGAACGTCCGACACACAGTAGGCTGGGACCATGAAGATTCTCCTCACCGCCGGTGTCGTGATTCTGGTTCTTTTCGGCATCTCCAAGCTGCGCCAGCGCGGCGACGCGGACACGTGGCACGAGGTGACCACCCGCTGATTCGGGGCCTTAGCTCAATTGGCAGAGCACTGCCTTTGCAAGGCAGGGGTTAGGGGTTCGATTCCCCTAGGCTCCACCAATGGGAGGCGAGTGCTCCTGGAGAGCGCTCGCCTTCGATCAGCGGTTTCGTCCAGCCCGCTGAATTGGGCTGCCTCGAGAGGCTGAGCTAGCGATCTCACCACTTCACCGCGGCGAATAGGGCGGCTTTGTGTCCAATTGGACACAACTGCGGTGCTGCGACGGTAGCGACAACAGGCCGTAGCAATCAGCCGATATTCGGTGGCGCTGTGCCAGACTTGCCCCGCACAGTAATGCACTCCTCACCCTCGGAGGACCGTCCATGACGAATTCTGTTGCGCCACTCGAATTGCCCGAACCTCTGGTCATCACGCTGGGGAATCTCAAGGGCGGCGTCGGCAAGACGACCTCGGCGTTCTTCTTGGCGAGTTATTTCGCTTCGGTGCACCGACTGCGGGTGCTGGTGATCGATGCCGACCCGCTCAGCCAGACCGGATACTCGTGGCACCGGCGGCTGGTGAAAGGGGGAATCGAGGTGCCGTTCGAACTGGTGGCTTTCCCCTCTCGGCATGTCGACGATTGCATCAGCGACAAGGCCGCCGATTTCGACGTCATCATCGTGGATGCCGGAGGTGAGTCGGCCGAGATCTTCAAGGCCGCCATCCCGCAGAGCGACGAGCTCTTGCTGGTGACGAGTGTGAGCCCGTCCGAAGTCAAACGAGTGCCGAGTACTTTCAAGGCCGCCGAGGAGGCAGCAGCCGGTAGCAGCCGGGAAATCCGGGTGCGGATCCTGATGACCAAAGTCCCGGTGATCATGAAGAACGGCGTGAACGTCTCGACCGAATACCGGGCCCAGCGGCGGAATCTGGAGAGTGCCGGCTACGACGTATTCGAATCCTATTTGAGCGCCTGGAAATGGTACCGGGAGGCGGCCGACGGAGAAGTCGGCGAGGGCGCCGAGAACCCGATCGAAGACTTGGGTGAATATCGGCAGGTGGGTGACGAGCTGGTGCGCTCCTACCGGCTACTCATGGAGGTGCCTGCCTGATGCCTCCACAGCGGAGAAAGGGCTCGATCGGCGGCGGGAACCCGCTGGCCGACGCTGCCGAGCACACACCTCCGGTCTCGCCGCTGCGTGATGCCGAATGGCGCCGACCGAATGCGGCCGATGCGGACGTTTCCACGACATCTTCGACGCGGGGCGCGGCTTCGAATGTCTTGACTATGCCGGTGCCGGTCGGGGGCGACGGGCCACTCAGCGATCGGGAGCGGGCGCAGTTGACGGCGTGCGAGTCGTCGATCGACACGCTACGCATCGCGTTCTGGGCCGCTGGGCGAGCTCTGCAGATCGTGCGCGACGGGCGGCTGTACCGCGACAGTCACGAAACCTTCGACGAGTATGTCGAACAGCGGTGGGACATGCAGCGGTCGTACGCGCACAAGCTCATTCGTGCGTGGCCCCTTGCCGCCAGGCTGCATCCGGTCGCACCCGCCATCAATGAGGGCCAGGTTCGGGAACTGCTGCCGGTCGTCGCCGAACACGGTGAAGACGCGGCGGTCACCGTGTACACCACCGTGGCCGCCGTCGCGGATGTGAAGGTCACCGCGGGGAAGCTCCGCCAAGCGGTGGCACTGCTTCCCGAGCGCTATGACGAGCACGTGGCGGTCGAGCGGATCCGCGCGTGGTTGCGGGGTGAACTGCCGGACGACCCGAACGACCGCGCGGCAAGCGTGTTCAGCGCCATGGAATCTCGGCTCGCCGCGCTGACCCGCAGAGTCGTCAAGGGGTCGAGCCACGACCCGGCCGCGGCGCGCGAATTCGCGGCGAAACTCCGCACGATCGCCGAGCAGATCGAGGAGCAGATCACCGTCTGAGGTCCCCATTCCCACCAGGTGCCCCGCAGCCGGATGCATTCCGTTGCGGGGCACTTTGCGTCGCAGGCGTGAATGCCGCACGAGTATTAACACAGAATTCCTGGAAACGCTTGTCGCGAGAGTTATTACTTTGTTATCGAATTCGAGCGTGTTGGACTTTGCGTTGTGTGCTCTATGGCGAAAAGTGAATGCTCGGATCGGATCCGCTGGACTGACGAAACACCGTGATGGTTTTCGAATCAATTCGAGGTCTTTGGTTGGGTCCCACGCGCCACGAACTGCGGCGTCGTACGGCCCGCCACCGGCCGACGATATGAGCATCGGAGGACCGCATCATGGCATCATCGACCGACGTCCGATATACCTGCTACCTGCGACGTGCTGTTTTCTGGGCGCTTGCCGCGGGAGCTGCCGCACTCACAGGCGTGCTGCTCGAAGCCGGGCCGGCATCGGCCCAGCCGCTCACTATTCCCGGCGTGGGAACCGTCGAGGTCTCCGAGGAGATTTCGCTTCCCGGCGTACTGGAAGAACCGCTCCGGAACAACGCTATTCTCCCGGTCGCGGAAGCCCCGATCCTGGCCGAGGTATTGGACGAAACACCGATCCTGGCCGATGTTTCCGAAATCGAGTTCCGGACTTCCATTCCGGTTCCGCAAATCGAGATCGCACCCTTTACCCCGGCTCCGATAATCGAGCTTCCGATATCAGTGTCCGTGCCCGCGGTCGAGGTGCCGGTAGTCGCGGTTGTCCCGCCGATCGAGATTCCGTTCCTCAATGTTTTTCCACCGAGCGAGCTACCGTTCCAAGCTGGGCCGCCTGAAATCATGCCGCGGGCGCCGACCCCGCCCGCCGCGGCGGCGCCGCGGAAAACCACCGGTGAGATCGCGGTCGATGCCGCGCGGACCAAACTCGGCGCGGACTACAGCTACGGCGCGGTCGGGCCCGATTCTTTCGATTGCTCGGGATTTGTGCAGTGGTCCTACGGGCAAGCCGGTGTCGACCTTCCCCGCACCAGCGAGGCGCAGCTCGCCGCCGGAACACCGGTACCGCTGGACGAGCTGCAACCAGGCGATGTGGTGTCGTTCTACGGCGGAAGCCACTCCGCTCTCTATGCCGGTGAAGGCAAGGTCATCCACGCGTCGACATACGGCACCGGGGTGACCACCTCGACCCTCTCATCAATGCCCGTGACGGGCGCCCGCCGATTCTGACCTCCGCCCGTGAACATTCCTCGCCACCGGGATCTGTCCCCGGGCCGACCGGGTAGGTACGGTTCGGATTCCCTACGCAAGTCAGAGCGACACCGCGGCAGCCTTCAGCTTGGCCAGGGTCTCGGTATCGGGCCAGTCGCGGATCTCGTAGCGCCGGGGTGACAGGTTCGGGACCGGTGTGAGGCCGGTAAGGGTCGCGACGGTATCGAATGGGACCTCGAAAAGACGCTCCAGATCGCCGTTCTCGTCGTCTCGGCAAAATGCGACGTAATCTGATTCCGGCAGAAGGTATTCGACACCCTCGCCCCAGACCGTGATCGTGTAGGGACCGTCGTCGCCATGGCCGTACATGACCGAGCCGACGTAGGCGGGCTCGACGTCATAGGGAGTGAACTCGAGATCTCGCTCGACGATCTCGTTGAGAATCTGGGCCTGAGCGTCGTACTCGGTTACTGCCAAACCGCATCGGGCGCGCTGCACCGCGGGCAGGTGGCGGTGTGCGGGCGAGCGATCGAGCGGAATCACCGCGCCGGTGTCGTCCACGGTGTATCCCTGGGGCGAGATCGGGCGGACGGCGTCGCGATACTGCTCCTCGACCACCTCGAAGACCTGCTCGAGCTCGTCCCCGCCGGGCGCGATGATCAGGGTGTCGATGTCGGGGATGAACGCGACCGGCGGCTCGGCTCCGGCGCCGGAGCCGGCGAGCCAACCGGGCAGCAGGGGCCAGGAGGCGCAGTAGCCGTCGCCGTCGTCGACGAAACGCAGAATGCCGGATTCCTTGATGCCGCTGAAACCCACCATGGCGCCGAGATTTTCGCGAGCGGCGGCGAAGACCTCGTCGACCGTGACGCCCCATTCGCCTGCCGCCGCGTAGGTGACGATCGATCGAGCATTGGGCATGTCGATGGCGACGAGCTCGTCCACGAAGGGCAACGCGGGTCGCGCGATCGGCCGCAGCTCGAGTTCGGGAACATCGATGCCGAAGCTGTTGGGCCGCAATATCGGCCGTAGTGCCGATCGCACCGACGGCCAGTCCTGCTCCGGACCCTGCAGATCGCGCAAGGCTTCGAAGTGCCGGGCGATGCGGGCGTCGCGTTCCGCGTCGTCGAGGTCGCGGGTCTCCCGAAAGATATTGTGCAGGTTGAGAATCAGATCGCCGGTGCGTATCGCGAACTCATCCTGGTTGTACTCGATGTCGGTCTCGCCGCGCGCGGACAGATGTTGCATGACGAGCACGGCGAACGCGTCGGCTTCGTCGTCGAAATTCTGCACGCGGCCACCGTAGCCGCGAACACCGACAGACGCATGGCGGATGCTTACCGCGTGAGGGGACCGTGCCGGTCGAGGTGCAGGTAGGTGTAGCCGGTGACGATCAGGCACACGACGGTCGCGGTGATCAGCATGGCCCAGCCCGCGACGACCAGGCTCAGCAGCCCACCGAGTAGGGCGCCGAGCGCGAAACTGGCATAGAGCAGGAAGTATCCGAGCCAATCCGCGTAGTCGCCGCCGCTGAGGTGGCGTTCGATGCCTTGGCCGAGTTTGACCAGCGTGCCGGTGACGTAACTCAGTGGCACGGATACCTCCTCGTCCTGCACGAACGAGGTATTGAGCGCGCCGACTCCGAACGCGACGAACATGATCGGCAGCAAGCCGATCCGCTCGGCGATCGTCTGGTATTCCAGGATGTCGACAACAGAAGCCACCGCCAGGCAGACCGTGGTGAGCAGAGTGGGACCGTGGGGGTGCCCGGACCAGTAGCGCCTGCGGCACCACGAGGCGACCACGACACCGGACAGGAACGACATGAGTAGACCGGCGGCCGCCACCGCCATGTCGGGCTCGTCGTGGAAATACCCGAGGACCGCCCGTTCGGTATTGCCGGTCATGAACGTGACGAAATAGCCGGCCGTGTGCATGAACGCCGCGGCACCGATCAGGCCGGCGAGCGCGGCGAGCACCCAGGACAGTCTGGCTTCCGCGTCGAAGAGTGTTCGATGGCGACTAACGTCCGTTTTCGGCACAGGTCCTGCTCCTTCTGGGACGGGTGCGACACCTCAGTGATACAGGCTCGTCCACGGAATTCGCCCACGCAGCGCCGAGGTTTGCCAACGGATCGCCATCGGCTCAGCCCGGATCGCCTTCCCGTCGAGGAGCAGTCGGTATCCGCGCGGTAACCGGGTGACTTCGAAGTGCCGTCTTCCCAGGTCAATATCGGTGACGGAAGATGCTGTCGGTTACAAAAAGTAACCGAAAAATGTAGAGCGGAGGACCTCTGATCGTGAACGCAGGAAAGAAGGCCGTGGTAACGGGTGGGACGCACGGTATGGGGCTGGCCATCGTCGAGGCCCTGCTCGCCGAGGGCGTCGAGGTGGTGCTGACCGGCCGCAACGAGGACAACCTCGCGCAGGCGCGGGCCCGCTTGGCCGGGCGGCAGGCACATGTCGTGCGGTCGGACGCGGCGGTCACGGCCGACATCGACGTTCTGGGCACGCTCGTCGAACAGCGGCTCGGCCGGGTCGACGCACTGTTCGTCAACCACGGGACCGCGGAATTCCAAACCCTGGACGCCGCCACCGAGGAATCATTCGACCGTCAATTCGCGATCAACACCAAGGGCGCGTTCTTCACGGTCCAGCGGCTGGTGCCGTTGGTCGCCGATGGCGGCTCGATCGTGTTCACAACCGTCGCCAACGATGTCGTCTTCCCCGGGCTCAGCGCCTACTCCGGTTCCAAGGAGGCACTGCGGGCGATCGCCCAGGTGCTGGCCGCCGAGTTGCTGCCGCGGCGGATCCGGGTGAACTCGGTGGCGCCCGGGTTCATCGAGACACCGACCATGGGCGTGGCCGGGCTGACCGAGCAGGAGCGAGCGGAGTTCCTGGCAGAAGGTGAGCGCAGTACTCCCTTGCGGCGCAATGGAACCGTGGACGAGGTGGCGAAGGCGGCGTTGTTCCTCGCTTTCGATGCCACGTTCACCACGGGAGTCGAGCTTCCGGTCGACGGTGGCTGGGGGCAGGGGCTCGGTGCCCCTGCGCCGGCGGCGGAGGCGGCGGCATGACGCAGAAGGTGTCGTCGTTCGCCGAGATAGAGGACGAGTTCGGCGATTACATCGGGCGGATCGTCTACGCGACGATGGTGACGGTGGACAAGCGGAATCGGCCGCGCACCAGGATCCTGATCCCGATCTGGGAGACCGTGGACGGGCGTCCGATCGGGTGGCTGGCGACCTATCGGACGCCGGTAAAGGAGGCACACATCGCGAACAATCCGCATGTGAGCTTCTCTTACTGGGCTCAGGGCAGCAACAACTCCGTCGCCGTCGACGCCACGGCCGACGGGGTCGACACCGTCGGTATCCGGCAGCGGGTGTGGAAGCTGTACCGCCGAACCAGCCCGCGCGGCGCCGGCTACGACCTCGGCCAGTTCTGGAGCTCGCCGGAGGACCCCGAGCTGCGGATCCTGCGGTTGGATCCGTGGCGGATCCAGGTGATCCGCGGCAGGGATCTGCGCAGCCGGATCTGGCAGGCATCCGCCGCCGTGGGGTCGGCCGAGAGCTGAGTCCGCGGGGATGGTTCGCCGCTCGGTTACCGTGCTGAGGTGGATTCTCTGTTCGACTTCCTGCTGACCGAGCCCGTCGCGACGGCGCCGCTGAACGATGTCGCCGCCGCGTGGACGCGACACCGGGTGGCCGCGAACCGATTCGATCGGCCGGTCGATGTCGCGATCGCGGGCGGCTTCGGCGCCGATCGGCTCGGTTTCGCGTTCCTATCCGGCTATCAGGAGGCGCTGCGGACACTGATCCCGGATTTGTCGGACGACGAGCTGGTCGCGATGTGCGCGACGGAAGAAGGCGGCGGTCATCCCTCCGCGATCCGCACCACGCTCACCGAGCGGGATGGTGTCTGGTTGGTGAACGGCACGAAGTCGTTCGCGACGATGGGCGCTTTCGCGCATCGTCTGGTGGTGATCACCAGCGTCGGCACGGCCGTGGATGGACGAAACCGGTTGCGGGCCACCATGGTCGACGCGCACGAGCCTGGCGTGCGTCTGACCGGACACCCCGCGCTCGCGTTCGCGCCGGAGGTCCCGCACGCCTCGGTGCTGCTGACCGACGTGCCCGCGCGGGTCTTGCCCGGCGATGGGTATCTGGACTACCTCAAGCCATTTCGCACGATCGAGGACATCCACGTGCTGGCGGCCACCCTGGGCTGGCTGGTGCGCGTGGCCCGAGCGTCGGATTGGCCACAGGAGAGCCTGCAGCGGCTGTTGACCGCGGTAGCCGCTGTTCGCGGGCTGGATATCGATGCGCCGACCTCGCCGGGAGTGCACATCGCGCTCGGCGGAGTCTTCGCGTTCTTCGGTGACGTGCTGGCCGGTCTGGACTTGCTGTGGGAGTCCGCAGACCCTGCGGCGCGGCAGCGGTGGGAGCGGGACCGGCCGCTGCTGGCGACGGCGGGGCGGGTGCGCGAGCAGCGACTGGCCACGGCGTGGCGCACCGTGCAACCGAATGCCGGCCAGACCGGATAGGCGTATTGCCTGCCCCCGGAAATGGGAGCGGGCCTCGGCGAAGGGGGGGAGTTAGCCGAGGCCCGCGTAAGGTCGGCCCGGGGGGGAGGGGCCGACGTGAATGATGCTACTCGATGATCCGCGATTGTGTGTGCGTGGGGGACGGCCACTTTGCAAGTTTTTTCGGCTGGGCTTACCTTCGCGGTCGCCGACGGCCGCCGCTGGCGACCGACCGCCTCTTCGCGTCGTTCCTGTCCGATGGCCGGTCATTTGCCAAAAGGGTTGGCCAACAGCATGTTCCATGCTGTAGCAGCCCGGTGACGTGCTGCGGCGACCGCGGCGCGGAACGTGCCGACCGGTCGCCGCACGGGCTGAATCCGTCTCGATTCCATGCGTGTCGGCGCGCACGGACCGGCACGCCGCGTGTCGCACACTCGCGGCCGCCGGAGCTTGTCATACCCCGATGCGAACATGTGTTCGTGTCCATCGTCTCGACAGCCCGCGCAGAGCACACCCGCTCGGTCCGCCCTTCTGCGCTCTGCTCTCTGCGATCCGAGTATCGGTCCCTGTCCATTCGGGTAGTTCGCTACGCACGCACTGGCGCATGGGCACGCGGGATCGTCGAACCGGTCGCATTTCGATCCGGTACCCCCGAGCACCGACTGGATCGGAATGCGGCCTTCGCACGCCGCTCCTGCGCTGCGCCCGTTGCCATCCCGAAACAAATCGGATGAATTTGTCGGTGGCCGGAGCAATACTGACTCGCGTATCGGCCGGGTCACCCGATCCAGCGAATTGTCGGCGTCCGGATGGCTGGCGCCGAACGGAACGATATCGAGAAACTCAACCTCAGGAGAATCATGCCCGACGCAATAGTCGCCGAGGGGCTGGTCAAACGATACGGCCAGCTGGTGGCCCTCGACGGACTCGACTTGACGGTTCCGGAAGGCACCGTCACCGCACTGCTCGGACCCAATGGTGCGGGTAAAACCACTACTGTCCGGGTGCTCACCACCCTGCTGATGCCGGATGCCGGACACGCGACGGTCGCGGGAATCGACGTGCTGCGCGATCCTCAGATGTTGCGCTCCCGCATCGGTGCGTCGGGCCAGTACGCCGCGGTCGACGAATATCTCACCGGCTTCGAGAATTTGGAAATGGTGGGACGTCTTTATCACATGGGCGTGCAGCGAAGTAAGGAACGCGCGCGTGAACTGCTCGACCGATTCCGGCTCAGCGACGCCGCGGACCGACCCGTGAAGGGCTACTCCGGCGGTATGCGGCGCCGCCTCGACTTGGCGGGCGCACTGGTCGCGAATCCGCCCGTCTTGTTCCTCGACGAACCGACCACCGGGCTCGATCCCCGTGCGCGCCTCGATCTCTGGGATGTCATCGAGGAGTTGGTCGCGGGCGGCACCACATTGCTGCTCACCACCCAGTACATGGAGGAGGCCGACCGGCTCGCCGATTCCATCGCGGTGATCGACCATGGCAAGGTGATCGCCAAGGGGACCGCCGACGAGCTCAAGGCCCTGGTCGGCGGCGACCGCATCGAACTCACCGTCGATCGCGCGGAGAGTCTCATGACCGCCGAGGCGGCGCTGAAGACCTTGGCGGATGGCGAGATCCATCTCGAGCCCGGATTGCGCCGGATCACCGTCCCGGTGGCCGACGGATCGCAGGCGCTGGTCGAGGCGGTCGGCAGGCTGGCCGAGCACAACGTGCAGATTCATGACGTCGGCCTGCGGCGCCCGTCGCTCGACGACGTCTTCCTCACCCTCACCGGCCACGAGGCGGAAACGCCCGCCAACGGTGCCGAAGCGAAGGACGGGCCGACGGCGAGCGACAAGGTGGAAGCTACGGAAGGAAAGAACCGATGACCGCGACGACTTCGGCCTTGGTACGGCCCTCGCTGGGCCAGCGACTGTCGATAGTGGTCAGCGACAGCGTGACCATCGCCAAGCGCAACGTCATCAAGATCAAGCGGGTACCCGACGTCCTGATCTTCTCCACCCTCTCGCCGATCATGTTCGTGCTGCTGTTCGCCTACGTCTTCGGCGCGGCGATCGACGTGCCCGGCCTCTCCGGCGGCTACCGCGAATTCCTGATCGCGGGCATCTTCGCGCAGACCGTGGTGTTCGGCGCGACCTTCACCGGTGCGGGCCTGGCCGAGGACATGCAGAAGGGCATCATCGACCGGTTCCGCTCGCTGCCGATGGCGTCGTCGGCGGTGCTGGTCGGCCGCACGATCAGCGATGTGGTGATCAACGTGGTCAGCCTGACGGTGATGTCGCTGACCGGATTGGTCGTCGGCTGGCGGATCCGAGGTTCGTTCCTGGACGCGGTGCTGGCCTATCTGTTGCTGTTGCTGTTCGCCTACGCGGTGTCCTGGATCATGGCGGTGGTGGGTCTGCTGGTCCGGGCTCCGGAGGTGTTCAACAACGCCAGCTTCATGGTGATCTTCCCGCTCACCTTCATCGCCAACACGTTCGTGCCCAGCGACAAGCTGCCCACCGTGCTGCGCGTGATCGCGGAATGGAACCCGGTATCCTCACTCACCCAGGCGACCCGCGACTTGTTCGGCAACACCAGCCCGCTGGCGCCGACCCCCGATGCGTGGTCGCTGCAGCACCCGGTGCTCACGTCACTGATCTGGGTGGTGGTGATCCTGGTGGTGTACGTGCCGCTGGCCCTGCGTCAGTACAAGAAGGCGGTCAGCCGCTGACCTTGTTCGTCGCGGCTAGCGATCCTGCTCCGCGCCGGCGCCGGCCACGGGGGTCGGCGCGGAGCCATTGCGGGAGTATCCGATGCGCGGCGGCGCGGGGGCGGGTTCCGGCTGTTGGGGCCGCCGGGTGCGGACCAGATAGGCCACGCCACCCGCCAGCGCGACGGCAGCTGCGACGATCAGCCGGTTACGTGAACGCGAAGAGACATGTAGGCGCCCCGAGGTCATTGGACCACTCTGGCACAGCATGGCGATTCGCGCAGGAGCCCAGCTCACAGCGCGGCTCTGCCCAGTTCCGCGGTGTCGTCGGCAATCGTGGCACGATGGGCGGCGTGACCTCCCCGAACCAGACATCCGTGGCGACTCTGCACACGAATCACGGCGATATCAAGATTTCGCTTTTCGGTAACCACGCCCCCAAGACGGTCCGCAATTTCGTCGGCCTCGCCGACGGATCGGTGCCATACACCACAGCGAACGCCAGCGGTGGCAGCTCCGGGCCGTTCTATGACGGTGCCCTGTTCCACCGGGTGATAGCCGGTTTCATGATCCAGGGTGGCGATCCGACCGGTACCGGCCGCGGCGGTCCCGGCTACGAGTTCGGCGACGAGTTCCACCCGGAACTGCGTTTCGACCGGGGCTACCTGCTGGCGATGGCCAACGCGGGGCCCGGCACCAACGGGTCACAGTTCTTCCTCACCGTCCGCCCGCAACCGCATCTGAACCGCAAGCACACAATCTTCGGGGAAGTCGTGGATCCCGATTCGCGGAAGGTCGTCGACGCGATCGCGACCGCCAAGACCGATCGCGACGACCGCCCCCTGGAGCCCGTCGTCATCACCAAGATCACGATCGATTGAGACCATGAATCCTCAGCCGCCCGCACCGACGTGCGTCCGCCACCCGAATCGTCCGACCGGCCTGGCCTGTACGCGGTGCGGTCGACCCTCCTGCGCGGAGTGCCTGCGTCCCGCGGCGGTGGGCCAGCATTGCGTCGACTGTCTGGGTCAGGATCAGCGAAGCGTTCCGCCGGTGCGGACGGTCTCGGGCGCACCGGCGGCCCGGTCGTCGACACCCGCGGTGACCTACGCGCTGATCGCGATCAATGTGGTGATCTACGCGGTCACCGCGGCCCAGGCCAAGAGCCTGATGGACAACCAGCGCGGCTCGGCGTTGTTCCTGGACTGGGTCCTGTTCGCTCCAGCGGTCGCGGACGGCCAGTGGTGGCGAGTGCTCGGTTCCGGCTTCCTGCACTACGGCCCGATCCATTTGCTGCTCAATATGTTCGCGCTGTACGTCGTGGGCCGAGACACCGAGCTGGTGCTCGGGCGGCTGCGCTACCTGGCGGTATATCTGGTTTCGCTGTTGGGCGGTTCGGCCGGAGTGATGTTGTTCGCTCAGAATAGTCTCACGGCGGGCGCATCCGGTGCGGTGTACGGCCTGTTCGGCGCCATCACCGTCATCCTGATCCGGTTGCGGCAGAATCCGAATCAGATGCTCATCATCATCGGCATCAACGTGTTCATCAGCTTGTCGCTACCCGGCATCTCGCTTTGGGGACACCTCGGCGGTCTGGCGGCGGGCACGTTGGCGACGCTCGGCATCCTGTTCCTGCCCGGGTGGTTGCGAGTGAAGTCCCAGGAGACCGCGCGGCTGGTCGGCTGGGTATCCGTGACGATTGTCGCGGTCGCGGCGTTGGCGGCGGTGGGCGTCAGCGCGGTCGCTCTGGCAGCCTGACATGAAATTCGCTTCACGTGAAACATCGCGACCGGCGTGTCGTGTCGCTGCGGCCCGGAATCAGCGGGTCTTGTCCTCGGAGAGGCGCAATGCCTCGACGATGTCGTGGTACACGACCTCGGGATTGACGCCCAGATCCCACCGGCCGAAGATCAGCAGTCGCTCCGCGCCGTCACGCTGGACGTCGAGTTCCAGCATGGGTGTCTTGCGACCGAGGCGGCGGTAGCCGACCACGCGGGCCCGGATGATCTGGTCACGGGTGTATTCGTCCGGCCCCGTCAGTGTGCGGACGACCAGACGCGGCTGTGCTCCGGACCGCACGGAAAGGCGCGGTCGCTGCCGGAGTCCGAGCCCGGCAAGAGCGAGAAGGCCGACAGCCGCCAGCCCGACGAGCAGACGACTGGGCGCATCGGTGCTGAAAACCGCGGCCACGGCCAAGACGACGCCGCCCACGGTGACCGCCACGAGCGCGGCGGTCGGGGTGGTCCACACAATGCGCGGCTCGTCGCGCGCGCCGGAATCCTGAGGCTCCGGAGTCAAGGCAATCCCCAATCGCTCCTCGAGTTGTCCACAGGCTCATCCACAGATGTGCATGAATGACACGTCTGTAATCCGCGCCGGTGTGGTCAGCGCCAGCGCATGGTCATGATCAGGCCCACCACCATCAGGCCGAAGCCGATCAGGAAGTTCCAGGCGTTGAGGTCGTTCATCCAACTGATCTGTTCGGCCGCCAGGTAGTAGACGAGCAGCCAGATCAGCCCGGCGAGCATGAAACCGAGCATGATGGCGACGTACCAGACCGGAGATGGCCCGGCCTTCACCTTCACCGGGGTCCGGCTGGCGGGGTTGATCGTATAGTCGGTCTTCTTACGGACCTTCGACTTGGGCATGACGTCCTCGTATTCGGCGTGCAGGTCGTGCCCCTAGGCTATCCCAACTGGTAATGGGTGCGACGCGGTGCCGGGCGGGGACGTAATCTCGATGCCATGCGTGTTCTGGTCGTCGACAATTACGACAGCTTCGTGTTCAACCTGGTGCAATACCTCGGTCAGCTGGGTGCCGATGCCGTCGTCTGGCGCAACGACGATCCGAACCTGGCCGACGTGGACGCGGTCGTGCGCGACTTCGATGGCATCCTGATCAGTCCCGGCCCCGGCACCCCGGACCGTGCGGGCGCGAGCATCCCGTTGGTGCGTGCCTGCGCCGAGCACGGCGTTCCGCTGCTCGGGGTATGTCTGGGTCACCAGGCCATCGGCGAGGCGTTCGGCGCCACCGTCACCAGGGCTCCCGAGCTGCTGCACGGCAAGACGAGCGAGGTGTTCCACATCGGCGCCGGTGTGCTCGCCGGTCTGCCCGATCCGTTCACGGCCACGCGGTACCACTCGCTCACCGTGCTGGAGGACACCCTTCCGGAAGAGATCGAGGTGCTCGGGCGCACCGAGAGCGGGATCGTGATGGCGATGCGTCATCACACGCTGCCCATCCACGGCGTGCAGTTCCATCCCGAGTCGGTGCTGACCCAAGGAGGCCACCGCATGCTGGCGAACTGGCTGGGCGTGTGCGGGGAGCGTCCCGCCGAGGGCTTGGTGGAGGCGCTGGAAGCGGAGGTCGCCGCGCTGGTGGTGCAGTGACCCGTCCCTATGTGCTGCTGTCGGTCGCGGTGAGCATCGATGGGTACATCGACGACGCGAGCCCGGAACGGCTGCGCCTGTCCGGCGCGGCGGATTTCGATCGCGTCGACCAGGTCCGCGCGGACTCCGATGCCATCCTGGTCGGGGCACAGACCCTGCGCAGGGACAACCCGCGGCTACTCGTCGACAGTGCGGCCCGCAGAGCAGCCCGCGTCGCCGCGGGCAAAGCGGAGTATCCGCTCAAGGTGACGGTCTCGGCGAGCGGCGACCTGGACCCCGCCCTGCGGTTCTGGCATCACGGCGGCGGCAAGCTCGTCTACACCACCGACGCGGGCGCGGCGAAACTCGCCGGTCGGTTGGCCGATCTCGCGGAAGTGGCCGGTCTCGGCGGGGAACTCGATTTCGGAGCGTTGCTGGACGACCTGGGCCGTCGCGGTGTCACCCGCCTCATGGTGGAGGGCGGAACCCGCGTCCACACCGCTTTCCTCGCCGCCGACCTGGCCGACGAACTGCACGTCGCCGTAGCTCCCATCCTGGTCGGCGATGCCGCGGCGCCACGCTTCCTCGGCGACGCGCAGTACCCGGGCGCACCCCATCGCAGGATGCGGCTCGCCGAGGTAACCCAGGTCGGCGATGTCGCCGTGTTGCGCTATCTGCCGAAGGCGCATCCGGTCTGAGATCCGGCCCCGTTCGGCACGAAGGCCAACCACTTCAACGCGGCTGCCGTGCACCAACCGATCCGGCAGTGGGAGAACCTCGAGTTGTCATCGCCAGGCGAGATCTCGTGATCGATGTGCCGGTGCGGAAGCTACGGCAGCCGCCGTCGAAGAGTCGAACTCTAGCGGGCGGTGTCCCGAGGGCACCGCCCGGAGTTACTCGCCGAACTCAGGGGCGTCCGTAGACGGCGGTGACGAATTCGCCGAGTTGGTTGTCGTCCAGGTGCCTGGCCAGGTCCGCCTCGCTGATCATGCCGACCAGCCGCTTGTTCTCGATCACCGGCATGCGCTTGACCCGGTTGCTTTCCATCTCGTCGAGAACGACCTCGATGTCGGCGTCGGCATCGACCCACCGCGGCGTCGCTTCGCACAGTTCTTCCACCCGCGTGCCGGATGGAGATTTGCCCTGAGCGATGCACTTCACGACGATGTCGCGGTCGGTGACGATGCCGCACATCCGTTCGTTCTCGTCCGCGATGACCAGGGAACCCACGCCGAGTTCGGCCATGAGTTTGCTGGCCCTTTCGACGGTTTCTTGCTTGGAGATCCACTGTGCGCCGGGCTTCATGATGTCCCTGGCAGTGGTCATGAGCTACCTCCTTGTGGTCAGCTGCGCTGATTAGGATGAAGCAGCCTTATTCTCCCGCAATTCACACCGAATGGTCTCGTTTTCTCGATACCGACGGCGATACCTGCCCCGGACCGGCCCGTGCCGGAAAGCGGAGCCGCGCGGACGATCTCGAGACTCAGGCGATCGCTCCGGTCGTGATCACGATGGTGGAGTTCTTGCCGATGGACGAGCCCGCCGACGGTTGCTGAGCCACGATACGGCCGACATTGCCCGGATCGAACACCGTGGACTGACTGATCTGCGAGAGACTGCCGGTCCAGCCGCTCTGGCGCAGTCTGTCCACCGCCTGCGCGGGTGTCAGGCCCCGGATCTCGGGCATGCTGATCTGGTCGCCGGTGGATACCTGGAGGACCACGGTCGATCCCTTGTCGGCCGACGAACCGCCGGCGGGTTTGGTGCCGATCACCTCGCCCTTCGGCTGCGAGGAGGCGACTTCCTGGATCTGAACCTTGAAATTGGCTCCCTCGATATTCGGCTGCGCGACGTCGATCGACTGGCCGATCACGTTCGGCACCCGAACCTTCTCGGGGCCGCCGCCGATGACGACCACGATGGGCCGACCCGCGTCGACCCGGGAGCCCGCCGCGGGCTCGGTGCCGATCACCTTGTCGGTGTCCTGGGTGCTGGAGGGCTTGCGCTCCACGTTCGGGTCCATCTGCAGACCGATGGAGTTGAGCTTCTGCTCGGCCTCCTGCTGGGTCAGACCGTCCAGCCTGGGCACCTGGACCTGTGCCGGTCCGCTGGACACCTGGACCGTGACGGTGCTTCCCTCATCGATCCTGGAGCCGCCGAGCGGCTGCGTGGCGATCACATTGCCCGTGGCGACCTTACCGTCGGGCTTCTGCTGGATCGCCACTGTGAATCCGAGCTTCTGCAGCGCGTCCTGCGCCTGCTGGGCGGACTTGTTGGACATGTCGGGAACCGCGACCTGATCCGGTCGGCTGCCCGGACCGATCAATACCCAGAACAGCGCGAGCACCACGGCGATCGCCGCCGCGGCGCCGAGAGCGATATAGGCGGTGCGGCGCTGGCCGTCCGGGTCGGCCGGCTCCTGCTCGGCGGTGTCGTCGTTGCGCTCGACGGTGCGGTAAGCGCGCGGCGGGGGTTCGTCCGAGCCCATGATGGTGGTGCGATCCTCTTCGGTCATCACCATCGGGGCGCTGGGCTTCTGGCCACCGAGCACCCGGATCAGGTCGGCGCGCATCTCGGCCGCGGTCTGGTATCGATTGGCGGGGTTCTTGCTCATCGCCTTGAGCACGACCGAGTCCAGTTCGCGCGGAACGCCGGGGAACACGTGCGAGGGCAGCCGCGGATCCTCCCGCACATGCTGGTAGGCGACGGCGATCGGCGAGTCGCCGGTGAAAGGCGGTTCGCCGGTGAGGATTTCGAACAGCACACAGCCGACGGAGTAGACATCCGAACGGGCGTCCACCGTCTCGCCGCGCGCCTGCTCCGGCGACAGATACTGCGCGGTTCCGATCACGGCCGCGGTCTGCGTCATCGGGTTCGAGCTGTCGGCGATCGCGCGGGCGATACCGAAGTCCATCACCTTCACCGCGCCGGACCGGTTGATCATGATGTTCGCGGGCTTCATGTCGCGGTGCACGATTCCGGCCTTGTGGCTGAAATCCAATGCGGCACAGACATCCGCGATGATCTCCATCGCACGCCGCGGCGGCAGCGGGCCCTTGCCGCGCACGATGTCGCGCAGCGTGTCGCCGTCCACGTACTCCATCACGATGTACGGCAGCGGACCGCCGTCCACCTCGGCCTCACCGGTGTCGTAGACCGCGACGATGGCTGGGTGATTGAGCGCGGCGGCGTTCTGCGCCTCCCGCTTGAACCGGAGGTAGAACGTGGGGTCGCGCGCCAAGTCGGCCCGCAGCACTTTGATCGCCACGTCCCGGCTCAGCCGGATATCGCGCGCCTTGTGCACTTCGGACATGCCGCCGAACCCGATGATCTCGCCCAGCTCGTAGCGCGAGGAGAGATTCTTCGGGGTCGTCATGGCTGTCCTTGCGAAGAAGTAGCGGATCCGCTGCGGGGGGCCGTCGGGCCTTGGGCACCCGGGAGCCCGGGGAAGGGTATTTGGATGGTCGGAACGCGCGGCAAGGTGGAGGTGGTGGTCGGCGCGGTCGTCGTCGGCTTCGTCGTGCTCGGTGCCGTGGTGGTGGTGGTCGGCGTGGTCGTCGTCGGCTCCGGGGTCGTGGTCGTCGGCTCGGTGGTGATCGGTTCCGGAATGGTCGTGATCACCGGCGGAGGCGCTGGCTTGGGGGTGGTGGTGACCACCGGCGGGACCGGCTTCGGATTCGGCGCGACCGTCGAGGTCGGCGACGGCGTCGAGTCCGGGTTGGTATCGCCGCCGAACAGCAGGTAAGTCGTGATCGCGCCGAAAAGCAGGGCACCGAGGCCGAGCCCGGCCAGCCATTTCTGCGTCGGGGTGGGCCGTTTGCCGCTGGGTGGTTGATTGCCGTCGGCGCTGTGGCTCAGCATCGTCGCCGGAGCCGCGGCCGCACCGGCGCGAGTCGCGGGGCCGACCGCCCCGGCCGCGGGCGTCGAGTAACGCACCGTCGCGCCGTCGAAATCAGCCGGTGCGGAGGGGATCACGGCCGTCGGGCCGGGCGGCAACACCCGGGTGGCTCCAGTCAGCGGTGCGCCAGGATGGGCGCCGCTCGGCGGCGGTGGACGACGGCCGGCGCGCACCGCGGCGACCGCGTCGGCGAACTCGCCGCCGCGGGCGTAGCGACGCCCCGGGTCCTTCTCCATCGTGATCTCGATCAGCTCGCGCACGTTGCCGGGCAGATCGGCGGGCATCGGCGGCGGGGTCTCGCGGACATGCTTCATCGCCACGGTGATCGCGCCGTCGCCGGTGAACGGCCGCTGCCCGGCGAGCGCCTCGTAACCGACCACGCCGAGCGCATACACATCGCTGGCCGCGGTGGCGTCCTCGCCGACCGCCTGCTCCGGCGCGATGTACTGGGCGGTGCCCATCACCATGCCGGTCTTCGTCACCGGCGACGCATCCACCGCCTTGGCGATGCCGAAGTCGGTAATCTTCACCTGACCGGTCGGCGTGACCAGGATGTTGCCCGGTTTCACGTCGCGGTGCACCACGCCCGCGCGGTGTGCCACGTCCAGCGCGCGCCCGGTCTGCTCCAGCATGTCCAGGCCCTGGGCCACCGACAGCCTGCCGAGCCGGTTCAGCACGGTGTTCAGCGGCTCGCCTTGGACCAACTCCATGACCAGGTAGGCGGTCTCGCCGCCCTGCGGGTCGATGGTCTCGCCGTAGTCGAAGATCCCGGCGATACCGGGGTGATTCAACTGGGCGGTCGTCTTCGCCTCGGTGCGGAACCGATGCCGGAAGGTGGGGTCGGCCGAGAACTCCGACTTCAGCACCTTGACCGCGACTCTGCGGTCGAGCCTGGTGTCCAGGGCTTCCCAGACCTGGCCCATGCCGCCGGTCGCGATCAGTCGCTGCAGCCGGTACCGGTCGGCGATCATCGCACCGTTTGTCAGCATCGAGGTCCCCGTACCTTCACTCGCACATCCATATCGTTCAGCCCCCTCGAAGACCCGCGTCCAGGACCGCGCGAGCCACCGGTGCGGCCACCGAGCCGCCGGTCGCGGCCAGCGCCCGGTCCCCGCCGTTCTCCACGATCACCGCGATGGCGATCTTCGGGTTCTGCGCGGGGGCGAACGCGATGTACCAGGCGTGCGGCGGCGTCTTGCGCGGGTTGGTTCCGTGCTCCGCGGTGCCGGTCTTGGACGCGATCTGATACGGGGTCTGGCCACCTCCGGCGGTGTTGCTCTCCGACGCGACCATCAGGTTGGTCAGCGTCGACGCTACCTCCGCGCTGACCGCTTGTCCGACCGAGACCGGTTTGGTCTTGGACAGTTCGCTCAGATCGGGGCCTTGCAGCTGATCGACCAGGTAGGGCTCCATTCGGACGCCGCCGTTGGCGATGGTCGCCGCGACGACCGCGTTCTGCAGCGGGGTCAGGGCCACATCCCGCTGCCCGATGCTGCTCTGGGCCAGCGCCGCGTCGTCGGGGATCGTGCCGACGGTGCTCTCCGCCACCGGCATCGGGATGCCGCGGTGCGGTCCGACGCCGAACGCGGCGGCCTCGTCCTTGACATTCGCCGCGCCGACCTTGACGCCGAGTTCGGCGAAGGCCGTGTTGCACGACCGCCGGAACGCCTCGAAGAGCGAAGCGGTCAGGTTGGGGCCGCAGGTGGAACCGTTGTAGTTCTCCAGGGTGGTCGTGGTACCTGGCAGCGTGATGTTCGGCGCCGCGGTGAACTGGTCGTCGGGAGTCGCTGTGCCGTTGGCAAGCGCAGCGGCGGTGACGACCACTTTGAACGTGGATCCGGGCGGGTATGTCTGTGAGATAGCGCGATTCAACATCGGATGGCGCGGATCCGCACTCAGCGTTTCCCACGCCTGGGTGCCGCGTGCGCCGTCGTGCCCGGACAGCCGGTTCGGGTCGTAGCTCGGCGTGGAGACCATGGTGAGAATCTTGCCCGTGCTCGGCTCGATGGCCACCACCGAGCCGGTGTAGCCCTTGCTGGTCATCTGTTCGTAGGCGACCTGCTGCATCACCGGGTTGAGCGTGGTGAGCACGTTGCCACCGCGCGGATCCCGGCCGGAGACCAGGTCGACGAGGCGGCTGCCGAAGAGCTTGTTGTCGGAGCCGTTCAGCACCGAGTCCTCGGCACGCTCCAACCCGGTGCTGCCGTATTGCATCGAGTAGAAACCCGTGGCCGGCGCGTACGCCTCGGGCTCGGTCGGATAGGTGCGCAGGTACTTGTACCGGTCGTCGGTCGCGACCGAGCTGGCCAGCACGGTGCCGCTGGCCGAGATCTGCCCGCGCTGGCGGGAGTACTCATCCAGCAGCACCCGCGAGTTGCGTGGGTCGGAGCGGAGATCGTCGGCCTTGATCACCTGAACGTAGGTGGCGTTCGCCAGGAGCGCGACGACCATCACCATCACCGCGACCGCGACTCGGCGTAGTGGAGTGTTCATATCGCGGCCCCCGCTTCCGGTCGTCCCGCGTCGCGGCGCAGCAACTCGGTTTGCGCGTCGGCGATCGGCGCCGGTTCCTTCTTGCGCACCGGCGCGGGCGCGCGGGCGGCGTCGGAGATCTTGATCAGCAAAGCCAGCAAGGCGTAGTTGGCCAGCAGCGAAGAGCCGCCGTAGGACATGAACGGCGTGGTGAGACCGGTCAGCGGAATCAGTTTGGTCACCCCGCCGACGACGACGAACAGCTGGATCGCGATGGTGAACGACAGGCCGGCCGCGAGGAGCTTGCCGAAGCTGTCGCGCACTGCCAGCGCCGTGCGCAGTCCGCGCACCACGAACACCAGGAACAGCACCAGGACCGCGGTGAGCCCGATCAGCCCGAGTTCCTCACCGATCGTGGTGATGATGAAGTCGGTCTTGGCGAAGGGCACCTGGTTGGGCCTGCCGCTGCCGAGGCCGGTGCCCGCGAGACCGCCCGTGGCCAGCCCGAACAGCGACTGCGAGATCTGGTAGCCGGTGTTGTTGTAGTCGTCGAACGGGTGCAGCCAGGTCTCCACCCGGACCCGGACGTGGCCGAAGAGCTGGTAGGCGAAGAAGAACCCCAGCGCGAGCAGACCGCCGCCGATGACCAGCCAGCCGACCCGTTCGGTGGCGATGTAGAGCATCACCAGCACGGTGCTGAAGATCAGCAGCGAGGTACCGAGATCCTTCTCGAACACCAGCACGCCGATGCACACGATCCAGACCGCCAGAATGGGACCGAGATCGCGACCGCGCGGGAACTCCATACCGAGCACGTGGCGCCCCGCGGCGGTGAACAGCTCGCGCTTGGCGACCAGCACCGAGGCGAAGAAGATGATCAGCAGGATCTTCGCGAACTCACCCGGCTGGACACTGAACCCGGGCAGCCGGATCCAGATCTTCGCGCCATTGGTCTCGGAGAACTTGCTGGGCAGGATGGCCGGAATGGCCAGTGCGACAAGGCCGATCAGGCCGAGGGTGTAGCTGTAGCGGGCGAGCGTGCGGTAGTCCCGTAAGGCGATCAGCAGGGTGATGAACACGAGCGTGCCCAGCGCGGTCCACAGAATCTGCTGGTTGGCGTCAGGGGAGGGCAGCGCCCACGAGTTGTAAGCGGCGGTCTGCTGGTCGGCCAGGTCGAGCCGATGGATCAGCACGAGCCCGAGTCCGTTGAGCAGCGCGACGATCGGCAGCAGCAGCGGATCGGCGAACGGAGCGAACCGCCGTACCGCCAGGTGCGCGATACCGAACAACGCCAGATATGCCAGACCGTACTTGGCGATATCCACGGTGATCGACTGTTCCTGACTGGCTTCGACCAGGAAGAGGGACACGGTCGTGATCACCGCCGCCGCGGCGAGCAGCAACAGTTCGACATTTCGTCTGGTGCTCGGCGGTGGCGCGGGAGCGAAGCCGCCCGGGGGACTGGGAAAGGCTCCAGCCGACGGCGGTGACGGTGCGGACATCAGTCCGTCACCCGACAGTTCTCCCCCGTGGTCTGGGGGTTCGGCGACGTGCTCGACGGCGAGGCGGGAGCTTCCGACTTCGTCGGCGTCTTGATCTCGGTGCCGCGTGCGTCACCCTGCTCCGGCGCTGGCGCTGGCGCTGGCGCTGGCGCTGGAGCAGGGGCGGGCGACGCGGGGGCGGGAGCAGCGCCGTTGGGCGCGGGCTCGGTGGGCGGGACCACACCCGGTTGCGGCGTCGATTCCTTGACCGGGCACGGCGGCAACAGCTCGCGCTGGGCGAGATAGGTCATCGAGTCCTTGGCCTTGTCCAGCGAACCCGGCGGCAGCCCCTTGTCCACCTGATCGCGGCCGGTCTGCTTCAGATCGCTGATCTTCAGCGGCTTGCACGAAGACGGCACGTCCTCGCCCGGCTCGCTCAGGGTGAGTTCCCCGTTGCGGGTCACACAGCCGACCAGGTTCACGTCGTGGATGGAATAGCCGAGGATCGATCCGGGCAGCCCGCGCAGGATCACCACCGAACCGTCGTCGGCGCCGACGTAGTAGTTGCTGCGGATCATCTTGTAGCCGACCAGGAGCCCGACGCACACGGCGACGACCAGCGCCAGCGCGAGCACGATCCACCGCAGCCGGTGCGACTTCTTGACCGGGGGCTCCGGTGCTGCGGCGGCCCGGCGCGGCGCGGTGCGCGGCGGACGCAGCGCGGAGGCCCGGCCCGCGGCCGTGTTGGGGGGCGGCGTGTCGTCGTCGACGCCGGATGCGGCGCCCGCCACGATCGGGTGGCTCTGGCCGTAGTCCAGATCGATGACGTCGGCCACGACGACGGTCACGTTGTCCGGACCGCCGCTGCGCAACGCGAGCTCGATGAGCCGATCGGCGCATTCGTCGGTGGTGCCCTCGCGCATCGTGTTCGCGATGGTCTCGTCGCTGACCACGTCCGACAGTCCGTCGGAGCACAGCAGGTACCGGTCTCCGGCGCGCGACTCACGCATGATCAGCGTGGGCTCGATCTCGTTTCCGGTGAGCGCACGCATGATCAGCGACCGCTGCGGATGCGTGTGCGCCTGCTCGGGTGTGATCCTGCCCTCGTCCACCAGTGACTGGACGAAAGTGTCGTCCCGGGTGATCTGGGTGAGCTCGCCACCGCGCAGCAGATACGCGCGCGAGTCGCCGATGTGCACGAGGCCGAGTTTCTTGCCCGCGAACAGGATTGCGGTGAGCGTGGTGCCCATGCCGTCGAGCTCGGGCTCTTCCTCGACTTGATCGGCGATGGCGGCATTGCCCTCGCGGGTCGCCGTGTCGAGCTTGCCGAGCAGGTCGTCGCCCGGTTCGTCGTCGTCGAGGTGGGCCAGCGCGGCGATCATCAACTGGGACGCGACTTCTCCGGCGGCATGGCCGCCCATGCCGTCGGCGAGTGCGAGCAGTCGTGCACCCGCGTACACGGAATCTTCGTTGTTACCTCGGACGAGACCGCGGTCGCTGCGCGCTGCGTAGCGGAGAACAAGTGTCACGATCGCAGCTCGATCACTGTTTTGCCGACACGGACCGGAGTGCCGAGCGGGACTCGGACGGCGGTGGTGACTTTTGCGCGGTCGAGGTACGTGCCGTTCGTCGAGCCGAGGTCTTCCACGTACCAGTCGTCACCACGCGGAGACAGCCGCGCATGTCGAGTCGAGGCGTAGTCATCGGTGAGTACCAGCGTGGAATCGTCCGCACGTCCGATCAGCACCGGTTGGGTGCCGAGCGAGATGCGGGTGCCGGCGAGTGAACCCTGCGTCACCACAAGAAATTTGGCGCCCTTCTGGCCCCGGCTGAAGGACGGCAGCACCGCGGAGCCGCGTGCGGCCCTGGGCTGGATCCGAATGCCGGATGCCGCGTAGATGTCGCTGCGCAACGTGCGCAGCACAGCCCACACGAACAACCACAACAGCAGAAGGAACCCCGCACGGGTCAGTTGCAGGATCAGTCCCTGCACGGCGCTCCACCTCCTGTTCGACCGTGTACGTCGGTGCCGTAGGTGCGGTTCGACCACCCCCACCAGCCTGCTGGTCTTGCCGGCCCCGGTATCGGCGCCGCGCGTGTGTTGGCAGCATCATAGGGCCGTCGGTCGATTTCGATCACGATACGACCGACGAATCCCTCGAGAGCCATCTCGTGACCTGCACCGCGAGCTTACGGGATCAGACTATGCGGATCAGGATCTCGGAGTGCCCGGCACGGATGACATCCCCGTCGGCGAGCTGCCAATCCTGCACGGGAGAACCGTTCACCAAGGTGCCGTTGGTGGAGCCGAGATCGGACAACATCGCGGTCTGGCCGTCCCAGCGCACCTCGATGTGCCTGCGCGAGACGCCCGTGTCGGGCAGGCGGAAGTGCGCGTCCTGGCCGCGGCCGATGATGTTGCTGCCTTCCCGTAGCTGGTAAGTCCGGCCGCTGCCGTCGTCCAGCTGAAGGGTGGCCGAGTAGCCCGAGCCGGTCTGCGGCGCCGCGCCGTAGCCCTGGCCGCCTGCGTAGCCCTGCGCCGTGCCGTAGCCCGGCTGCTGCGAGTAGGCCTGGCCGTAACCGCCCTGGTCATCCTGGCCGTAGCCGCCCTGGTCGGGGTAGTTCTGGTCGCCGTAGCCAGGGTCGTTGTAGCCCGGCTGCGCGTACCCGGACTGGCCGTAGCCCTGGTTTTGCTGACCATAGCCCGATTCGGCGTAGCCCTGCTGGCCGTAACCGGATTCGGCGTAGCCCTGCTGGCCGTAACCGGCGTCGCTGTAGCCCTGCTGGCCGTAACCCGATTCGGCGTAGCCCTGCTGACCATAGCCGCGGTCCGCGTAGCCTTGCTGGCCGTAGCCGGATTCGGCGTAGCCCTGCTGGCCGTAACCGGCGTCGCTGTAGCCCTGCTGGCCGTAACCCTGGCCGCCCTGCTGGTAGTCGTAGCCGTTCTGGTAGTCGCTATAACCCTGCTGTGCGTCCGGGGCCTGGTAATCCGCCCCGTACGCGCCACTGCGGCCGTAGTCGTCGCGGTACGCGCCGTTCTGCGGACCGCCGCGACCAGCAGGCGGTGGAGCGTACCCGCGGTTGCGTGGATCGGACTCCGCGGGCTCACGGCTCGGGTCGTAGCCTGAGTTCTGCGTCATGGGGCCAGCTCCTGGTTGCGGGTTTGCAGGTCGTTGTGGCGGTGATTCGGGGCGGCGAGCCGCGCTGGCTCTGCGGCCGACATCGGGGTCGACGCGGCCACTTGCCCTGAACTGTCCGGTGTGCAGCGTAGGTGATGCCTCGAACGCCACGTGTACTTCGCCGTAGGTCTGCCAGCCTTGCTCGCGGATGTAGTCCTGTAGATGTTTGGCGAACGCGCGTGTAGTGAGGTCGTGGTCGGCGTCCAGTTGTTCGTGATCCGAGGAGTTGATCGTGATCACATAACTGTTAGGCGCCAGCAGATGCCCGCCGCCGAGATCCTGGACATGATCGGCGGCCTCGCGTTGCAGCGCCGCCTCCACCTCCTGGGGCACGACATTGCCGCCGAACACTCTGGCGAAGACGTCCCCGACGGCGCCCTGCAGGCGACGCTCGAACCGCGAAACGATGCCCATCTCGGCCTCCCTTCGGTGAGCGTCTCTTTCCTGATTCGTAACAACGACACGCGTGTATGGCGTGTCGCTTATCGACCACGTTCATTGCATGATATCCACGATCGTCCACACCTGTAACTCTTGGTGACGGCGCTGGGTTCCCCGACCCGTTCAGGCCCCCTGTCAGGCCCCTGAAATGGCGATTTCGTATCCGACGCGGGAGCGTGATACTGTCTCCCAGTCGCTCGGGCGAGTGGCGGAATGGCAGACGCGCTGGCTTCAGGTGCCAGTGTCCTTCGGGACGTGGGGGTTCAAGTCCCCCTTCGCCCACTTCACTCGTGAGAGGCCCGTGCTCGTGGAGAGCACGGGCCTTTCTCGTTTCGTCGTGTTTTGTGGGGGTGCAACCCCACGCCCCGCCCGGAGGGGCTTCCCCCCGGACCCCCTCCGTTGGGGTTGCGTTGGCGGGGACGGTTGCGTCGAGTTGGGACGGTTGTGGTGGGCGGAGACGGTTGCACTGGGCTGAACAGTGTGGCCGGAGTCTCACAGGGGGCTTCCCGAGGGGCCTTTGTGCCGAGGCGCTTCTTATCGGTCAGGCGGACATGCCGTGGCGTTCGCGGAATCGTCGTTCGAACTCGGCAATGAACTTCGCCGGAGGTATGGCGGATGAGGAGTGCTCGAACGCGCCGTCGTCGGCGACGTAGAAGATTGCCCTAGTGGTTGGGGGTGTCCCTTCGGGCGCAGGCACGTGCACCATCCAGCCGACGCTGAAGCGCTCGGCGGTCAGCTGGGAAAGCGGATAGCCCGTCGTGTCCAGCTGGCGTCCGGTGATGTAGTCCCGTACCCGGCTGATCGCCTGTTCCGCGGGCATCGGCTCCGGCTCCGTCGAGGTCAAACCGGCGACCGAGTACTGGTAGAGCGCACCGTCAATGTCGAAGCGCCCGTCATCGCCGAAGACGGCGACCAGCTTCTCTCGGGTCACCCTGCCTGCCTCGGCGGCGGACATCAGTGCCCTGATGGCGTCCGGCGCGGCTTTGCCCTGACTGTCGGCGAGCACGCCCGCCACGATCTTCATCGCGGTGTCACGTGTCCACATGCCCGGCACCGCCGGGGCGCACTCCTGGGCCGGTGGGGACTGGCCGCGGTACCACCGCCCCGCCTCCCACCAGTAGCAGAACGACAGCAGGCCCGACGCGGCGCGCGGGTTCAACACCGGGTCGGCCACCCATTCCGGCGCGCCGCCATAGAGTTCCGGCATCGGCGCGCCACCGTTGTACACCGCGTCCAACGTGACTGCGTTCCACACGCCACCCGACAAAACGGCCCGCCCGGCCGGAAGCACATGCAATGTCGACCCGCCGCGTGCGGTGCCTTCGAACATGCCGACCCAGGGCAGCATCCGCGGCCCCCAATCCGACTTCGCGGCCACGAACGCCGCGGCGATGGTGGTCCACCGGGCCCACATCTGCGGGAACGGCGGGAACTCACCCTCCGCCAGCACCGCCCACACCTGCTCATCCCGGTCGCCACGAGCCTGCGCGGCCGCCTGCTGCGGAGTGCGGCGCTGCCGGTCACCGTGACCGATATACGCGGCCAGCCACACTGGCACTTTCTCGCGCGGGTATGCCTCGATGTCGGCCCGATACGCCTCCGGAACGAAGAGCTGCCCGTCCGGGAAGGGCTCCTCGCCGTAGTCGTAGGCGACCTCGATCTCGCCCGCACTGGTCAATGCGATCATCATCCGCCACCACGGTTCCGCGCCAGAACCGGCCGCGATCGCGCGGTGCTCCCGGACGATGGCAAGCACCGGCTCCGGCGCGTCTACCGGCATCGCTTGCTCGCCAACGGTATACACGAGCTGGGCGATGTCACCCACCACCGTGACCGCGAACACCGCGTCCGCCCGCTGCCAGCCCGTCGGTGCGTGCGCCGCCAGCGCACGAGCGAGCGGGTGTTCGGCGGTCAGCCCACCGGGTTCGTCTGCCACGTCGTTCTCCTTTATCGATGTCGAGCCACCGGTTCCGCTGTGGCACCGCCGTGTAAGTAGTGCCCGCTCCTGTCGGCGGTGTCAACGCGAGGTCGAAAATAACTGGGGCGCGATATGACGTGCTCAGCGTAGAACGGTCGAAGCCCGCTACAAGAGCCTCGGAAACGACGTCGTCCGCTCTATTTCCGACACGGGCCGTCCGCCCTGACCTCGATCTTTCGCGGAGCCTGCGGCCCGGCGTGATCGGGTTCGGATTGGGTTTCGGTTGCTGGTGAGCAGCCGGTGGGCAACAGGGAGTAGCCCGGTCAGCGGGTGGCTGCCGGGTTCCACGGGCCCGGATAGTGTCCTTTCGGGGTTGTCGGGGCGGGTTAGTGCTGGTCAGCCCGGTTGCAGGCGGATGTGGGCGGTGGTGGCCAAGCTGGTGTGCGGGGCGTGCCGTGGCAGGTGGAGCAGGGTGCGGCGGGCGTGGCGGGCCATGCGGGCGGGCAGTGAGAACAGTTGCAAGCGAAAGGTTTTCGGTTCCCAGCGGCATGCGGGGTGGTCGTGCAGGGCGATCGTTTGCAGCCAGGCGGTCAGGTCCAGGGCGAGGGCGACGATCGCCAGCCAGATCTGGTTGGCGTCGAAACCACGGAGCGGCAGGTTGAGCGGGCCGGTGTCTTTCGCGGCGCGGATGCGGCCTTCGCAGCGCGGCGGCGGTGCCGTAACTCCAGGTCGGGCAGCTGGCCTTTGCGGGTGTTGGTGACGAACGCGGTTCAGCCGTAGGCCATCGACGTCGGTGAACCGGAGTTGCGGGCCGGGGGGTTCGGCGACCGGTTCGCCGGTACCGGCGGTGCCGTGGTCGGCGAAGGAGAACAGCAGGGTATCGGTAGGTCACCGGCGAGGTGCCCGCGCGCGGCGCGGGTCCTTTTCCGATGACCTCCGACCCAAACCGGGCATGCGACTTTCACCGCACCCGGCTTTCCAGTGACCTTCGTATTCCTTCAGCCGTCCGTATGGATAGTGGTGTGACAGGAACCGCAGACCACGAGGGTCTTTCTTCGTTTCCTGAGCATCACCGTGACCCATTCGGGGTGTGGCTGGCTGCGGTCGGCGAGTTCAGCGAGCGTGCGGACGTGGTGGACGACGATGTCGTCCACCGCCTTGCAGAGCTCGCAGTGTCCTGCCAGGAGCCTGGAGATCAGCTCCTTGCGCCTGGCGGTAACGCTGACGGTGGACTTATCCACGATCATGGCGTTCTTCATAAGGTTGTAGTTGTTCGGGATTGGATGTCCCGGATGCCTGGAACGGCGGGGAGTGGCTGATGGGTTCTTGCCGTTGGGTGGCTTCCAAGGAGTGGTCGCCCCGCTGTTCCGGACGCCTTGGCCGCTGATTGAAATCTGTGCGCGACGTCGCTGTTTATGGAGATGCAGGCAGGGTCGTCCGCGGGGTTTGGTTGCAAGGAGCGGAGGTCGGGCCAGGTGAAGGTCCGCGAAAAAGTGTGGGTCGGAATCGATGTCGGCAAGGCGGCCCACCACGGGTGTGTGGTGGATCAGGCGGGCAAGGTCGTGTTCTCCCAGAAGGTGGTCAACGGCCAGGCCGCGATCGAGGCGCTGATCGCCCGGGTCCGAGCCAAGGCCATCGAGGTCATCTGGGCGGTGGACATGACCTCCGGCGCGGCGGGGCTGCTGCTGGCCTTGCTGGCGGCCACTGGGGATCCGGTCGTCTATGTGCCTGGCCGGTTGGTCAACCGCATGGCCGGAGCGTTCGCCGGGGAAGGAAAAACCGATGCCAAAGACGCCCGCACCACCGCCGAAACCGCCCGCCTGCGTGGCGATCTGACGACAATCACCAGCACTGATCAGATCGTGACCGACCTGAAGGTGCTCATCGCGCGCCGCGAGAACCTCATGACCGACTGGGTGCGTGGGGTCAACCAGCTGCGTGAGATCCTGGCCTCGATCTTCCCCGCGCTGGAACGCGCCTTCGACTATTCGACCCGTTCGGCGTTGATCCTGCTCACCGGGTTCCAAACCCCGGACGGCCTGCGGGAGGCCGGTAACGACGGTATGCGAACCC
Source organism: Nocardia sp. NPDC051787 (assembly GCF_040681325.1). NCBI lineage: Bacteria > Bacillati > Actinomycetota > Actinomycetes > Mycobacteriales > Nocardiaceae > Nocardia > Nocardia sp. NPDC051787. The sequence goes on from NZ_JBFAYO010000003.1 coordinate 178,818, forward strand.
ACCTGCTCGAACACGGCGCCTGGGCCAGAGGTATCGCGGTCATGACCGACAAGGCTCTGGCCGCTGCCGCCGAGCAGACCATCACACTGCCCAGTGAAGCCGTCACCGCACCGCTGATCGCCCGGCTGGCGCAGCAGTTGCTCGATCTCGACCGCGAGGTCAAAGACCTCGACAAACAGCTCACCGCGCGATTCGGCGAGCACCCCCACGCCGCGGCCATCACTAGCGTCGACGGGTTCGGCCCGATCCTGGGCGCGCAGCTGCTCGCCGACGCCGGCGGCGACCTGCGCACCGTCTTCGGCAGCGTCGCCCGGCTGGCCGCCTACGCCGGGCTGGCCCCGGTGCCCCGCGACTCGGGCCGGGTCAAGGGAAACCTGCACCGCCCCAAGCGTTATCACCGCGGGATGCGCAAGGTGTTCTACATGGCCGCGCTGTCGAGCATCCGCCGCGCCGACGGCCCGTCGCGCGCCTTCTACCAGAAGAAACGAGCCGAGGGGAAAGCCCACACCCAAGCACTCATCGCGCTGGCCCGCCGCCTCATCGACGTCATCTGGGCACTCGTACGTGACAACCGCACCTTCGCCCTCGAGGCACCGGCCCCGATCAGCACCGCGGCTTGACACGATCATTGAAACTCCTTGCGCCGCAACGGAATACCACCGAACATGGCGATCAGTGGTTTCCTGCCAGGCCGCTCGGTGACCACTTGCATGCAGGTTCGCGGTCAGGCCACGCCTGCCGCGTTCACGCAGGACACCCAGCACCGTTTCGGCGCTTTCCCCTCACCGTTGCCGGATCGGGTTGTCATCAGACCCAAGAACCCCTTCCGATTCCTTCCCGGCTGCGCCGGGGATACGTCGGAGCGCCTCACGGCGCACTGAAAGCCGAACCCGCGTTTGAACGTTGGGGCGGCGTGTTCCTTCTCCGAGTGCGCCTCCACCAAGGTTGCGTCCAGGTCGATGGCCAGCGGATCGTCGGCGGTGATCGCGTGATCGGGTGCCCGGTCACCAGCCTTCTGCCATGCTGCCGCGCGAGCAGCGCCGCGCGCTGCGGCGATGGCGGACAACGCTTTGCGCGAGTCCGCGGCCAGCGCGGTGATCAGCCGAGACACCGTCGGATCCGACGCCACCGATCCGAACACGCCTGGCTCGCAACGCAACGTCCCGATATCGGCGGCGCAATCGCCGCCGATCGCGACCGTTACCGCCAGATCCAGCACGATCTTCCCCGGATCACCGGTCGAACCGCCGATTGTCTACTTGTAAGGAGGTCCGGCTCAGGATGTATGCCTGGAGAAATCCGACGAGGTACGGCTCCATCGCGAGTTTGCTTCGGCCATCCGGGGTACTCATTGTTGCCGGGGTCGTGGTGGTGGAATTCGAGGAGGTATTGGTTCAGGTTTCGGAGCTTGTTTGCTCCGACGCCGTGTGGTCGGTGTGGAAAGTGGGGGTTGGCGGGTTGGGGTCGTCGTGGTGGAAGAGTTCGACGCCGGGCGGGAGTGGTGGGTTGACTGGGCTGCCGCCGGTGCGGCGAGGGGTGCTCGTTGGTTTGGCCGTGGGTGTGGCGGTGGTCGTCGGCGCCGGTTGAGCATCGATATCGCGAACTGGCGACGCCTCGCCGGTCACCGATTCTTGCTCCGTCGGCACGAGGTTTCGTATCACGTGGGGTGCGCGGCCTTCGAAGTTCTCATGAAGTTCGATCACCCTGCCCTTGAACCGATTCAGCAGGGCGGTATAGACCATCGTCTGGAATTTGCCAAATTGTGGGTGACCGAGCTGTGGTTCCTTGTGATTGATGTACGCGCGGACCGGCCCGTCATCGATATCTCTGTACTCGATGCGGCACTGGACCGTGAGACCGCCGATCTCGATATCGATTAGCTCTGGAATGTCGAAATCATCTCGCAAATCGTGGTGCGACGGGCCCCTGGCCTCGAGTACGTGCAGCACCAGGGAGTCCGGTCCGCTGTCCGCGTGCACGCCCGCCACGATTCCGGTCACCGAGTACCTGCTGTTGCCGAGTAGGAGCCCGAGCCGCTCGACGACCATGGTGCCGGATACCGTCGGCCCGCTCGGTACAGGTTCGGAAGCGGCATCGTTGGGTGCCTCGCGGCCGGATGCTGCCGACTGTGCCTCCGTGGTGGTGTGTTCGTTCGGCAGCTCATTCGCGTCATCGCCCGCGTGGTACTGGATGTTCGTGGCCTCGGACGATGTCGGCGCATCGGCAGTGGGGGCCTCCGGTTCCGAGGTCGCATCGGTCTGCTGTTGCGCCGATACGCCACCTGGCTGGCCTGCCGACGTGGGCGAGTGGTTGGGCTTCGAAAACGTCACATCGACGATGAGGTGCTCCCCGACGGGGCCGATCAAATGGTTGACGGTCACCTCGGTGAATCCCATGCCACCGGCCATCTTGCCGGTGAACGTCCGGCGTGCCGCATCCTCGGGGGAAAGCCCCAGATCCTGTCTGTACGCGTTGAAGGTGTCGATATTGTCGGAGAAACTGTCGCCCACCGACCATGGAGCACGGATCGCGCGCACGTGGGATCCGATCTCGGTCATCAAGTCTCGGAACATCTGTTGGCCCGAGGGCGTGCCCTCCGCCGCGCCGATCTGGAATAGGAGGACACCCTCCTGATCCACCCATCCGTGGATGCCATCGTTCTCGCCGGCGCGGTAAGTGTTCGAGTACATGGCGATTGCGACATCAGCGTGGCGATCCAGGTATTCGGCGGCTGTTTCGGCCGCGGGAACGGGTTCCCGGGGGAAGTAACGGTCGCTCCACACCGCACGTGCCTCGGCGCGGGCCGATTCTGGCGCTCCCCGCGAGCCCGACACCTCGTTGGGATACAGCTTCGCCAAGGTCGACCATTCGTTTTCCTGCAACGGTCCGTCGATGGTGCGGGGCCGTTCGAAGTCCAGTGCCGTCGCCGCGCGGGTGGGCCGGTCGGGAATGCCGTCGGCAAAGTGCTCGGGGAACCTGTCGGAGTCGTGTCGACCGAGCAGTCTGCCCAAAGCCTGTTCCGCCTGGACTCGATCCGCCGCTTCCACAGGCGAGTACACCAGTGCACGCGTCTGCTCTATAGCACCCGACCCTGGTACGAATTCGTGAATCATGCCGTCGTCGGTATTCGGATCGCGCACTTCGACGACTCTGCGGCCGTCGTAGACGAGCGTTCTGGCGCGGTTCACACGATCGATGCGCTCCAGCACCACCGCGGTCTGTCCGGGGAGTCCATCCCTCATCAGCTGCTCGGCGATCTGGTCGGCCGAACCGAGGTCGCGCAACTCGGCGCCCGCTGTGTTGAGTGCCACGTGTGCTTCCTCGGACAGCGCGCTCAGATCCCGCGGCGGTTCGGCTCGACCGCCGCCGCGTTCGCCGCCGTCGGCACCGTTGACGCCCCCAGAACCATGCGCCCTGCCGCTGTCCTGCGCGCCGACTGTCGGCGTCGAGGACGAGGAGGTCCGGTGCCGCTCAGCGGGGTTTGCAGCCGAGCCGGCTTCATCGTCAGCCGCATCGCGGTTCGTGCCGACAGCAGTCGTCTCGGTATTGCGGTCCCTGTCCGGTGATTCGGGCGCTGGCGCCGGGATGCGGTCGGTCTCCGCGGAGGCGCCGTCCTCTGGGTGGTTCGGGTCGGCGGCATGCGCCACAGGCGCGGGCTCGGGTGCGGCTTCGTCGGGTGCCTGGCGGTCGGGTGGTGCCGACTGCGCCTCCGTGTCATCAGCCGGATAGGTCTCGGTGACGGTGCCCTCGGCGATCACCGCCTGCGGCCTGGGCAACTCCGATGCCGGAGCTTCCTCCTCGATTTCGGCAGGGTTCGCCGGGGTGAGGCCTTTCGCCCCGATGATTCGTCGTCGGGTGGCCACCGCCACCATCGTCGCCCGATCGCTGCTGGTACCGAGTTTGACTCGAATGCGTTCAAGGCGGTAAGACACAGCACGGACGGCTATTTCGAGGGTTTCCGCGATCTCCCTGGTCGTTCTGCCTTCTGCGACCAGTTCGAGCACGTCGAGCTCACTGGGGGACAATCCTCCACGGCCGGGAGACAGTGTCGGGGCAGGAGGCGAGCTCGCCTCATGCCGCTCGGTGCGGGACGGAGCCAGCAACGCGGCCAGCCGGGCGGCGGCATCGGTAGTGGTGGCGGTTTCGGCAGGTTCGATAGCAATCGTGGTGGCCAACTTCCGGACAGCACGCCACAGTATGGGGTCTTTGGCCTCGACGTCGTTGGGTGGCAACGGTTTCGCGGCCGGCACAGGCCCTCGCGTTGGGTGGAGTTGGCGGATCTTCTGCTGCTGGACAGGGTCGAGGGTGGTGCGGATGCCTTCTTGTATTTGGCTGCTGTTCGCCTCCGCCAGCGACCGGCTTGCTGGTCCGAATTCGTCGATGTCGATGCCGGCCACGAAGATTTCCCAGATTCGCTGTCGGAATTGGACGAACTCGAGGTGCTTCGCCATCAGGTTTCGGGCGTTGAGGACCACCCACTCCTCGACGCCGCGTTCGCCGATTTGCGCGAAGCGATCGACCGCTCCGGTGCACGCTCGGTCGGTGATGTCTCTTGCCGCTCGGTGCTCACCAACATTCGCCAGCACCCACTGAAACACCCTGGTGCCGAACTGTTCCTGGATCTCACGGACCGCCTGCTCCGTGCGGCTTTCCGCGACATGGTGTTCGAGTCGTTGACGGAACTGCTCGATCGATGTGTTGGGCGCCGCAATTGTCTCGCCCGGTTCCGGACGCATATCCGCGTCATCGGCCGGATTGTTGGCTGGCCTACGGTTCGTAGTCTCGGGCTTAGTTGCTTCGGTGGCGGGGACGGTGGTGCTTTGTTCCGGATGATTTCGTGGTATGTGGTGCTGGTTCGGGACCCAGTTCACGGGGTCTTCTGGGATTTCGTTGTTGTGGTGGAAGGCCAGGGCTTGGTCCATCAGGTGTTTCGGCCGGTTGAGGCCGACGAGGCGGTGGCGATCGGGTGCGAGTAGGTTGTGTCCGGGGTGATGGAAGGCTTCGGCGCCGGGGGATTGGCCTTCGGCTGTTGTCCTGCCTGCCGGGCGGGGAGGCGTGGATTCGGCGGAGACTTCCGCCGCGTCGTCGGGGGTCGTGTCGGGCGTGCCGGCGCTGGTGTGATCGTTGGGGCGCAGTGCGCCGGCGTTGCGTGGTTGTAGGGCTCGCCTCCGGGCTATGTCTGGATCGGTGCGAGGGTTGTGTTCCAGCTGTTGCTGTCGATACTGCAGTGTGCTGCCGTCGGCGTCCAGGCGGGTCAGTATCAGAATATGCATGTTCTTCACTGAGAACCCTGGGTACTGCAGGTGGAGCACCTCTTTCGGATATTCTGCCTTCCGGTCGTATTTCCAGATCCGTTCACCGTCGTAGTGCAGCAGAAGCAGAAGCCCGAGTCCGTCGACTATTCGGGAGTTCAGCAGTATCCCTGCACCGGGTCCCATATCGGTCAGGAGCCGCTCTATTTCATCGAGGCCGCCGTCGATCCGTTGGTGGTGTGCTCCGGCCAGCCAGGCCAATGCTGCTGGTGGGACCAGTTTGTTCACGGCTAGTGGTTGTTGCACGTCGAATCCGAGGTTTCGGGCGTCCTCGAATACTGTTGCCACGCAGGTGGCGGTCACAGCGCCGGGCCGGGGCTGAGGGACGCCCGCGACAGCCCCAGCGGACGCGGTCGCCGTTTCCTGCTGCGGTTCGGCGGGACGCTCCTTCGGCGCATGGGGTGATTCGATCGTAACGTCCTGGATACGGCCGGGATCGGCATCAGTGTGTGTGGGCGATGATCCGGAACTGGCTGTGGCCGAGACGGATTCGCTGTCGGCGAGACCGCGCCCCCGCAGGGGCGGAGCGCTCGAGGTGGTGTCACCGCCCGCTAGCATATTGTCTTCGTCGTGGTACGGGTCCGAATCCCATCGGGGGTACGGCCAATTCATCCACCCCGGAAATGGCAGTGGTTGGGAGTCGGCGCGCTGGATGGCTTCTCTTCGCCGATCGTCGGGCGCGTAGTTCTTATTCCAGAACGCGTCTCGTTCGGCGCGGAAGTGGCTCACGATGACGGGCAGAGGGTCCATGCCCATCATGTGGGAGACGCCGGGGAAGAGATACAGCTTCGATGTCGGGATCAGCCTGGCGAGTTTGCGGCTGTGCTCGACAGGTGAGAATGGGTCGGCGGTGCCGTGCACGATGCGCACCGGGACGCTGATGTCGTCGAACCGGATTCCCCAATGCCCGGTCAGCTGATTGGAATCGTCGACCCACGCTTCCGGGTAGTTGCGCACCGCGCGCTGATAACCTCGTGCGAGTTCTCGGCGGTATGTGCCCGCGAACATGTGGTCCAACTTCTTGAAGTCCGGCGCGTTCTTACGCAGCAGCACCTCTCCATCCCGAGCGATTTCCCTGGCCAGGGCGGTTTGCATCGCGGTCCTGTCGGGCGCCGAGTACACCCCCCGGTTCGCCTCGCCCATGCCGGCTATCCACTCAGCCATGTCATCGAGCCTCGGAGCAGTGCCCACGAGGCAGACGGCCTTGGCGACGAGGTCGGGATACCGCGCGGCGGTCGCTATGGCCACTGATCCACCGCCGGATCTTCCGATAACGCCCATTTTCTCGAACGCGAAGAGGTCTCCCCCGATGTAACCGATGTCGTCGGCGCAATCGGCCACGGTTCGCTCTGGCAGCGGAGTCGAGTCGCCGTAACCAGGTCGTTCCACGACGATGAGCGTGAATCCGAGCGCATTCAGCAGCCCAGGATCTGGCAGCGGCCCGTCGACTCCGACTGGTGTGCCGGGCGACATTATGAGCGGGAAGCCGTACGGGTGGCCCAGTAGCCGGAAGTGAACGATCCTGCCGTCCGGCATTTCCGCCTTGTAGAGTGTCGAGATACGGCCCAGGTCGGCGGTTTCGTCGGGTTCGGGAACCACGTGTACCCGCTCGTCTGGCAGTGCAGCGGCATGGTTTTTCGCCCCGCGGGCCCATTCGCGTCGCATCTCGATCGAATTATGTTCCTGTTGAGGATGATCCGATTGCATCGAGATTGTCGGTTCGATCTCTGTAGCCGTGCCTGCATCACTGTCAGCGGAGTCGAGCGGTTGTGCCATCGCCCTCCCGGTGACTTCGCCACTCGGCGGATTTGCCTGCTCGTCCTCGAGGGGAATCAGTCGACCGCCTGTGACGGATTGCTCGGTCCATTCGAAGATCGTTATGAGGACCCCGAGTTCCTCGAATTCTTCCGCGTGGCCGCTGACGTCGGCAAGTTCGGCGACGCGGTCGATCTCCCGTCGTATCTCGGCCAGCCGGTCTTGCGCCTCGGCCGACGGCAGGTTCACGCGGTCGAAGCCATAGCCGTGCAGACTGGCCATGGCGTCATGGTAGGCACGCTGGAAGGCGCGTTCGGGATGGAACATGGAGTCGATCGCCAGCCGGTGGTCCGGGCCAGCGGCCACCGGCACGTCGTCGATCACCGTTCCCTCGGGGCTACACAGACGGTCCAGCTCAGCCACGATCTGGCTGTGGGCCCGATTCAACCTGTCCGCGCTGATTGCCTTGCCCTCCCGATGGTATTGTGCCTCCAACCGGTTCATTTCGGCCATCCGCGCCAGCAGATTGATGATCCGCTCGGCCGCCTCCGGACTTGGTTCGACCGCTTCACCTCGTTCTGCAGCTGGTGATTTCGACTCGGGGGCGTTCGCTGTCGTGGGCACAGCCTGGTCGGCTTCGAGGGTCGCCTCCTGACTCGGTTCAACCACCGCGTCGCGATCATCGCGGGGCGATTGCACCGCCCGTGCCTCCGGATCTGGCGAAGGCCCCTTGACGCCGAGCGCGCCACCGGAGGCGGCCGGTGCTTTCGCGCTAGCGTCGGCCGTAGCCTCTGATCTCCCGGGACTGCTTGCGGCCAGACCTGTTTCGCTGGCGGCGGTGATCGGCTGCGGTGCGAATTCACGGCTGGGGTCGGCGTCCGCATGCGTCGGCGACGATTCGGTCCGAATCTCGGTAGTAGGCCTAATCACAACGAGGTTCTCGGGATGCTCACGGAAGGCCTCCTTCAGCAGCGCCTCTGGCGGGGCGAGATCCGGCCGAATCTCACCGGGTGCTGCGTAGTGCGCCGTCGGCCCGGTGGCCGGGAGCGTGCCGCCGCCAACGAAGCTTCCTGGTACCGGCACGGTAGCGCCTTCCCAGTTCTCCGGCACCGGCCCGACTTCACCGACTGTCGGCGTCGAGGACGAGGAGGTCCGGTGCCGCTCACCGGGGTTTGCGGCCGGGTCGGCTTCGTCGTCAGCCGCATCGCGGTTCGTGCCGACAGCAGGCGTCTCGGGATTGCGGTCCCTGTCTTGTGATTCGACCGCTTCACCTCGTTCTGCAGCCGTCGGCACCGCAGGCTCGTCAGAGCCGTCCAGGCGCGTTGTTTGTGGCGCGGGGGAGGGCGCATCAGGTTGCTCGGTTGTCGGCTCGAGGTTCGACGGATCTGGGGCGCTCGCAGTCGTGGGCACAGCCTGGTCGGCTTCGGCCGATTGCGGCTTCTCGGCTGCTTCCGGGCTGGATTTGCGGTCTGGCGCTGTGCGGGGTTGTGGCTGGTCCCAGTTCACCGGGTCGCGTTCGTGTTCATCATTGTGGTGGAAGGCCAGGAACTGGTTCGCCAAGTGCTGTTGCCTGTTGCCGCCGATGAGACGGTGGCGATCGGGCGCAAGCGGGTTGTGTCCGGGGTGGTGGAAGGCTTCGGCGCCAGGGGTTTGGCCTTCGGCTGCGGTTCCGTCGGTCGGGCGGGGAGGTGTGGATTCGGCGGAGGTCGCTGTCGCCGAGTCGTTTTCGTCCTGTTGCGCTGGTGTCGGGGTGTTCTCGGCGGGGGCGGCCGACTGAACTTCGGCGGCGTTGAAGTGCAGTTCTGGGCCGGGGGCTCCGTCGATCTGGGGTCCGCCTGTGGAGCCGGTGGCCGGTGGCTTGTCGTGGGAGTGGGCTGCGGTTTCGGAATCAACGGTGTCCGGCGCCGTTTCGGGGATGTCGCCGTGGTGCCGCAGCCAATCCTGAAGTTCGGCTTCGTAGCGCCGAGACCCGCGCCCCCACGGTCCAGGTCCGAACTCGACCCGAACCGAATCCATGCTTGTTGCAGACTCTTCCGCAACTCCGATCAGTCGTGCGACCTCGGTATCGACGGTCGATATCCGGACGGTTTCCACCGTCGGCCACGACCGGTATGGCCAGAATGTGAATACCGCCGGAGATCCGTCAGCTCCCAGTTGTCCGGTGGCCACGGCCACATGGCTCAATCCATTGAAAAGGACCAGGTCACCACGTTTGGGTAGCAGCGTGTTCGGATTGCCCGCGGAATACTCACGGACGCCATGCGGTGCTAGGGCCAGCAACGACAAATTGCCGTGCTGCGTGCTCTCTTCCGGTGTGATCTCCGAGCCGTCTTGCCACGTCATGTCTGTGCCGCCCGCCTGCGCCACGATCCTGTTGTTCCACCATTCGAATCGGATGTACGTCTGCAGGTAGCGGTGGTCCAATACGTGTCCGAGGACGCCGCCGTAGAGCGGCAGTTTGATGCAGTTGAATACGGTGTTCAGGTTGAACCCCGGCGGTCCGGAATTCGGCGTAGCGGTGAGCGCCCAACGGTCGAATCCGTGGAACTCCAAGGGTAGTTTTCCGCTGGCCCAGATCGCTTGTTTGCCGAGCAGCTGCGTTTCGATGACGTCTGCGACTATCGATCCGGCTTCGGAAGGGTCGAGGTCCTCGGGCCGGGGGATGATCGGTGCACCGTGCCCGGCGAGCTGAGCAGAGTCGACGCTCATCGGCAAACCGGCTGCGTGATGCTTGGCTGCTGCCTGTTCCAGAAGGGCGATCAACGATATGCGGCCCGAGGAATCCAGGTCGGATGTGGCGGCCGTGAACTCCTGCAACTTGTCCGGGTCGTCGAGATGGCGCCGATAAGCTCCCGAGAGCACGTCGTCCGGACCGAATGGCAGGCCAGCGGTCTTCTCCTGCAAGGTATTCCATGCTCGCTCACGCGCTCGGCGGGCGGCACGCTGCAGTTGCTCGGTCAGCCAGGCTCGTTTCGCGTCGCGGTCGGCGACGCCGGTGGTCGACCTGCTTTCGCTAGCGGATCCGGTCTGTTCCTGTCCGAGTGATCGGTGCTGGTCTGTTGGGTTTTCGGCTGCAGGTTCGACGATACTGGCCGCTGCGTGCTGCTCGGCATCATGGGAGTTCGGTGCTGCCGGCTCGTCGGCCTGCGAGGTTGCCGGGGGTAGCTCACCTGGCGCGGCACCTGAATCCTGTGCGTCCCTCGGGGCTGGTCGTTGCGTGCCCCGAGCAAAACCGCCACCGTCGGCATGGGGTTCCACGAGCCTGTTTATCCGTTGGTGTCTCGGTACTGGGCCGCCGCGGTCCCAGGGCTTGCCGCGGTCGTCGAAGGGATTTTCGAGGTCGGGGAAGCCGCCGATCAGGCCTGGACGCCTTGCCGGTTGCTGTGGTTCGTGGCGCCTCCAAGGTGTCGGACTCGGCTTGCGGTTCTCCGGCGACCCTGGTGCGGGTGACTGGGGCGTGTGCTCGGCAGCGGGTGTCGACTCGGTCTGCTGGGCGCGGGGCCGTTGTGTGCTCCAAGGCGTTGCCCCCGATTTCTTTTCCGAGGTGGTTTGGGTGCCAGGGGCACCCGGCACATTCGGCGCAATCGCAGGCCGGTTGCCGGGCTCGGCCGCGCGAGCCTGGAGCTCGGCGGGTGCCGACGCGTCGGGGTGGCGCACGGCGATCGCGGTGACCACGGTGTCGACGTCGGCATGGAACCGTCCCGCGAACACCGTCGGAGACGAGTCGGACACGGTCGCACCATCGGTGGACAGATGTGCCTCGAAGGATCCGGACCGCGGGTCGGCGGTGCCGGGATGGAGTACTACATCCACCTGATTATGGTGGAGTTGACGTCCGGTCAAGCGGCGGTGCACGTCGAGGGCGTTGTCTTTGACGGAGATCAGTACCTGGTCCCAGTGCACGTCGGCGTGTTCCCATGCGAGGTCCCGCATGCGGGAGCGTTCCTGCCGCTGGGTCACATTGAGCATCAGGGCAGACTGCACAGCGACATGATCCTTGGCATCAAGACCGATGATCCGGAAGGTCGCGTCGCCGGTGAGCGCTACGCCGGCGAACTTGTCGCTGCGGGCGGTGGCACCGATCAGGTTCCCGGGCCAGTGCGGGTCGCCGTCGGGGCCCGGCCGGATGGGCACATCACCCAGACCCAGATCCCGCACTGCTTGATCGGCGCAGTGCAGCACAGCCATTGTCGAGCTGCGCTCGCCACCGCGAAGTTCCACTGTGTGCACTTCGGGCGGCAGGACGTTCCGCAGCAGCCCCGTACCCGACTGCGGCGCAGCAACTTCCAGACGTGTCGACTCGCCCGCCACACCGTCGACAGAGCGGAGCCCGAGTTCGGCGGGCGCTGTCCACGTGTGTTGCTGCGTCTCTGCGGACGTAGAGGGTGTCGTAGTGGGGTGTTCGGTGGCGTGCTCATGGTGCGACCGCGGTGTTGTCGAGGACAGGTCAGGTGCCGTCGAACGCTGTTCCGGCATTGGCGTGTGGCCACGGTCGGTCGGCAGTATCACTGATGGTTCGCCGCTACCGGTTCGGGAAATGCCCGTTGGAGGATCCGGTTGGGTCCCGGACTCCCGCAGCGCGATGCCCGTGAGGACAATTCCGCCGCGGACACAGAATGCTCCGGTAACGGTCGATGGCGGAAGATCGGGCTCTGTAGACAGTTTCGCCTCGAACGTACCTGCGGTGGGTTCTGCGCTATGAGGGTGGAGCGAAACCTCTACTCGGTCGCTGGTGGACTGATGACCGCTTATTCGGCGATGCAGGTCGAGGGCATTGTCCTTGGCGGAGACCGAGACTTGATCCCAATGGATCCCGGGATGCGCCGAGGTGAGTTTCTGCAGATGGCGGCGCTCCTTCGAGCTGGTGATGTCGACCATCGCATCGGGCTGAACCGCCACGTGGTTCTTGGCGTCGAGGCCGATGGCTACTGTCGGAGCGTGGGCGACCGCCGCCGCCGAGTAACCGTCCATCTGGACGGTGGCACCGACCAGGCTTCCGCGAAACCGCGGTTCTCCGTCAGGCCCTACCTCAATCGGCTCGTTCACCAGACCAAGACCTTGTAGTGCCTGTTCGACACACAGGCGGACACTCATTGCGGCACTGTGGTCGTCGCCGATGATCTCCGCCGCGTGCACGTCACTGGGGAGTACCTGGCGGATCAATGATCGACCCGCTGCTTCAGGGGCGGTTGTGCTTTCGAATTCTCCCGTCCCGACACCGGGCTGATCGTTCTGTCGCGGTGACTCCGCGGTGCTGGGACTGTCGACACGGCCCGGAGCCGACTGCTGGAGAAATGTAGACAGTGGCGAGTCGGCGCCATCGAGCAGCCCGTGGCGCCTGGCCTCCGCAAGGGTCTGAACCCTACCGGTAGTTCCGAGTTTCACGGACGCACTGGTCTGACAATTGTGCACGGTCCCCGGACGCAATCCCAGTGTCGCCGCGATCTCGTCGTATGACCGTCCTTCGTCGAGCAGCCTGAGCACCGCGATCTCGCGCTCGGACAGCCTGCGCTGGCCGGTTCGGCCAGCTGCAACTTCCGGATCGGCAGGTTGCTGTTGCGCTGAGGGCTGGTCATCCGAGCCCATGGTGTTTTCGTTGACGCCAGCAGTTGTCGGGTTGCGCTGTGGGTCGGGTACCGCGGGTTCGACGGATTCCTCGGTGGACGGGGTTGATTCGGGTTTGTCTTCTCTGTTGGCTCCGCGTGCGTTGCCGCCGCCGTCCATGCGGACTTTCCCGAGTTCTTCTACGCGTCTGTTTCCGCGTAGGCCGCCGGGGTTGAGGACGTTACGCAGGTCGCCGAAGATGTCGGCCTCGGGGTCGGGGACGCCCATGAATCCGGGAAGGGCTGGGGGCCGGGCTGGTTTGCGTATCGGCTCCGGAGGTGTGCTCGTTGCCGCCGGATCCGTAGTCCGGGCTGCGTCGGTGCCTTCGGTGGAGTGCGAAGCGGTGTCGCCGGGCGGCTGCCGGCTCGGCGCGGCCGCGGGATGACTGCTCCTTGGTGTGGTCGGGCGGGATGTTGGTTCGGATGTGGGGGCGTTGCCGTCCGCCGAATCAGAAGCCGGTAGTGCCCTGTGGGCAGGCGGTGTCGTAGGTGAACTAGCTCTGGCGGCGCTCGGAGGGAGATCTGCGCTGTCCGATGGCCGACCGTTCGACGGCTGTCGCGGGTTGCTCGAGTAATCGGAGGCCATCGACCAGGGGATGTCGGCCTCAGCCAGTGCTGCCTGTAATTCGCTGTCCGGAGGCTCTCGATGGAATACGAGGTGGTCGATGTCGGCGACCGTCACACCGCCGTGGATCTGTGCTTCGACATAGCTGTTGCGAGTGAAATTCTCACCGGCATAATCGCGACCGACACCCTCGAGGCCGAAATAGCTGAGTTCGCCGTGGTGACTCGGGGTGGCTGCGAACGACTCGGGCTGAGGATCGGTGACTCTGCTCGGGACAGCCTTAACGCCGAGCGTGTCACCGACACTCGCTGTCGTTCGTTGCGCCACTGCTGCTTTGAAGACAACGTCCACGTCACCGTATTCGGAGAGGGCATCGTTCCGGTAAGCCCGAAGGGCCCCACTCGCCCGAACATATCCGTAGACCGGCCGCTTTTCCACTGGAAGATCGGGTGGGTAACCATACAGCGCCTGCTCGAGCGTCACCTTCCTAGCCAGGAAGCGTTTCAACAACGCTTGTCCTGCGGCAAGTTCGAAATCGGTCTTGAATCGGCCATCCCGAAGAATCTTGTGCAGAGAAATGGCCATGGTGCGAGTTACGATCTCGCCGTCGAATGCTTCCGTCAGCTCTTCGGTCATCAATCCACGGAGCTGATCTGGTGTTATCCCCAACTCCGCCGCCAAGGCTGCGGCTCTGCGCTCATTGCCGACATAGCGCTCGACGTAAACACGCTCCCCGTCATCCGGGATGCGCCGTTCGGCCTCGTCGCGGAGTTCCTGTGCTTGCGGATCATCGGCCTGCTCTGCATCGAGAATCCGCTGAAACAGCTCCACCGCATCATCGCTCGGCCTGCGGAACTCAGGCACCTGGCCGGCAGCGGGAGTAGCCGTGCTCGATATCTGACCCGGTGCCGCCGGTGTGATTGTCCGGTCCGGCGCCGGCCGTTCATGGCTCGGGCGGGAACTATCCGAGCTCGTGGTGTTTTCGTTGACGCCAGCAGTTGTCGGGTTGCGCTGTGGGTCGGGTACCGCGGGTTCGACGGATTCCTCGGCGGACGGGGTTGATTCGGGTTTGTCTTCTCTGTTGGCTCCGCGTGCGTTGCCGCCGCCGTCCATGCGGACTTTCCCGAGTTCTTCTACGCGTCTGTTTCCGCGTAGGCCGCCGGGGTTGAGGACGTTACGCAGGTCGCCGAAGATGTCGGCCTCGGGGTCGGGGACGCCCATGAATCCGGGAAGGGCTGGGGGCCGGGCTGGTTTGCGTATCGGCTCCATTGTTGTCGGCGTGTCTCGCTGAGTGGCGCTGTCAGCACCATCCGAGGGGTTGCGCTCAGCGGAATCCGATTGGACCGCACCACCGCTCAATCGCCTCGAGCGTCCCGCCGGATCCGGCCGAGTCGAGGCACTCTGTACCGGCACGGTTCCGTCGCCCGGCGTCCGCCGACTCGGCGCGTCTCGGATTTCGCCCCGGTTACGCTCGATCACCGCATTGATGTCCGCGAGTTCCCGGTGGATCGCGCTGCATTCGGCGCAGGTGGCCACGTGCTCGCGCACAGCTTTCGTCTGGCGCTTGCCGAGACCAGCGCGCACATAGGCGCCGAGATTCTCCGCCACCGGGCGACAGGCCTCCGAGATCGGACGCGACGCGTGCAGCTGTAGATATGCCTGACGCAGACCCTCACGGGCTCGGGCGGCGAGGACGCTTGTGGCGTTCGGGGACAACCCGAGGTCCGAAGCCAGCTCGGCCGGTTTCATGCCCTCGGTCTCCAGGCGCCGCAGCACCATCTGCCATCGCTCGGGCAATGACTGGAGGGCGCGCGCCGCCAGTGAGTTATCGAATTCCTCGACCACCTTGTCGTGGAAGGGCTCCGCGGGAGTGAACTGCTCCAGATTCTCGGTCGCGATTTGCCGGTCCCCGTGCCCGCGAACCGCCCCGGCCACATTACGCACCGTCCTCAGCAGGTACGCCCGGAAATGATCAATCGTGCGCCCCCGGTTCAGCATGGTAAGAACGTTGGCGAAACTCTCGGCTACCACATCATCGACGTGCTCCGGGCCCCGAACCATACGGCCGGCCACGGCGCGGGCGGCGCCGACGTGCCGCTCGTACAGCTGGCCGAACGCTTCGGTTTCACCCGGCTTGACCGCGGCGACCAAAGCCGCGTCGACATCACGCTCCGACGCCAAGCGGCCAGCGGGCTGAGCCCGGCTCTGCTGTCGGGGGACGACCTCGGGGTCGTGCCCCGCCGCCGGTCCGCGTTGCGTCGGGACATGATCATCCGGCGATGGTTCGATGTCGTCGGAATCCGGCCCTGGTTGGCGGCCCGACGTGCCGATGTGGGAATCAGGGCGGGTGATCGACTCGGGAGAGTCTTTCTCGGGGATTCCGGCGACGTCGACTTCGACTGCTTGCGCAACGCCAGCCGCGGTGGCGTGCTGGGGTCGATCTGCGGGCTTCGGTCGTGCGGCCGGGTTCTGCAGCACGTCGGCACCGGGATGACCGACACCGGGGTCGGCTTCTCGCTCGAATACCAGCCCGGTGGGCGCGTTCGGCTGGGACTCCAGAGCCGAATCGGCGGGTCGCAGTCCGAGCCGCCGGAGCGCCTCCCGCGCTCGGGCAGCCACCGCGTCGGGGACCTGATCACCCGAGAGTGCGAGCAGGTCGGTGTTCGTTCCGGCCAGCCAAGCCACATCCGCGACAGTTGCCTGCCGCACCGTGCCGTGTACCTCGACGTCGGCTCCGACCGCAGAGGCAAACCGCTGCACCACGGCATCGCCTGCGAATGCAGCAGAAAAATGGGCGCCGAGCTGAGCGAGGGCGGACGTGTGCAGCTGGTCGATATCCGCCTCGGTGCCGAGCGCCGTTGCAATATCCTCGAGTGAACCCCCCTCCAGGTACCGCATTCTGACGTAGTCGGCCACCTCCGGGGGCAGTTCCTCAATGGCGCTCTGCAGCGCCGAGCGGGTCACTACCCGCAGGGTCGGTGCACCGGGCGACTGAGGCCGGAATCCGATCTCGTCGGTCGTTTCCAGCACGCGGGCAGCGATTTCCGGATCACGGCGGCCCTCGCCTCGGAGCACGCTATAGACCTTCGATGTGGACACTCCCACCCGCTCAGCTACATCCGCCGCGCTGGCTTCGGCCACCCGACCGACAGGTGGCAAGACTCGGTGCGAGGGTGGCTGCAGAAGCCCATGACGGTAGGCCGCTTCGCGTACGGCACGAGCGGTCTCCGAGGTCAATACGGGTCCGTCCCGCAAGACCTTCTCGACGGTTGACACGCCCACGCCTGCTTCACGGGCCACTGCGGCGCGGGTGATCCTGCCGGTGTAGCCGATTTCCGCGGCCACGGTGAGCACGCGCTGTCTGGTGTTCTCGTCCACCGTGCCGCGCCCGTTGCCCAGCACACTATCGACCGTCGTCAAGCTGACGCCTGCGGCACGGGCGACGTCCGGTTTGGTGACCTGCTCCCAGTACCCGAGTCGAGTGGCCGCTTCCTTTACCCGTGTGACTGCCTCTTCGGCAACTGCGGACCGACCCTGCAGCACCATTTCGACGATTTCGTAACTGACGCCGACCTCGTCGGCTACTTCGGCGATGGCTGCTTGTCGTTCAGCGTCCAACCGCGCGGCCTCTGGGCCCAGACCCAGGTGCGGTCCAGTCGGCTGTGATGGGGCCGGCCGCTCTGTCGCAGCATTCGGCGACTGCTCTACACCGGACGGCGACTTCGGCACCTGGCCGACAGCGGGGGTAGCCGTGCTCGACGACCGACCCGGCGGTTCCGGTGTGACTGTCTGGTCCGGTGCTGGCCGTTGATTGCTCGATGGCGTAAGCGCCGCTTCTGTTTCGGAGGTGGTCGGCGCGGGATCAGGGGTGTGGTCGGGGCTACCCCATGGTTGGCCATCGTGAGGATTGACATTGAACCCCATGGCCCACAGCGGCACATCTCTGGGAATGTGGGCCATCGGGGCATGTGGATCCAGCGCCCCGAACGGGTTGTCGAAGTGTTCCACCGCGCCATGCGGCGGTCTGCCGACTTCACGGCCGCCACCCGCCCGCTTCGGTGGTTCGGGTTGGCTCGGCAGGTCGGGGGAACTGTTCGGGTTCGGCTCGCCAGGAGGTGTCAGCGCACCGTTCTCGTCGAACAGGGCAACCCAAACCTTACGGAGAAACGGGTTGTATTCCCTTTCGCCCTTGGCCCGGTCGACCGATGCCTGTTGCGCTATGGCAGGGCTGATCGAGATGACCGGGCCGCCGCGGTCCTTGGTCAGCACCAGCACCGTGTCGTAATTGGCGGTCCACAGCATTCGCACGATCGCGGTCGCAGTGGTGGGCATCTGGTCGATGAGGTCGAAAGCCTCGGTCCACGCCGTGAATTGATGCAGGTTATCGCCTACCGCCTGCGCGATGTCGTATTCGGAGTTGCCGAGGCTCCGGAACTCGCGCCGCGCACCGGGGGGGACGGTGACGACATGTCGTCCGTAGCGGTCGTTGACCACCTGCAACGCCAGTCGTGCCTCTTCCGGCTGCTCGGCAGAGTCGGTGCGTGCACGAGGCGGCGTTCCGAGCAGGGCTGCCGGATCGGTGTGGCCGGGGGCCAGTGCCCGGTTTGCCTGCTCGAGTTCGCTTCGCAACTCGTCGAGCCGACGGGTCAGTTCGGCCACGGTAGCCGGGGCGAGGTCCGGGGCGGCCAGCTGATGTTCCAGGCCGATCACACTCAACGCCAATGTGAGCTGGCGATGGGCCAGCGCATCGAGTCGAGCGACATCTGCGGCCAGCTGCTCATGTTCGGGCGTTCCGGACTGGACTTCTCCGAGCTGAATATATGTGGCCAGGCGTTCCCGCGGTATGTCGGTTTGGGGAGGACTCGCCAGGACAGCGGTGATGTTGTCGTGTCCTCCCGTCGCCAGAGCGCGTTGTTCGAGCGCCTTCGCCGCGGCTAACAGATCTCCCGGGGATTGCTCCAACTCGGACCGGACGATATCGGTAAGAGCCTCGGCCTGGAAAACTTCGTTCCACAGTCCGTCGGTGCAGATCAGAAAAACACCTTTACCCGAAATGGGAACGGTCGTCGCATGGGATTCCTCCGTATCGTCCACAGGGCGTGGACCAAGGAAGCGGTGGATTCGATGTGCGTACTCGACATTCAACGCTTCAGCTTCGGGCATACCGGAATCCACCAGGCGAGGCAGCAAGGAGTCGTCCCTGGTCAACTGTTTGGACTCGCCACCATCCAGGGCCAGCCAATACCCTCGGGTGTCGCCGGCCCAATCGAGCGTGATCTGGTCCTGCTCCACTACCGCCAAAGCGATGGTGGTTTGTGGAGGTCGGTGGGCATTCGGATATTTCTCGGCCAACCCGACAACTGCGGCCTGAGCCGCCGACATCGCGTTCTGCACCAGACGCAACGGATCAAACCGCTGACCAGGCTCGATATTCGTTGCCGCCGTGACCATGTGATCAAGCGCCGCGGCGGTGCCGACGTCCGCTGCCTCGTCGCCACGCGTTGATTTCGACGTTCCGTCACCTACTGCGACGAGATGCACCGGCTCACCCTCGACGACCACCGTCGCGATCTTGAACGCATCCTGGTTGGTGGGGTGGTCCGGGTCCAGGCCGATATCGCTCACCCCGGCAACCGGACCCAGATTCTCCTCGACATGAGGAGGTGGCAACGGCGTTTCTTCGGCATGCTCCGGTGCTGCTTCGAGCTCGGGTCGAGGCGGCTCCGGCTCGGGCGAGACTTCGGGGCCCGAACGTTGTTCGGGCTCGTGTACCGGCTCGGCTGTCGCAGCAGCCTCGGGGTGCGGGGGTAGATCGCCTTGACTCGCCGCGTCCAGTGCCGCCGCGACCCGAGCGACCCGGGCGTCGGCCGCTCGGTATCGGTTCACAGCTTCGGCTGCCAGCCGTGTTCGATCACGGAGATCCGGATAGATCTGCCCGTTGGTCGCATTGTTCGCATCCATCAACGCGGCCAACCACTCTTTCGCCGCGTTGAAGTGATGTACCAGCAACCGGACTCGATCCGGCCCGACAGTCGGATCCGGTTGCTCGAGCACGGCCACCAACTCGTCGAGGTGCCCGAGCATGCCGTGCAGCTTCCGGAAACGCGCTACATCCGCGTGTGACACCGCTACGCGCGGATCGACCACGGCATCGTCGTGTTCGGCCGCGATTCCTTCGCGCACCAACCGCACCTGGCTCACATCGACAGTGGCCAGCAGGCTCAGATCCTCCGCGCTCGCCGGCCTGTCCGATCGTGTCGCGCTCAAGTCGGCCCCAACTTGCTCGACCCGCTCGTCGGCAGCCACGTAGCGCTCCACCGTCTCCGCCGCCAGCCGCTGCTGATCAGCAGGGTCCGGGTACACCTGCCCGTTGGTGGCGTTGTTCGCGTCCATCAACGCCGCCAACCATTCCGCGGCAGCGTGGAAGTGGTGGACCAGCAACCGCAGTCGATCCGGCGCGACAGTCGGATCCGGTTGCTCCAGCACGGCCACCAACTCGTCGAGGTGCCCGAGCATGCCGCCCAGTTTTTGGACGCGGGCTACATCCGAATGCGTCACGGCCACGAGTGGATCGATGATAGCGGCATCGCGTTCGGCCGCAATGCCCTCGCGGACCAACCGCACTCGATCGATATCGGGCGCTGGGGGTGGTTCTGGAGTGGGTGTGGTGCTGGGTTGGGCGTGTGATTCCGCAGGTTTGCCCGGAACGTCGGTTCGGGGTGCAGCCGATGCCGGGCGTGGCTGATTCGGTGTGACGCCGTGGTCCCAGGGCAGGCCGTCACGGGGGTCCACGTTGAATGCCAGAACCTCGAACGGAGCGTCCGCGGGTATGTGTGTTACCCCTGGGCGGCGGCGTGGTCGGCCGACGTCGAGAACCGCGGCGGGATCGATGTCATCGGCGACACGCACCTCCGGACCCGGCGGCCCGCCGATCGCGGGTCCGCCTCCTGTCCTCGGCTGTACCTGTGGTGTTCGACCGGCGCCTGTGTCGAGAGTTGTTTGCTCGGCTGAAACGGCTTCCGCAATCTCTGCTGCCGTGGAGGCAGGTCGTCCGAGTTGCCGGTCGAAAATTTCCGTTCGAATGGGGTTGAGCCATTCTTCGCCGTAGTAGTAATGGTCCTGGACCTGGATTGTTCTGCCCGGGAAGTGATTCACCAGGGCGACATCGATCATGCGGCGGAAGCCGTGGAATCGGGGGTTGTCGACATCCGGATTGTGGAAGCAAATCCAGGCGTGCAGATCCCCGTCGTCGTGATTGCGATACCGGATATTGAACGTCACCGTGAGGCCACCGGTTTCGAAACTGGCCAGCCACGGAATTCGCATCTTACTCAGCATTTCGACGTGGGCCGGCCCTCGGGACTCGATCGTATGCAGCACCAAGGAACCAGATCCACTCGGCTCGCTGATCGCGGTCACCATCCCGCCGACGGAAGTCGTGTTCGCGCCACCCATCCGCTCGATTTCCTCGGGAGTATCCACCACGATCGTGCCGAATATCGCTTGGCCGTCGTCCGCGAGAACCGCGGCGGGATCGACGTCATCGGCGACACGCACCTCCGGACCCGGCGGCCCGCCGATCGCGTGTCCGCCTCCGGCTCGTTTGGGTGGTGTCGCGGGCAGTGGTTCGCTGTCGGTGGTGGGGGCTGGGGCAGGTTGTTCTGGCGCTTGATAGGGCGTGGTGTCGGTCGAGTCCGCTTCTGGTTGCGTGGAATCCGGTTGCCTGGCCGGGCTGACCTCGCCGGGTACGGGATCGGACTGTGGCGGATCGGACTGGGGAGTGGCCGATGTCTCGGCACTGCCTGCGCTGTCCGCAGTGTTGTCCGTGCTTTGCGGCGCGCCCAACGCTTGGCCGTTGGTGGTCGGCTGGTCGGGCGCGTCGGGTGTTGTCGCGGCGGCTGGCTTGGTGAACAACACCCTGACGTGGGAGTTCTCTCCGAGAGAACCGATCACTCCCTCGATCGAGACGTGGGTGAATCCGTATCGGGCGGCGATCTTTCCGGTAAACGTGCCCCGCGCCGCATCCTCCGGCGACAACCACAGATCCTGAATCAGCGCATTGAAGGTGTCGAGATTATCGCGTTCCCCTAAGCCGATTTCCCAGACACCACGGATACCCTGCACATGATGTCCGATGGCGTCCATCATGTGGTCGAACATTATCGTCCCGCTCGGCGTGCGTTCGGTGGCGTAGAGATTGGCTTCCAGCACTCCGTCACGGTCGACCTGCCCGGTGATTCCTTCCGGAGGATGGAATTCGTCGATGGGAGTGACCAAGCCGTACCTGTTGAGGTATCTGTCCAGCGGGGCTTCCAGCGCAGCCTGGCGCATCTGCTCAATGACCTGGTCATGGAATTCGCCTGCACCGCCGCTCAGCAGGGCGAACTGCTCCTGATACACCTCGATCTCCGGCCGCGACAGACCCTCGGCATCGAATTCGGCGCCGCCGCGGCCGTCGAGGCGCAACCTCCTCGAGATCTGATCGAGCACCTGCCGCACGTCCAAATCGGGCGCTGGGGGTGGTTCTGGAGTGGGTGTGGTGCTGGGTTGGGCGTGTGATTCCGCAGGTTTGCCCGGAACGTCGGTTCGGGGTGCAGCCGATGCCGGGACGTGCTCACTCGAATTGCCGTCATTGCGTGGCTGATTCGGGGTCAGGTTGTCCGGTCTTTGTGGCACGCCCGGACCGTATGGCCGGCCCAGCGGATCGTCCTCGTGGTGATGGAAGACTCGGGGGTCGGGTCCAGGTCTGCGTCCGAACCGCCGGTTCTGTTTCGGGTCGGGTGGGAGGTCGAGGGCCGCGCGCTGATTGACATCATGGAAGGGCTCTACGGAGCCGGGTGGTGGTCCAGTCTGCCCACCACCCCCGGACCGCTTTGGTGAATTGGGGCGTTCCGACGGGTCGGAGGCCTTGTCGGCGGTGGTATTGCGCTGCTCGGGCTCGTTCTCGTCCGGTTGGGCGTCGCTGTCGCGCGCAGGAGATGGGAGTGTGGTCTGGAGGACGGTGGTGACCTGGGCGAGGAGCTCTTCGCCTTCCTCGACGGACAGGCCGAGGCGCTCGGCAACCTCGGGCAGCGGATCTCCTTCAACGACATGGAGAACGACCAGGTTCCATGCCTTGCGCGGGTCGGGGAAACCTTCCAGGCCCGCGCGGATGACCTCAGCGAGTTCGACATCGGCGAAGGGAGATTCGGCCATCTCGTCGCCGACCACCTCCTCGAGGACACGTCCGCCGTCGTCGACCACCGATCGATCGAACGAGACGGATCCTCCGGTGAGGACCTGGCGTGCCCAGTCCACGTCGGCGACGGGGATTCCGAGAGCTTCGGCAACCACCGCATCCAGCAAACGGGTCTCGTCCATGTGCAGTCTTTGCGCTTGTATGCCCAGTTCACGATGTACTTTGAGGACGAGCTCGCGGTCCGAACGGTTCAGGCGGGGATTCGTGGCTTCGTAGCGGGCGGAGATGACCGTCCACACGGCAGCCGCCCATGCATGCTGGGCGAACGAGCCACCGGGAGCGTGATTGGCGATCGCCGACATGACCTCGATCCGGCACTGCTGGATGAGTTCATCGAGTTCATCACGGTCCTCGTCCCTCGCCATTCGGCGCACCACGGCCACGGGAATCCCGGCGTAGCGCGCGAAGATCTCCTCTCGGACCGAGCGTTCTTCCGATGATCCGACCCGGGTAGCTATATATCGCCAGAACAGCGCCTGCTCGTCGGGGTCGACTTCGGTCTCGTCCGCGTGCTGATAGAAGCGCTCGATGGCGGCGTTGATCAGGTGGGCCGGGATGCCATTGGCATCCCGCAGCTTTCGCAGCGACAACAACCGCGGTCGCGTCGTGCGGCCGTGCTCGATGTGCTTCAGTGCTCCGGCGCTGAGGGTGCCGGAGAACTTCTCTTGGCTGCGGCCCAGGTAGTGGCGCCACGCTGTGAGCCATGCGTTGACGGTGTCGAAGTCTTCGCCGGGGCTGGGCGGGTGTTGGCCGTCGGGGTCGTACCAGGCGAGTCCTTCACGGTCGTAGAACCAGACGATGGCCTCGCGAGCGATATCGGTCGGTACGTTGTTGGTGGTGCACAGATCACGCAGAGTCGCCGCGGTCGGCTGGTACTCCTGCTCCTCGATATTGCGCACCGTTCTTTGGTTCAACGTGCCCGCGAAGTCTTTTCGGCTCTTGCCGAGGTAGCGGCGCAGCTCGGTGAGCCATTTGTTCACCGCGTACAGGTCGTTGGGATCGAGAGCCGCGGGTCGAGGGACGTATTCGCCGTCGGGGTCGTACCAAGCGAGCCCTTCGCCGTCGAAGAAGAGTAGGAGCGCTTCGCGGGCGAGCGCGTCAGGGATGCCGTTCGCGGCGCAGATGTCGCGGACGGCTTTCGCGCTCAGGTTACGTCTCCTGCTTTCGAAATGCGTCACCAGCGCAGGACTGACCGGCCCAGCAAACTCCACTCGCGTGCGGCCGAAGTAGCGGCGCAGCGCGGCGAGCCATTCATTCGCTGCATATGGATCGTCCGCGTCGAAATCGGCGGGTTGGGGTACCGGCGCCCGATCGCCGGTACCGAACTTCAGACGGATATTTCGGAGATGGACTACTACGGTTTGGCCCGTTATCCCCAGCTGCGCAGCGATTTCTGCGTGCGTTTCGCCAGCGTCGACCAGGGCGAGTACTTCGAACTCGCGTTTGGACAAGGTGGGAGTTGGTGTGTCTGTGGTAGTGGGGTTCACGCCGGGGAGAAGGCCTGCGCGTAGCGCTGCAATCGCCATTGCCGTTCGATCACCGGTGCCGAACTTCTTACCCATGCGCAGGAGGTGGGAGTCAACGGTGCGCTTTGAGATTCTCAGGTCGGTACTGATTTCCTGGCTCGATTTGCCCTCCGCTACCAGGGCGAGTACTTCGATCTCGCGCTCGGACAACGTGGGGGTGGTTGTGTCCGTGGTGGGGTCCTCGCTGGGGAGAAGGCCTGCGCTTACCGCTGCCACCGCCATTGCCGTTCGATCGCCGGTGCCGAGCTTACGACGGATGTTGGTGAGGTGGTTGGTGACGGTGGATTCTGAGATTCCCAGGTCGGTGCCGATTTCCGCGTTCGACTTCCCCTCGGCGGTCAGGGTGAGTACTTCGATCTCGCGCTCGGATAACCCGTGACTCGGAGACTCATTCGGATCAGGCGGTTCGCTGACCGGTGACGGCGATGCACTGCGGGCGGTCCCCGGACCGGCGTGATCGGCCTGCTGGGTAGACGAGTTGGGGACGACCTCCGCTTCGGCCGTCGCTTCGACTGGAGTGGTCTCCGCCGAATCCTGCGTCTGTGCCGGGTCGGGCTCTGACGTATCGAGATCATCGAGGCCCAACCCCGACAGGTCGATGGCGAACGCCGCGGCGCTGGGTTCCTGGCGGACGCCACCGGCGGACTCCCAGATCTCGAACGATTGCTCGATGGTGTTCTTGCCGGGGGAGAACGTGAGGAGCCTGACGGATCTGTCGCTCTGGGTGAGCACGACCTGTGTGCCGCGTCCTCCTTCTCGGCTCGCCTCTTGTTCAGCATCAGACCATTTCGGAAGGTTCTCGGCGTGTCCAGGGGTGAGGTCGTTGACGACCGTCACACGTACGATGCGATCGCCGTCCACGCCTGTGGCGTGGACATGGACGGCGGTTTCCGGATCGAGCCCGTGCGCCTCTGCGAAGTTGTGGAGATGCGCCTTGGCGTTGGTGAGCAGTTCGGAGAACATTTCCTCCACTGCCCAGATCTGCTCATCGGAGAGCCAAGGATGCTCCTCCCGCAGCCTTTGCGATAGCGCGCGTCGCTCGACGCCGATCTCTTCCTGGTACGCGGGCCTCTCGTCGACCGAATCCGCCAACAGTGGCGCCGCGCGGTCGTCCCCAATTTTCCGCGGGGTCGCTTGTTCAGCCTGCGCTTTGGGGGTCGGCGGCTTGGCGGCGCGTTCGACGGGTCGGGGTTCACGGCCGAGGTTCCAGATGACGTGCGTGGAGATGTGCTCGCCGGTGTGGTCGGTGAGTTGGACCCGCAGTTCGTCGCCGGTGACTTCGGCCGTGACGTCGATTACGCCCTGCCCCCACTTGACCGATGCGGTGACGGCGTCGGCGATTTCCTGAACATAGGTGGGGTTCGACCAGTCGCGCAGGATGGTCGTGATCTTTTCTTCTACCAGTTCCGCTTTCGCGGAGTCACCATGCGCGATGCCGCTGATCTGGAAGTGCGAGGAGTGGCGGGCTGGAGCAGGCTCGTGGCCAGGTCTCTTCGTGCCGGGCCGGGGCGGGGTACCCGTGCCGGGCGTTGCCTGTCCCAATCCAGTGGATTCCGCATCCTGCTGCATCGGATTAGTCGCACCTTGGGACGACTGCGGTGGTTGCTGTTTGCGCCGGTTGGACTCGCCAGGATCGCCGCGCATCGGCGCTTGGTCCTCGGAAACAATGCGTTTCGGCTCCGCCGGTTCCGCTGGTGGCTTGCGCTTGCCTGGTTCGGGTTCGCTGTCGCCCATGGATGCCTGGGCCTGGGGGGTCAGGCGGTTTCGTTGGACGGGCCGCTTGGGTTGGGCGAGTTGCCGGGGTGGTGGTCCGGCCACGATGGGCACACCGGTTTGGTCGGGGTTGTATTCGAGGCTGTCGGGGTTGTTTTGAGGGTCCGTGGGTTTGTGGGGTGCGCCGGGGGTTTCGAGGTTGGGTTCGGTGGCGTACCGGTTGGGCAGAACGGGTGTGGGGTCTGGTTGCTCGGGGTTGGTGTCGAGGTGGGTTGCGGGCGCGGCGTCATGTCGGCCTGGCAGTGGTTCGGGGACCTCTGGGGGGCGTGGCTGTGCTGAGCCGGGTAGGTTCGCGCGATCGTCGTCAGGGTCCTGGGAGGTCGAAGTGAAGGCCGGGGAATCGGTGGGCAAGCGAGTCGGGGTTGCCGAGGGTACGCGCGGGATGACGGGTATGGCGTTGGCGGGCGGCTCGTCCTCCTGGGGGTAGGAGACGCCCGGGATGGTGACATAGTCCCCTGGGGGGCGCTTCCAATGCTCGGCTCGTTCCGCTGGGTTCTGCCAGACGTTGTGTTCCCGGGGGTCGGGCACGGTGGTTCGCGGTGGGTCGGGCACGATCGTGCCCGGTGGGGTGGGGAACTCCTCGGGTTCGGCGGAGGGCTCGTCGTCGGTGCCCAGGCCGATCGCGGCGAAAGATTGTACCTGTGGGGTTGTGGTCGGGTGAGGGTTTTCCGTGGGGTCCGTAGTCAGGGGTCCGGTGGACGGGGGCGGTGTCGGCGGGTTGGTGTGGGCGGCAGGGCTATCGGCGTCCGGTGTCTGGCCCGACAGTGCCGGCGTGATGTAAGGGACCGGGTTCAGTGGGTGCGTTCGGGCCGCGGAGTTGTTCGCGTCGGGCATGGACCCTGACGTCGTTTGCGTGGCGGTCGCGGGAGGTTGTCTCGGTGGGCTCGTTTGTGGTGCAGGGTCGGCCTCGGCGCGGGGCGCGGGTGGCGCGGCATCCAGAATCGACCGAGGCGGGTCCGCTGGTGCGGCGGTGTTGTTCGTGTCGGAAACGGGATGGGCCGACGCCGATCGTGTGGCCTCGAGGCCTGGTTTCGGGGAGACCGCGGGCGTGCCGGGTTGTTTCACGTCGATGGTGGGGCGCGACGAGGATGCCGGGGGTGCGACCTCTTGTTTCGGCGGATTCGCCGATGCAGGGGGATTGTTCGCATCCGTTTGTTCCCGGGGCTGCGTAAGTTCGGTTTCGAGCCGGGCGAATTCGGCATCGAAATCAAGGTCGGCGACGGGGTGTTCGTCGCTGGCCTCCACCAACCGCACCCCATCCAGGCTGATCTCGATCATGTACGGACCGCTGCCGTCGTTCGCGAAGAGGATTTCGGTGCTGGACGCACCGGC
Source organism: Nocardia sp. NPDC051787 (assembly GCF_040681325.1). Lineage (NCBI taxonomy): Bacteria > Bacillati > Actinomycetota > Actinomycetes > Mycobacteriales > Nocardiaceae > Nocardia > Nocardia sp. NPDC051787. The sequence continues at coordinate 205,922 of NZ_JBFAYO010000003.1, forward strand.
CTCCGGTTGTGCGATCGGCGCGTCGGTGAGCACGTCGGTGCCTGTCTGGCCCGGCAGCACTTGCACGGCACCGGGTTCGGCCTGATTTGTCGGGGACATCGGTCTGCCCCAAGCACCTTCGGGCGGTGCGGCGGTCGCGACTGTGCTCTTCGCCAGCTCGGACATGCCCCATGCAGGCCACCCGGTGGCGCGTCCAGGCGAGGACGGTGGTGAGTGTGGCGAACCAGGTTGCGGGCCAGGGGTTCGCGTATACGGAGTGGTTCCCCCTCCCTGATCCGGAGACTGTCCGGGCTCGTCGCCGGGGCCGTTCTCGAACGCGGTGACGTCCGCGCGCAACTCTGGTGACTCGTCGACGATGTCGCCGAAGAGCGCGTCGATCCTCGCCTCGGCCGCCGCCATCATCTCCGTGGTGACATCCGGCTTCCCTGTATGACCATCCCTCAATGCGGGCTCGGGTGTCCGCCGCGGTGGGTCCACCTGGCTGGTAGCGGACGTGCGTTCAAGAATCGGTGCGGTCGGCGCCCACGGGGTCAGCCCATCGGCCGCGCTACCGGAAACACCTCCCACCCCGCTTGCCGCCACCGTGCCGAGCGCGCGTCCGCCCACCTGGGTCACGACGGGTGCGATGACAGACTGATATCTGGCGTCGGTCGGGCCGGGAGTCGGCCGACGAACCACCTTGTGGTCTCTGCTCGCTTCCGTCCGCTCGCGTGGTGCGCTGTCATCGGAGTTCCGCGTGTTTGCCCGCCCGGGCGCGGAAGACGTCTTCGCAAGGGTGTTCGAGACATCTTGGGGCTGCTGCTGCGGCGGTTGCTGTTTGCGCCGTTTGCGGCGGCCGGACTCGTCGCCCATCGAAGCCTGCCCCTGGGGGGCAATAGGTTTCGGTTTCGCTGGCTCCGCTGGTGGCTTGCGCTTGCGTTTGGGTTCGCCGTCGCCCATGGACGCTTGGGCTTGGGGGATGAGGCGGTTTCGCTGGACCGGCCGCTTGGGTGGGGCGAGTTGGCGGGGTGGTGGTCCGGCCACGATGGGCACGCCGGTTTGGTCGGGGTTGTATTCCAGGCTGTCGGGGTGCTGTTGGGGGGCGGTGGGTTTGTGGGGTGCGCCGGGGGTTTCGGGGTTGGGTTCGGTGGCGTACTTGCCGGGCAGAACGGGGGTGGGGTCTGGTCGTTCGGGGTTGGTGTCGAGGTGGGTTGCGGGTGCGGTGTCGTGTCGGCCTGGCAGTGGTTCGGGGACTTCTGGGGGGCGTGGCTGCGCGGAGCCGGGTAGGTTCGCGCGATCGTGGTCGGGGTCCTGGGAGGTGGGGGTGAAGGCGGGGGGATCGGCAGGTAAGTGGGTTGGGGTCGCCGAGGGCACGCGGGGTATGACGGGTATGGCGTTGGCGGGTGGTTCGTCCTCCAGTGGGTAGGAGACGCCGGGGATGGTGACGTAGTCGCCGGGTGGGCGCTTCCAATGTTCGGCTCGGTCGGCGGGGTTCTGCCAGACGTTGTGTTCCCGGGGGTCGGGCACGATGGTTCGCGGTGGGTCTGGGACGATCGTGCCTGGTGGGGTGGGGAACTCTTCGGGTTCGGCGGAGGGTTCCTCGTTGTCGGAGCCCAGGCCTATCGCGGCGACGGGTTGTGCCTGTGGCGTTGTGGTGGTCGGCGGGGTTTGTGTGGGGTCCGTAGTCAGGGGTCCGGTGGCCGGGGGCGGTGTCGGCGGGTGCGTATGGGCGGGAGGGGGATTTGTGCCCTGGGGGAGGACCGGTTGGGGGTTGTCAGGTTGCCAATACGTGGCGTGGGTGGCGTCCGGTGTCGGATGTGGTGCTGACATTGCGGGGTCTGCTGCTGCTGCCGCCGCTGCCGCTGGGAACGCTTGTGCGGCAGAGGGTATGGAGCCCGGCGTAGCGGTGCCGAGAGATTGATCCCGTGGCCCGGTATGTACAGCAGGGCCGTTCGTTTCGGTCCCGGCGTGCGGCGCAGGCGGCGGTGTACCCGGGGGCGACGGTGGAATGGATTGGGCCGGATTGTTCGCGTTCGGGTCGGGATGGGGGGACACCGGCGGCGTGGCGTCTGGACTCGGCGGGTCCGTGTGCGCCGCGGGAGTGTTGGTGGGCTCGGGACGTGTCGTCGTATTTCCGGTGTCGGCTACCGGTCGTGGTGGGTTTGCTTGCTGGACAGGGTTGTTCGACTCTGCGGTGGGCCGAGGTGCCGCTGGCGGTGTGCTGGCCGGACTTTGTGTCGGTGGGGCCGAGGGTGCGTTCGTGTCGGTGGGGGGCGATACCGGCGGCGTGGTGTCCGTTGCTTGTGGTGCGGCGTGGTTGCCGGCACCGGCTTGTTCCGGGTTTTGGGCGAATTGCGCTTCGAAATGGGCGAAGTCGGATTCGGCAGCGGCCGGTTCATTGCTGGTCGGTGGCGCGCCGGTATCGTCGATGGGCCGTGGTGTCATCGGTTGTTGTGGTGCGTCGGTACCTATCTGCACCAACTGCATGTCCCCATCAGGGCCGATCTGCAGCACGTATTCGCCGCTGCCGTCGTGGATTCCAGCGGTGTGCCCGGGGGTATCGGATGGTGTGCCGGAGTCCACGACCGTGTCGGTGCCCAGTTGTGGTCGCATCTGGGCTCCGCCGACGTCGATCTGCGGCTGGCCGAAGCTGGCGTCGGGGCGGTCCATGGTCCCGAGCGCCCCTGGCTCCTGCACGAGCATATGCTGCGTCTGACTGATAGCAGGCGACGGGTCGCTGCCCCCAGGACTTGCCCCAGGGGACGACGGCAGGTGCGGCGAACCAGGCGAACCCGGGTGCGGGCCTGTGGTCCGAGGGGTTGCTCCTGCTCCTCCTCCTAGATCCTGTCCAGGCGCGTTGCCAGGGTCGTTCCTCGCTATGAGGGCATCGAGATCCGGTCCGGCGTTGCGGAAGACATCCTCGATCTGCAGCATCAGGTCGATCTCTGCCATCTTCTGGGGCGTGAGGCGATCCGGCTTGCCCACTTGCCCGTCCCCGGACAAGCGCTCGTGAGTCCTCGCCCGCGGCGGGTCCGCCTGACTCGTACTGGAAACGAGCTCAGGACTCGCTGTCTGCGTCCGAGGTGGCTGACCACCCCCTGGCTCGGTAATTGCCGGCTGTGGCGAGGCACTGTCGGGAGGTTGGCCGGCATCCGGCGACGAGACTCGTCCGGGGACCTGTCCGGTGTAGGCGGCGGCCCGTGCGGCACGCACCGCGGCACCCATCGAGCCGACGAGGCCGGAAGTGAACCCGAGCCACGTCATGGTGGCCAGGTCCTTTGCTCGCATTTCACCACCGGTCAAAGCCCACACGGTCGCGGCACCCGCCGCACCGCCGGCTACGCCACCTACGCCGCCTGCTGCCACCGTGCCCAGCACGCGCCCGCCCGCCCTCATCAACGCGGGTCCTACGACGCGAGCGACCTGAACGCCCACGAACCCGCCGACGGCACCGGCCGCTGCCCCCAAGCGCACCTGTTCCCAATCCACCGATTCTCGGTGGCCCTGCGCCATCTGAACGCGCATGGCGCCATAGGGGACTCCGCCGCCGATTGCCATCCCGAAGAACACACCCTTGGTGGCCAGCATCGCCCGTGGGTGCTCGAGACTGAATCGCGCCATCCGCGCCAGCATCGCCAGCAGGAAGTCGCGCTGCGCGAGTTCCATCGTCGCCTTCCCCTCGGCTCGATGGACAATCGCGGTCGCGATACTCCCGGGAGGTGGCAGCAGCATGTCGGCGATCACCTGCGTGAGGATCACGCCCGCAATGCCGATGATCACGTACTGCTGGTACTCGACGGCATTTGCGTTGTCGTACAACTGCCGGGCCCTGCCGTTGTTGTACTCGATCTGCGCCTGCGTATCGGCAATCAGCTGCCGAAACTGCTTCTGTATCGCGTCACCGGTTGCGCCCTCGACCGCCTGCGCCAGTCTCGCCCGCACCGCTTCGAGCCGATCAACCTCTGCCACAAGCCGATTCGCCGAATCAGACCAGGCGTCGGCGGCCCGGCGCATCGCTTCCGGGTCCCCGTCCGGGAAGTGCCCGAGCACCAACTCCACCAGCCACTCGGGGAAGTAGTCCGGAATCTGTACCACTAGGCGCTCGACTGTCCGCGTACGTGCTCGATGGCCAGTCGGTGCAGTACCTTCGCCGGTCCGCAAGCACTGTCGCCATGCAACTCGACTTCGGTGAACGCCTCGACCACCGCCGCCCGGGGATCGAAACGGCCACCGGAGAAGCAGGCGCTGCTCAATTGGCCGCGCCACTCCCGGTAGCCGCGGACAACGGCCGTGAGCGTGTCGCCGCGGTCCCATGGCCCACTGATGCGGCGGTACTCCATGATCAAGGAGCGCTGCGCCAGCTGCCGGACGAGGGAACCCGCCGCTGCCTCCAGGATCCGGCCGAGGTCGCGCACGATGCTCGCGTACATCGACCGTCCCTCGGATCCCGCTACGCGATCTCCTGCTCGTGCCGCGGCAGCGAGCTTTTCGCTCAGCACGGCTGCGTTCGCCATCAGGAACCGGTCGAGCAGGATCCATCCACCCGGCACCGGCTCTTGCCCCTCGTCCACGGCCCGATCCCACGCCACGCGGGACACGTTTCCGTCGCGGAGGTCGGTGATCTCGATCCCGGCGAGATCGAGGAACGGGTACTTCCCGAGGATGGCGTCGACGGCCGCCGCGAGCTCGTCCACTGTGCGTTTCTCCACGCCGGAGGTCTCGAACCCGATGATCCGCAGGCCGTGCCGGGCGGCAAGCGCCTGGGCGGCCGCCACGGCGGCCGGATCGGTCCGCACGCGGGAACGCTCCGGTTTGGCCGAGACGCGTTTCGGCTGGCGCGACTCGGCGCCTTTGCCGGGTTTCGCGGACTTCGCCGCATTCGGTTCCTGACCCGTGCGACGAGGCGGAAAAACCTGTCCCAGCGAGGGACTGCCAGGGAGGTTCCGTGACCACGGCGTGCCGGGCGCGCTTCGCAGCCATGGTGTATCGCTCGGGGGTCGCGTCCAGCGGCTATCCGGGGGACGCGACCGGGAGGCCGCAGGGTCGGGCGGACCAGCCTTGGGGGTCGCGGTAGCGGACGGTGGGGTGGCCGCGGGTGGTGTCGGCACCTGCGAAGCAGGCGACGCGGGGGCTAGAGCGCTCGGAGCTGCGGGATCTCGGGAAGGCGGGGCCGCGGCCGTGCTGGGTACCGGATCCTGGTCGGGCAGGTCGGGTGTGGCACTCGGACCGTAGTCGCCGGAATTCGGTTGAAAGGGCGAGACCGGGTTGCCGCCAGGTTGGTATCCCGGAACGTTCGATTGAAACGGAACCTCGGGGCTGTCCGGGTGGACAGGAGCAGAGGCGCCGGGAGCCTGGCTCGGTTGGGTGAGGTTCGGCGTGGCGACGGGTTGAGGTTCCGGACTCCATCCCGGTTGACCGAGCGACGGGGTGATGGGTGCGAAGGTGCTGGGTTCGAAGTCGTCCTGCTGATCGCGGAGGTGGGAGCTGAGTTCTTGGTCTTTGTGGTGGAACGTGTCGTCGACGCCTGCGACGCTGGTGCTCATCCCGCGCAGATTGTGGACCAGGTTCTCGAAACCGGTGATCCCGTCCTTCGCGGCCGGTTCGTAGCTGTCGCCGAATACCCGACCCGGTTCGTCGTTGCCCCAGCACTCGCCTTCGGTGGCGAGGCGGTCCTTCAGGCGTGTGAGTTCCTGCTGTGCCGCATCGGCGATGGCCGCGAGTTCCGGGGTCAGAGACCGCAGCAGGTCGGTATCCACCCGCAACGATTGACCCATAGTCCGGTAAACCCTTCACCCTGCGTCAGCGACACCGAGAGAAAACATTGTGTTCGACTGGCTCGCCGATGGCACGGCACAGGGCCTCCCGCCACTGGGAATAGGGCGAGAATGGGCTGTTTCGCCTCGATCCGCGCGATGCTGACCCGCCGCGCGCCGACCGAGGTCGCTCGGCGCCCGCGGGCCTACCGCGGCGCCGAGCTCCCGGATCGGTCGTGCCGAGTAGCGGAGACTGTGCTACCTCTGCGCCGACACCAACTTCGGTTCGTGCAGATCCAAGTAGGTCACATCACCCATGAGGTTGCGTTCCTCTTCGAACAGAGACCTCAAATCGTCGGGAATCTGCATCTTCTCGTGTTCGCGTGCTTCGGCTTCGGAAGTGAAATACACCGCCTCGACGAACCCGTCGGTGCCGCATGTCCCGAGGGTGCCGCCGATGATTTCCGGGCGTAATTCGTGCACACGGTCGCCGGTCTGCTCCAGTAGTTCGCGCAGTCGGCCCGCGTCGCGGGTGTGGCCCTCCATGACCTGCACGAATCCGGCTCGATCGGAGCCGCCACCCATCCACTGGGTCACGTCGGAGCAGTCCAGGAAGGTGACCGGTCCGTCGAAACATTTCTTGGTCTCGGCCCACCAGGCGCCTTGTTCGGGCCGCTCGCTGTTGCGGCGCGCCGCCTCCTCGGATTCGAATCGAACCAGCGCGACGAACGTTCCGTCGTCGCACAGTCCGCTGGTCATGCCGAGGTAGCCGGTGGCTCCGGGTTGCAGTTCCTCGGTCCACCGATCCATGCGCTGACGCAATCGAGCGGGGTCTGCGGCTTTGCCTTGAATGACTTGGATGAACATCTGATCCTCCTTGTGCGGAGTGATCTCCGCGGTGTCGCGGGGCCGGCGCGTCGTGGTCCACCGAGGGCAGGACGCCGCACGGCCCGCGACCGCGGCCGACGCACAATTAATCGTTCGCCCCCCGCATGCCGTACGCAAGTAGCAGGTCGTGCGTGTGTACAGCCGGCACCGGTCATCGTGATCCCGGGTACGAGACGTTCTCGGTGCGGTGATCGAGGCCGATGCCGCGATCAGGGTGCGCGGCCGGGTTCCGGCCGTCAGGTCGCCGGCAGGGGTGTGTGCGGGTGGCGGGCGCTGTCCTCATCGCGTTGCGCGATGCGGAGGTACAGCCGGAGCAGCACGTCGCGCAGGCTGATGCCGAGCTCGGCAGCGCGGATGGTGGCCACTTCGAGCGCGAGGTCGTTGGTGGCGGTGCCGGGGTCGCTGAGCAGCTCGTCGAGCACCATCCCGCTCACGGCTTGTTCGCGGGTCAGTGCGACGGTGGGCAACCAGCTGAGTTCCCATGCTTCGCGGGGGGACATGGGCAGCAGCCGTGCGTTTTCCGGGGTGATGTCGCTGGTGATGATCGAATCGGTGATATCGAGTGCCATGCTCCGCTCTCATTCACTGAGTTCTGGATGACGCGGAACCGCGATTGGGCTGAGGATGCGGTGACCGTGCTCGGTCACGGCCCGAACGCGGTGGATCCGTCCGTGCCTATTGCTGTGTGTCCGAGGGGTGCAGAAGATCGGCGAGTTGCCGAGAAGGTGAGCTGGCCGGGCGATGCCACAGTTGATGCTTGTGCTGCCTGGACGGCGCTCTGTCGAGGTATCCGTGTCGGGCACCTCCTCGAGTTACCGGGCCACCTCGGCAGGCGATAACCGTTGTGCCGACGTCGATTTGCGGTGGCTTAGAGGACAAGGCTAAGGAACGCCACGTGAGGATGTCAACTAAGCTTTAACGCATTGTGACGATATGTATTAAGCTCGAAAGCTTGAAATAGCAGCCGATGTGATCTTCTTGTGGCAGAAGCGGACTGCTGCATCGGTTATCACGAATGAGCAGAGCGCTTCGAGCGTATTTCTATGCCGATGCGGCAATAGTGCGTCACTCGGCTAAGGGGGAAGTTGCAGCGCGACTGAGCATCTCGTTGGCAACGATACGACGCCGAAGGCGATTCGCCCGATGTCCCTTGACACATCGTGATTAGAATGTCGCATCGTGACACTCTGTGAGCATGGGTATGCAACACTCGGGATGGGAGGCACGGGATGGCTGACTCGGGCTCGGACGAGCAAGTCGGCAACCTGGTCCGCAGGCTCCGACTAGAACGCGGATACACCCAGGCGGCGCTCGCGACGCGAGCGGGTTGCTCGCGCAGTCTCATCCAGCAGATCGAGAACGGCACCCGGATACCGCCGCTCGCGCTGCGCGAACGTTTGAGCCTTGCCCTCGGGGCGGAATTGCCGACGGACGGCAGCGCCGCTCCCGCGACCGATCCCACCAGTAGCGCGTACTACGACCTGCGCATGCGGTTCAATGTTCTGCTCGGCAAGGACCCCGGATTGGTCGAGCGCGCACTGGGTATCGCACAGAGTCTGATCGACGCCTCCGGCGCGCGGGAGGAGATCGAGCCGCTGCGCCTGATCGCCGACCGGCAGCTGGAACGCGCTGAGGAAATCCTTGCGCAGATCCCTTCCCGCAGCGCCACGGTCTGGGAGTGGAACACCGTCAGCGACTGGCTGACGATCCTGGAGCAGGCCACCGCGTCGGTGCGCGCCATCCACACCGCGGATCTGGGCACGATCGGCGGCGACGTCGGCGACGACTACCACGCGGCGATCCTGCGCCTGGCCGACACGACCCATCCGCCGAAGATCGATGTGCGCCGGATGTACGTGCTGGACACCATTTCCGACGTCTGGCCCTACGAAGACAAGCTGTGGAAACAGTCCCGCTCCGGGGTGGAGAGCGTGCTGGTCAAACGTGAGTACGCGCGCAACGCGCAAAGCATGCTCGTGGTCGACGACCGCTATGTGGCGGTGGGTGAATACGACTATTCGCGCCAGGCGCGGGTCGCCACGCGCTTTTCCGTGCTCAAACACGACGTCGCGTTCGCCGTGCGGCGCTTCGAGAAACTCTACGATCTCCGGCGCGCCGGGTCGGCCATCGTGGTCGACCAGATCGTCGCGGAGCCGCCACTGGCGGACTTCGACCGTCTGACCGAGGGCAATTGCCGCAGCCTGTTCCGCGCCGCGCTTCAGGAGAAGTGGAACGTGATGCCCGCACCAGGGGAATCTTCGGTAGAAGGCGAGGTGCCGTGACGCGGAGTCCGGTGCTCACCGATCCGCTCGCCGACCTGGCTACCCTGACCAACCGCTCCGAGTCCAGGAAACGGGAAGTGCGCGGGCAGTTGTCGCCGGACGCGTGGTTCGCCGGGGCCGGTGGCCGCCGGTACTCGGGCGTCATCGACGCCTACCACGGCGAAACCGGCCGTGCGCCGGATGCACAGGCCATTGCCGCGCTGGATCGCGCGTGGCGGGAGCTTCTGCATGTCGCGCCACCCGCGGACTATCTCGACGGACGGTTGTATGACAAGCGGCAGCCACTGAGCCTGCGCGATTCGGCGGCGCGCAGGCTCTTCGCACGCCTGTCGCATCCGGTGGCGGGCGTCCCCGGTGTGCGGGTGCGCGCGGAGGAGGTGATCGTCTGTCCGTACTCGAGCACGATGCTGCTCGAGGAAGCGATCGCCACGCTGGCCGAGCCCGGCGGGGTCATCGTCTGTCCCGAGGGCTTCTACAAGAGCTCCAGCATCCACGTGGAGAAATTCGGGCTGCGGATCGTATCCTGCCCGGTCTCCCCGGACGACGAATTCAAGATCGACCCGCGGCGGCTCGCCCGCTGCCTCGACGAACTGCGCGCGACGGGCGAGCTGTGTGGCGTCCTGCTCACCCTGCCCGGTAATCCCGTGGTCGCCGACTACACGACCGCCGAACTGGCGGAGATCGGGCGGGTTCTGCTCGACTGCGGTGTTCCGGTGATCTGCGATATGGCCTTCGACCGGTTGGTGGCCTCGCACATCCCGATCGCGGCGCTACACGTCGAGACCGACAAGGGCATTCGGCGCCTGTACGACGTCGTCTTGACCATCACGGGAAACTCCAAGGGCTACAACGCCTTCGGTCCGTGCAAGCTGGGTGCGGCGTGCACCGGCGACATCGCGTGGCTGCAGCGGATCAGGGAACGGCTCACCATCTCCTTCCAGCGCGAGACCACCCACTTGGTCCGCGCGATCCTCGAGCACACTTCGGAGGACTACTTCGAACGCAACCACGCGCTCATGCGCACGCAAATGGATGAGGCCGCCAGGCACGTCACCGCGATAAACACTCGGCTCGGCACCGACGTGCTGCGACCACTGGGCAGCCAGGAAGGCATGTTCCTTTCGCTTGTGTTCGATCGGGCGCTGCTCGACGCGGCCGGTATGCAAACCAGTGCGCAGGTGGAGGACATACTGCTCGCGGTCGCGGGCGTCGACAGCGTGGCGCTGGACCGGACCGGCTCACTGCGTCCTGGTGTGCGCCTGAATGTCCTTGCGCCGCGTAAAGCGCCACGGCATGAGTCACCCGCATTGATCGACGAACTTTTCGACCGCATCGAGCAGTTGCTCCGCGACATCGTCGATGGACAAACCTATCCCGATGCGCTCGCCGCTCGTGGCCTTACTGCCCTTGTGGCGGAAGCGAGGACCCCACGGTGATCGTGGGCGTACTTCGTGAGACGGCTCCCCGGGAATCGCGGGTCGCGCTCACTCCGGACGATGTGCGCGGACTTTCGACGGCGGGACTCCAGGTTGTCGTGGAGGAAGGCGCGGGACGCGGCGCCGGTTTCGCCGACTCCGCCTATCGTGCGTCCGGGGCGCTCGTCGTCGCGGATCGCGCGACCGTATTCGAGAGCTCCGGCATCGTGGCATGGGTGAAACCGCCGGCCTTCGAGCTGGCATCGATGCCGTTGCGGGCCGGGATGGCCCTGGTCGGATTCCAGGATCCGCACTACCGTCGCGACGAGATCGACCGGTTGCGTGGGCGCGGCGTCGAATCGGTCGGTTTCGACTTGGTGCCGCGCGACGAGACGACGACCGAGATCGATGCGCTGTCCACCATGAGCCGGATCGCGGGCGCGGTGGGCTACGCCGAAGGCAGAAAGCTGCTTTCCCCGCAAGTGCGGGCACGTCCGATCCGCTCCCTCGTCCTGGGTTGCGGGACGGCCGGGCTCGCCGCGGTCGCCGCCGCGCACACGTTCGCCGACGAGAAGCCGAGCGCGGTCGGCAACCGACTCGAACAGGAGTCCGCCGCTCTCGCCGCGGGGGCCGGGCGCTTCGTGCCGAACCAGGACGACAACGCCGCGCTGCTCGACCTCCTCGCCACGACACCGCCCGACCTCATCGTCTGTACCGCCGTGCACCGCGGATCGCGCGCGCCCCGCCTGCTCGGACAAGCGTCCTTGGACCTGCTCACTCCGGGCACGGTGATCGTGGATCTGGTAGCCAAGGCGGGCGGCAACTGCGTCGCCACGGTGCCGGACACCACCGTCACCCTGCCGAATGGCGTCCTCGTCACGCATCGCTCGAACTACCCCACCGCCCACCCGAGGGCGGCCAGTCATGCTTACAGCGCCGCGATGGCGGCCATGATCCTGCGGATCGCCAAAGGGCAGCGCTGAAGCCGATGCTCGCGCGAAGGCGGCGGAAGTGCCTTGACGATCAATGAGAACGTGTTCTAATTTTTGGCATGCGCAGATTTGACGGTCGCCGCGTGATGGTGACGGGAGCGGGATCCGGCATCGGTCAGGGCATCGCCCTGCGGCTGCTCGACGAGGGTGCCCAGCTGGTAGCCGCCGATATCGACGCGACCGGCCTGACGGCCACCGCGGAGAAGGCAGGTGACGGCGCCACGCGGCTGCGAACGGTCGAGGTGAACATCGCCGATCCCGAGTCCGTGCGCGGCGCCACCGAACAGGCGCTCGACTTCCTCGGCGGCCTGGACGTACTGGTGAACGCCGCGGGCATCCTGCGGCCGGCCCGCACCCATGAGATGCCGCTGGAGGTGTGGAACCAGGTCATCACGGTGAATCTCACCGGCACCTTCCTGATGACCCAGGCCGCGTTGCCCGCGCTGCTGGACACCGGACACGGCGTGGTGGTCAACATGTCCTCGACCGCGGCCTTCAGCGCGGCACCCTATCTGGCGTCCTACGCGGCGTCCAAGGGCGGCGTGAACTCCTTCACCCACGCCATCGCGCTGGAGTACGCCAAGCAGGGGCTGCGGGCGGTGAACATCGTTCCAGCCGGTATCACCAGCGGTATCACGACGAAGTCCATCCTCGATCAGCCCGAGGGGTTCGATCCGCAGCTCTTCTCCCGGATGACCGGATGGCTGAATGGGGGAGCGCTCGGCAGTCCGGAAGATATCGCCGGGGTGGTCGCCATGGTGGCCTCGGACGACGGGCGCTACATGACGGGGACCGAGATCCGGGTCGACGGCGGCGCGCTGATGTAGTTATCCGGGCGTCGCGACCAGAAGGTGGTGCGGAATCGGCCGGGTCGAAAGCCGCTGATGTTCGACAGTGCAGCCCGCCTGCTCCAGCGCGGCGATCACGTCCGGCACCGGGCGCAAGCTGAAGCCATAGGACGTGAACGGCAGCTTCGCCATCGCGTCCGGGTCGCCGATGCCGATCACCAGGCGACCGCCCGGGTGGACCACCCGGGCGAGCTCGGCGCAGGCCGCGGCCAGATCCGGGACGAAGTAGACGGTATTGACCGTGATCGCGGCGTCGAGGCTGTCGTCGGCGAGCGGCAGTGCGGTGAGCGAGCCCTCGGCGAGGCGCAGTCGGCCGGAGCCGATGTCGCGGGCATGGCCGGAGCAGGCGCGCGCCAGCATGTCGGCGGAGATCTCGATACCGTGCACGACACCGCTGGCGCCGACCCGCTCGAGCAGCAGCGAAAGCCCTGCTCCGCCACCGAATCCGACGTCGGCGGCGATCCCGCCGGGCGCGGCGGTGGCGGCCTCGACCGCGCCTGCGATGGCAGTCTTGTTGCCGCGGTTGAGCAGAAAAGCGACGCCCTTGCCGAGCACGCCATGCGGGTTGCCCAGCTGACTCGCGACGGTGGACAGCAGGCGAGCTCGGACACTGTTCATGGCGTCATCGTATCGACCCGGCCGTACCGATCAGAGCAGCCGAAGCCCGAATATTGTTCCCCGGGGCGTCCGTTCGGACGCCGCGTTGCCTAGTGAAGGACGACCCATGCGCCGCTCGCTGGCCATCCTCGCCGCCTGCGCGCTTGCGCTGCTGCCGAGCGAGCCCGCCTCGGCGGCCGGGTACTGGGGACCGCTCGCGCCGCGCCATCCCTTCCTCGGACCGGCCGGTACCGCGACAATGCACGGCGACGCGGGTTCCTCGGATGTCACCCCGCTTGCCGGGCCGGGCGGCAGCGCCGCGGCGGTCGCAGCCTTTCCGCTGGCGGCCGCGTGCCCGACGTTGCTGGAAGGATCGGACCACCTCGTGGTCGCGTTGTGTACCGCGATCGCGGGACAGACACCGACGGTGTATCTGCTCGACCCTTCGGCGCCTGGGCCTTTGCCGACCCCGCTCGCTGCGCTGCCGTTGACAAAAGGAAGTCTGCTCGGTGGGGTTTACGCCTACTTGGACAACGACGACCGGCTGGTCGTCGTCGATGGCGCGAACCGGTTGCTCCGGGTGCGGCACGAGCGCGACGTGTCGGGGACATGGCGGCTGGTCAGTGCGGAATCAGCCGACTTGGGGCCGGTGATCCCCTTCGGGGACAACGTGACCGGCCTCGTCCCGGACTGGTCGGGCAACGTCTGGTTCGCGACCGGGCATGGCGTGGTCGGGTTCATCGCCGATACCGGGCGGGTCGCGGCATCGAGGCTGCCTGTCGGTGAGCAAGTGGCGAATAGCATTTCGGCCGCACCGAGCGGTTCGGTCGCCGTGGCAACGACGCACGCGCTGTACGAACTGCGCGCCGACGAGTTCGGCGTTCCCGAGATCGTATGGGCAGCGGCCTACGACCGCGGATCGGCGCGTAAGCCGGGGCAGCTCAGCTGGGGCACCGGATCGACACCCACCTACTTCGGGCCGGACACCGGCGCCGACTATCTGACCATCGTCGACAACGCCGACGGACAGGTACATGCGCTCGTGTACCGCTCGGATACCGGCCAATTGGTATGCGCGGTACCGATACTCGCCGACGGCGGTGCTGGTAGCGAGAATTCGCCGGTCGGGATCGGTCGCTCCGTGTTCGTCGCGAGTACCTACGGCTACCCGTATCCGGCGCTGCCCGAGGGCGCGGGCCCGGCGGTGCCGCCGAGCGCGCCGTTCACCGGCGGTATGACGCGGATCGACGTGGCCGACAACGGATGCCACACGGTGTGGGAGAATAGGGTCCGCAGTGCGGCGGTACCGCGTCTGTCCACCGCCGACGGCGCGCTGTACACCATCGCTCGCGTCGGCCTCGACCTCTCCACCCCCCTCGACGGGTATGCGTTCACCGTCGTCGATCCGGATACCGGTGCGGTCACCGCCTCGCACTCGCTTCCCGGCACCACCGTCCACGATCCGCTCCAGACCGCTCCGCTGATCACCCACGATGGACGGCTCCTCCAAGGGACGGTGACCGGAATCCTCCGCATCGACTGAGCCAGGCCATGGACCACAGTGTGATCTGGATCTCTCGAACTCCGCTGTCACGGTGTCCATTTCGGGGGATGCGGCCACTCGGAGGGGTGGTGAGGCGAAGATCACATAGCTCTTTATGGTTGCGCCCGCGGTGCTGGATGGCGGCGATCGGGACGGCGGAGAGGTCCGATGCCCGAAACCGGTTAATACCGAGCCTGTCGGGGAACTGACCGGTCTTCACTGGTCTGGGCTGTGTACTCGTCGGTTTATTCACAGATAAACCAACTTTTGGTCGCTTTCTATTCGTCAGCGGCCAGCAATCGTCATTTCCGGCGAATGAACGTGCAGGTGAGAGCGCATGTCAGTTAACCATGGAGCGGTCTATCCCTGGCATAGCTAACGCGCCCGGGATATCCGCGACCCCTTGGAGAGCGATTCCGAGGGCGAACGAAGAGATATTACGAGGATGCGGTAAGCGTGCTGAAAACAGTCGATGTGGCCGCCGCGCTCGGTTTGCTGGCAAGGGGTGTAAGGATGGTGTCACAAGGGTTTGCTGGCGTGCTGCTTTATACGCTTGACCTCGGCGGGGACGGTTGCGTAGGGATAACGATTGTGTAGAGTTGTCGGTAACGCTGGCCGCAGCTCGAGCGAGACTCGCTGCGGCCAGCGGAACTCAAATGGGGACTCGAAACCACTCCGTAATCCGGCTTAGCTGTCGGTTGCCCGGGCTGCTGTCGCTCGGTGTGTGCTCAATGTTGTCTGGCTCACAGTCACGAGGTGATTCATTGACGACTCGGAGGCCTCCCCCGCCTGCTCCGATACCGCGCGACGCCCGACCCCAAAGACGTAGAGCAGGAAGAACGCCTCGGCGGTGAACCCGATCGCGATTCGTACCGGCGCGGGCAGCGGGCTCGGCGTCACGAAGCCCTCGATGAAGCCACACACCAGCAACACCGCGACCAGTCCGAGCGCCACCGTCGCGGTCGCCCGGCCTTGCCTGGCCACCGCCTCTACCCGGCTGAGGCGACCCGGATCGATCAGCGTCCAACCGAGTTTCAGCCCCACGCCGCCGGCGACGAACACGGCCGTCAGCTCCAGGGTGCCGTGCGGGAGGATGAAACCGAAGAACGAATCCAGCCGCCCCGCATCGGCCATCAGGCCCGCGGTGACGCCCAGATTGAGCGCGTTCATGAACAGCAGGTACACGGCGGGCAGGATCAACACGCCGGTGAACAAGGCGATGGCGGCCACCCACGCGTTGTTGGTCCACACCTGCGCGGCGAACGCACCCTGCGGATGTTCCGAGTAGTACGTCTCGAACGCGCCGCCGGGCGCGGTGAGATCCCCGCTGTCACCCGGGATTCCGAGAACCTTTCGCGCCGAATCGAACCGGTCCACCCAGATGGCCAATCCCGCCGAGACGAGCAGGAACACCGCGGCCACGCCGATCCACCACGGCCAAGTCCGGTAGAGCGCCGCGGGGAAACGGTGACTGAAGAACCGGCCGACCTCCTGCCAGGTGTCGGTGCGCGTCCCCAGCACCCGGCCACGGGCCCGGGCCAGCAGCGCGCTCAGTCCGGCGATCAACTCCGGGTCGGAACTGTGCGACTGCAATCGCGCCAACTGCTGGGACGTCCGGCGGTAGAGCATGACCAGTTCGTCCGCTTCGGCGCCGGTCAGCCTGCTCCGGGTGGACAGGTAGTCGAGCCGTTCCCACGCCCTGCGGTGCGCCAGGCTGTATGCGTCCACGTCCATTCGGTTGCCTCCCACTCCCGCCGGTCGGAAGAATGTTATCGAGATGGCTGAATTCACAACCGGCGAAGCGGTGGCCCTGGAGCTGCCGATCGCCCGGGTCCCTACCAGGGCCACCGCGTTCCTGATCGACGTGCTGGTCCAGTGCATGCTCGGATTCGTCCTGTTCGCGATCGTCTGGATATTGCTGCCCTCGGGTGTGGATTCGGCGTGGCTGGACGCGATAGTGCTGGTCACCGTCGTGGCTGTCCTGGTCGGCTACCCGGTGACCTGTGAGACTCTCTGGCGCGGGCGCACATTGGGCAAGCTGATGCTCGGGCTACGGGTCGTGCGTCAGGACGGCGGACCGATCGACTTCCGGCATGCGCTCACCCGCGGCCTCGCGGGCGCGATCGTCGACTTCTGGATGCTCGGTGGATTAGGCGCCATCGCGGTCCTCACCTCGATGTGCTCGCCGCACGCGCGGCGCATCGGTGACGTGCTCGCGGGCACGGTGGTCGTGCACGCGCAACGGCCGCTGCCGCTGCCCGCGTTGGTGATCGCCCCACCGTGGCTGACCGGCTGGAGCGCGCAGCTGGACCTGTCCGGTCTGCCGGAGGATCTCGCGCTGGCGGTACGGCAGTATCTGACCCGATTCCGCACGCTGACCCCCGCCGCCCAGCATCATTTGGGCACCGTGCTCGTAGCCGAAGTGTGCGGTCGGCTCCGCGTCGCACTGCCCGTCGGGTATCCCCCGTTGCAGATCCTCGGCGCGGTCATCGCCGAACGGCAGCGCCGGGTGCTCCCACGGCCCACGTTTCCGGTGTTTCCGCCGCCGGTGCCGGTGCGCGCCGGTTAGCGGCGTCCAGGCACCCGTTAGACGTTGGCCGCGACGTAAGCGTCTATCTCGCGCAGAAACTGGTCCTGGCGTGCGGGTGTGATCCAGGACGCGCGGAACGAGTTCCTGGCCAATTCCGCCAGCTGATCGAACTCGAGGTCTGCCTGTTCGGCGAGCGCGAGGTAGTTGTCGGCGGCGTACGCGCCGAAGTACGCGGGGTCGTCACTGTTGACGGTCACCGTCAGGCCGCGGTCGAGCAGGCCGACGATCTCGTCGGATTTCATCTGCGCGGTGACGAAGGAGTTCGACACCGGGCAGCATGTGAGCGCGATGCCCTTGGTTTTGGCCAGCTCGATCAGATGGTCGTCCTCGACGATGTTCGTGCCGTGATCGAGGCGGTCGACTTCGATGTCCTCCAGTGCTTGGCGGATGTGCTCGATGGAGCTCTGCTGGTCGATGTCGCAGTGCATGGTCAGCAGGAATCCTTCCGCACGGGCGCGCTGGAACACGGCGGCGAACTTGCTCGGCGGATTACCCCGCTCGTCGGAGTCCAACCCGACCCCAATGATCCAGTTCTTGTACGGCAGCGCTTCCAGCAGCGTCGCCATCGCATACTCCGCGGAATGGTCGCGCAGGAAGCACAGGATCAGCTCGGCCGAGATCCCGAGTACCCGCCGTGCGCGTGCGATCGCCGAGCGGTACCCACTGATCACGGCGGGGAACGGAACACCGCGCCCGGTGTGCGCCTGCGGATCGAAGAACATCTCGACATGGCGGACGCCTTGCGCATGCGCCCTGGTCAGATAGTCGAAGGCGAGGTCGTGGAAGTCCTGCGGCCGCTGCAGCACCTGCATGGCCGGGTAGTAGACCCGCAGGAACGAGGTCAGGTCATGGAACCGGTAGGTCTGCTTTACTTCGTCGACGGACTTTTCCGGCAGCTCGATGCCATTGCGCTGGGCGAGACGGAATTTCAGTTCCGGCTCCAGCGTCCCTTCCAGATGCAGGTGCAGCTCCGCTTTGGGCAGTCCGCGGACGAAGGCGGCGAGATCTGAGGACATGGGCCCATGATCCTCCTTCGCCCTCGCACCGGGATGCCGTTTGCCCGCACCGTCACCCGCGCGAAACGGCTAGAGGGCGCCGGACTGCTTGAGTTCCAGGTATTCGTCCGCCAGGGCCTCGGGCAGTCGTTCCGGGGGCGCGGCGACGACCGCGATCCCGGTGCGGCGCAGGGATTCCTGGACCAGAGCGCGTTCGGCCAGCACCGATTCGGCGGCGGCCGCGGCGTAGAGATCGGCCACGTTGTCGCGGCGGGCCGCGGCCGCGGCGACGTCGGGGTCGGTCACCGAGACGATGAGCACCCGGTGGCGCTGCGCGAGGACGGGCAGTACGGGCAGCAGGTTCTCCTCGACGGCCGCCCCGTCGAGGCTGGTGAACCAGACGACCAGGCTACGTCGGCGGGCGCGCTGCACGGCCGCCCGCACCAGGCCGGAGCTGTCGGTGTCGACCAGGGCAGGGGTGATTCCCGCCATCGCGTGCATCAGCTTCAGCTGCAACCCTTTTCCGCCGGCACCGCGGACTTCGGCGCGGGGTTTCCGGTCGAAGGCGAGCAGGTCCACCGAGTCACCCGCGGCGACCGCCAGCCCGCCGAGCAGCAGGGCCGCCTCGATGCTCGCGTCCAGGCGGGTGCCATCGCCGACCCGGCCCGCGCTGATCCGGCCGGTGTCCAGCAGCATCAGCATGTGCCTGTTGCGTTCCGGGCGCCAGGTGCGGACCAGGACGTCGGTGGCGCGGGCGGTGGCGCGCCAGTCGATGGCGCGCACGTCGTCGCCCGCGACGTACTCGCGGAAGGAATCGAATTCGGTGCCCTGCCCGCGCAGATTGGCCACATTGCGGCCTTCGAGATGTTGCAGCCGTTTGACCTTCGACCGCAGCAGCCGTTCGGCGCGGAACGCGGGCAGCGCGCGTATCCGGGCGGGCACGCTGTGTCTGGTCTGCTTGCCCGCCAGCCCGAGCGGGCCGAGCAGCCGCACGGTGACCGGTCCCGCGACGCGATCACCGCGGTGGGTCGGGGTAAGAGTGGTGCGGAACCGGACCTTGGTGGCGGGCGCGAGATCCAGCGGGTGCGCCCGGTCTACCGCGCGTGCGCTGTCGGGCCAGTCGTCCCACACCATGCCGCGCAGTGCCCGCGGCCCGGTGTTCACCGCGACGAGCTCCACCTCGGTGGAGCGCCCGAGTCGCACGGTGGTCAGTGCTTGCCGGGACAGCGTCAGATCCCGCGCCCGGCCCACCGCGGCGAGATCGAAGAGCAGGGCCGCGGCCAGTGCGCAGGTCAGCACGACGACCCCCAGGAGGGACGGCACCACCAGGGTGACGAACAAGGCCGACACTCCTGCCGCGGCGGCCAGCCGACCGGTGACGACCATGCGCTACACCGGGACCGGAACCGACAGCAGCAGCGACGACATCACGCTCTCGGTCGTCACCCCGTCCAACTCGGCCTCCGGGCGCAGGTGCAGGCGGTGCCGCAGTACGGCGACCGCGACGGCCTTCACGTCGTCCGGTGTGACGAAGCCGCGGCCGTTGAGCCAGGCGAACGCGCGGGAAGCCGCCATCAGCGCGGTCGCGCCTCGGGTGGAGGCACCGTGCTGTACGGCGGGGGAGGTGCGGGTCGCCCGGCACACGTCGACGGTGTATGCGAGCACCTCGGGGCTGACCGTCATCTTCGTGATCGCGGCGCGGGCGGCGGCGATGTGCGCGGGCCCTGCCACGGGGCGCAATCCCGCGGCGGTCAGATCGCGCGGATCGAATCCGGCCGCGTGGCGTTGCAGGATGCGGAATTCGTCATCGCGCCCGGGCAGGTGAATGTCCACCTTGAACAGGAACCGGTCCAGCTGCGCTTCCGGCAGCGGGTAGGTGCCCTCCTGCTCGATCGGATTCTGCGTGGCGACCACAACGAACGGATCGGGCAGCGGCTGCGGCTTCCCGTCCACCGAGACCTGCCGCTCCTCCATCGATTCCAGCAGCGAGGATTGGGTTTTCGGCGGCGTGCGGTTGATTTCGTCGGCGAGCAGCAGGTTGGTGAACACCGGGCCGTGCCGGAAGGTGAACTCCGCCGAGTGTGGATCGTAGATCTGCGAACCGGTCACGTCGCCCGGCATCAGGTCCGGGGTGAACTGCACTCGTGTGTGGTCCAGATCCAGAGCTGTGGCCAATGCCCGCACCAGCAGCGTCTTCGCCACGCCGGGTACGCCCTCTAGCAGCACGTGGCCGCGGCACAGCAGCGCGAGCACCAGGTACATGACCGCGTTGTCGTTGCCGACCACCGCCTTGCCGATCTCGGCGCGCAGCGCGTGGAACGCGGCGAGCGCTTCCTCGGCCGTAGGGGTGGTATCGATGCTGGTCATTCGACCTCCTGTGGTTCGCGGGCGTTTCCGCACGCCGTCGGCTGGACAAGGGTTGGACGACGCTGCCTCATCCGATCTCCGATTCGATCCATTCGAGCTGAGCGGCCACCACCTGCAGGGTGCCGGGGTCGGGTACCGGGCCGAACAGTGCGGCCGCGATGTGCGCCGGGTCGGCTCGGATGCGTGCGGCGATAGCGCTGACGATCCGGTCCGGCGGGGTGTCGGCGGTGACGCCCAGCGGTGTGCGAATGCGGCGCAAGGTCGCCGCCCGCAGCTTCCCGGCGACGTGGTCGTGATCCTTCGAGCGCCGATACAGCGCGGCCTGGCCTGCGAGCAATTCGTTCGCCGCGACTTCGACCGGGCGCGGCTCGCGCACCAGAGCGCCCCGGCGCCGCGCGCGCCACCACACCACCAGCGCGGCGGCGATCAGAAATTGCACTCCGCCGTAGAAGACCGGTGCGGGCAGTCGATCCCAGATCGGGTCGTCGCCCGCTCCGATGCCCGGCGGGTCGTAGGATCCGTCCTGCGGCGGGACGTCGGGCAGATCCGGTGGTGTTTGCGGCGGCGGCGCGGTCGGCGCACCGCAGGATTGCAGTGCGCCGTAGACCAGCAGCAGCAATACGGCTGTCGCGGCCAGTGCGGCCCAGAATCTCGGGCTGCGCAATAGCTTCGGCAATGAAGGAAGTTGGCGACTGCGCGGTGCCCGCTCCTTTGCCTCGATCTCGGTAGGTTCCGGTGCGGGCGGCGGCGCGGCGGCGGAGAACCGGTCGGCGTATTCGAGTCTGCGGTATTCGTCTTCGCTGGCGCGGCGTCCGCCGTAAACGACCTCGTCGAAACTATGTGCGGCGGGCTGTAGCTCGGTGGCGGCCTCCAGCGGCAGGGCGATCGTCACGTCGTCGGCGGTTTCCCGCGCGGTGCGCGAGCGCCGGACTTCCAGCAGGCCAAGTTGTTCCAGGCCGCGCAGCACGGCACGGAAGCGTTCCCGCAGGGCGTTGTCGAAATCCCGGCGCTGTGCGGCCGATTCGGCGGCGGCTCGATGGTCGGCGGCGGAGCCGAGGCGCAGGGTGCCGGGCGCGGGTTCGTTCGTCGCAGGGACGCGCTTGGTCGGAGTGGCTTCCGCGGGATCGCGCATCTCCGGTGCGCTCTGCGGCGGCTGAGGATCGTTCATCGCGTCTCCCGAACGGGGATGCGGATGTCCAATCCCTCCCTGCGGCAACGGCGGTCGACGTAGCACACCACCCGCGACGATGCCTCGACCACCTCGCCGAACACCGTCACCAGCAGCACGGCGGCGGTGCTCAGGATGATCACCGGCCATCGATGGGTGCCGGAGAAATCCGTGATGAACCATGGGATCGCCAGGAGCGGCACCGCGAGCAACCCGAACAGAGCGCGCTGGGCGATCCACAGTCCGGTCGTCTGCCACTCGGCGCCCTCGCCAAGCAGTTTCGCGCGCGCGACGCCGTCGCGGTGTGAGGTCCCCTCGACGAACAGCACCGCAACCGTGATCCAGCGGCGCGCGCGAAGCCGGCCGAGCCAGAGCAATGCCAGCGGAAGCGTCACGATCAACGGGCTGCTGAGAGCGATCACACCCACACCCACCGAGGTGAACAACAGCTGGAACACCAGCAGCGGCCCGAATATCGCAGCGCACCGGCCCAGCGCGGTGCGCCAGCCGATCGGTGCGCCGCCCACCGTCGCGAGTCCGAGCGCCACGGTCGTCCCGCGTAACGCGAACCGCAGCACCCATGCGCAGGCCGCGGTCGACAGAATTGCCGCCCAAGCGGTGCCCGCGTCGGAGCCGTCGGTCAGCCACGAGACGCCCGCGGTTACCGCGACGACCACCGCCTCGGCGGCGAACAAGCCCGCCAAGCCCAACCCGGCCAGGGCGCGAATGTTCGCCTGGATCAGGGCGAACGGCAGATCGAGCAGTTCGCGGAAACTCAGCGGTCGGATCGGCACCGTCGTTCCAGGAGACCCCGGTACCGGATCTGTTCCCGCCCCGACGGCGCCGGCCGGTTCAGCGGCTGGCAGCACGGGCCGAGTCTAACCGTCAGCGCTGGAGGAGGCCCGCGGGTGACGGGCGGACTCACACCGGCTCGCCGTGGTGTGCACCTACTTGCGGGACTACTCGGGTAGATCGGCCAGCAGGCTGCGGCGGGCCGAGTCGACATGTTCCTGAGCGGTTCGGGCCAGCGTCTCGGGATCGCCGGTGCGCAGCAGCGTCGCCAGTTCGCGGTGCTCGTCCACCACCTGTGCGCTGTAGTGCTGATAGCCGAGGGCGATGCGGTGCAGCAGCCGCGCTGCCGCTGCGCTGTCGACCGAGCAGCGACGACGACCGCGCCGCAGCCTCAGCCGGTGCACCGGTATCCGGTTCCCGGCGCCACTTGCCGCGTATCGCCGAGGCGAGGGCGTCAGGTCGAGCAGGTCTGCGGGGACGATTGCCTCTCGGTGTTGCTGCGGATCACCGGCCGGGCGGGAGTTCGCGGCGGTTCGACTCGGGAAGTTCGGCGCGATGGTGGCCGGGGAGTTCCTCCCGGCTTGCACCGGTGGGCAGGCCGTAGCCGGCGGCGCCGGTCGGAGGAAGGGAGTAGCGCGGTGCGGAATAGTCGGCGTCGACGACGGTGGAGGCGATGTGCTGGGCGTGTGCGACCTCGGGGGAACCGGGCTGGAGCTGGTAGCCGACCGGAGTGGTCAAGGCCTGCGGGTGCGAGGTCTGGCCGTCGATGGTCACCTTGCGGGTGCGGCGCAGGGTGAAGGTGATCTCCTCGACCTCCTCGAACGCCTGCCGCGCGGTGCGCAGGGGATGCGTCGCGGTGTCGATCGCGTTGGCGACGAACGACGGAACCAGCGGCCGGATGAAGCGCGCCGCGGTGTCGGTGAACGGCACCGTGCCGATCAGCGGCAGCTCGAGACCGCCGCTCTGGGGCGCGGCGGGTGCGGGTGCGACGGCGGGCGCGGGCGGGCTCGCGGTCACGGGGGTGGGTAGGTTCGGCGTCACCTCATGCGGCATGGCGCTGTCCTTTCGATCGTCCGCTGCGGCGGCGGGAAGTTCGGGGCGGCGCGGCGGCTCGGTGATACCGATCTCGATGCCGCCGATGGCCGCGATGATGCGGGTGCGCTGCCGCTCCCGGTCGATTGCCGTATCCGCCTCGACGGCGAGGCGGGCGGCGGTGAGCTGCTGTTCGGCGCGGAGGGTTTCGGCCTCGGCGCGTACTTCGGCCTGCTTGACCGCGATGGCGGTGTCGGCTTCGCGCTCCGCGCGGTCGTGCACGGCACGTGCCGCGTTGTGCCGGTCGAACGATGTCTCTCCGCGCCACCAGCGCAGCACCAGCGGCAGCAAGGCGAGCGCGACGAACCCCACGATGGTGAGAATGCGCAGCGGCAACGCCTCGCGCACCGTGTAGTCGTTCATCGCTTGCCAGCGCGCGCCGAGCCCGCGGTCGGCGTCGTCGAAGGCAGCGGTCCGTGCGGCGGAGAGAGCGTTCTGGTCGTCGGCGATCCGGCGGTCGGCCGCGTCGACCCGTGCCTGCGCCGCGGCCAGCTGCTTGCGGGCGTCGTCGAGCATGTCGTTGGCCGTCTGTGCCTCCGGCCCGCGGCCGGGTACGCCGGTGATCCTGGTCCGCGGGCACTCGGGGGTCGGGTTGTACTCGCAGCGAGCGATCACCAGCGCACGGTCGATATCCGTCTGCGCTGTGGCGATCGCCTGGTCGAGCGCGGCTCGGTCGGCCTTCGCCCGGTCCAGTTCGCTCTGCGCCGCGACCACCTGCGCAGCCGAATCGACCGACCGCTGCGCCCGGTCGTCCAGCACCCGGTCCACGGACGCGCCGAACAGCACGACCGCGGCCAGTTCGGCGATCAATCCGCCCGCCAGCACGGCGACCGCGATGCGCACGATCAGCCCGAGCCGATCCGGCCCTCCGCTCGGCCGCGCCGTCGCCACCGCTCGCGCGAACGCACCGGTCAGTGCCGCGACCACGAGCGCCGCAGCCAGCGTGGCCCACAGCGGCCACGTGTTCGTGGATGCTGCGGCCAGGCCGGTGACCGTGCCCGAGATCGTCGCGAACAACAGCACGACGGCGCCGGTGACGGCGTAACCGGCGCGCTCATGGCGATCGGTGATTTCGCTGGTCCGGCCCCCGCCGAGCCAGGTGAACAAGCCGGTGACGGTCATGGGGAAGGCACATCCTCTACGTCCCAGGCGCTTTCGCGGGCGCGACGAAACTGTCACGGATTCGTTGTGACAGCGTGACAGGCCCTCGGCCGACTCAGCGAGCAGGGGCGGCTGGATGTGTGCAGGCTCACACCTCATCGAGCGTTGTCCGGCATGTGGTGCGTAAATACGCCTACCCTGGCGCGGTGATTCGTTTCCTTGTGAGCGAGCGTCAGCGAGTCAACGGGGGGCACGGCGCGCATTCGCGCACGATGGAGTCGAGCGCCAGCGGGGCGCAGTCGTGGGCGAGCGTCAGCGAGTGAGCCGAGGGCACAGCGCGCACTCGCGCACGACGGAGCCGAGCGTCAGCGAGGCGCGGTCGTGAGCGATCCAAGGAGGTCCGTGCATGCGCACAGTCGTGGTGACGATCTTCGCGGCGGCGCTGCTCATGTGGCCGGCTAGCGCCGGCGCGTCCCCGGCCGACGGATCGCTGGACCGGTTGGTCGCGCTGGTCGTCGAGCGGCTGGACACCGCCGACGCGGTGGCCGCGGCGAAGTGGGCGGCGGCCGGTGAGCGCGGCATCGAGCCGACCATCGACGATCCCGTTCGTGAGGCCGAGGTCTACGACGCGATGGCCCGCCTCGGCAACGGCCGTGACTTGCCGGAGAACTGGGTACGGCAGGTGTTCTTCGGTCAGATCGAGGCGAACAAGACGGTGCAGCGCGGCCTGATTCTGCGGTGGCGCTTCGACCCGGCCGCGGCACCGAGCGACCCCGCCGATCTCGCGTCCGTGCGCCCCGTCATCGACCGGGTGAACGGCGAAATCCTCGACCAGCTGGCCGCTCGCCGAGCCGAGCTGAGCGCGCCGGATTGCACGGAACGTTTGGCGGGCAGCGTTTTCCGCGTGTTCGTCACCGGCCGGATCGATGCTTTGCACCAGGCCGCGCTGGTACGTGCCGCGATTGCGCTCTGCGCGACCTAGGCGGCTGCCTCTGCCTGCGCTCGGCCCGGCGCGGGCTGAGGGCGGACTTCGTCCTGGCTGTGCTCTATTCGCGGCTGCCTCGCCTGCGCTCCGCCTGGCGCGGGCGATTGAAGGACTACGTCCGGCTTGCGCCTGTTCGCGGCTGCTTCTGCCTCCGCGCGGCGGGGCGCGCATTCGTCCGGCTTTCCCCTTCATGCGGCGGTCTCGGAAAGTGTGTCCAACAACACTTCCCGAAATTTGCTGAAAATGTGCCGAAGCCCACAGGGGGCAAAAGAGTCCGGACGGTCGGATCGCATTCACGGCTTGTCACGCCGGTGTCGGAAATATCTCAGCGGCTCGATCGCCGAGTTAGCCACCGCCGCTTGGTTTTGTCCGGCCCAAAGCGGGGAAACCTTTTTCGACGCAGGTGAGGGCAGTTTCCCCGTGTTGCGTTGTGGTTTCGGGCCGGTGGTGCGCGCCGGTTCTTTCCAGCTGGCACCCAGTGCCACGGGGATCGATTGCACCGTACTCGCTGCTTTACACTGGACGACGCGCACACGTGGAGGACCGAATGAAGAAGCCCAGCTAAACCCGGTTATTAGCGCAACCTAAGTTGGTTGGGCCCTGGACCTGACTTATCGTTTGCTCTTACGCCGAACACAGAATGTTCGGCAATCGCCCGCTCGGGCAGCCCTAGCCGGTGCTCAGCGTAGCGGGCGAGACTCCGCTCGGAGGTAAGGATCTTGTTAGGGATCCGTTACCGAAGGGCACCCACTACGTCACAGAAGCGGGTGGAAACAACTGCAGACCTGACTGCACGCCGAAGACCATCAGCGCGGCTGGCTTCGGAACGTACGGGCGCAGTCTTGTACGGAGGCGTTCGACGAAGGGCCGTTTTTCTTCGAAGGCCGACTTTCTTGAAGGCAGAGGCATGACGCAACTTCCTGGCCACAGGTCACCTGGACCCATCGGTCTCTACGACCCGGCGAACGAGCACGACGCCTGCGGCGTCGCATTCGTCGTCGACATGCACGGCCGCCGCAGCCGCGACATCGTCGACAAGGCTATTACGGCTCTGTTGAACCTGGAGCACCGTGGTGCCGCAGGCGCCGAGCCCAACAGTGGTGACGGCGCGGGCATCCTGATCCAGGTTCCCGACCGCTTCTTCCGCGCCATCGTGGACTTCGAGTTGCCGCCGGAGGGCTCCTACGCCACCGGTATCGCCTTCCTGCCGCAGGCTCGTCGCGAAGCCGCGCGCGCCGCCTACGGCGTGGAGAAGATCGTCAAGGAAGAGGGCCTCGAGGTCCTCGGCTGGCGTGAGGTGCCGATCGATGAGTCGTCGCTGGGCGCACTGGCGCGCGACGCCATGCCGACCTTCCGGCAGATCTTCATCGCCTCGCCGAAGAACGCTTCCGATCCGCTGTCGGATATGGATCTGGAGCGTCGCGCCTACGTGGTGCGCAAGCGAGTCGAGCACGAACTCGGGTCGGCCGGTGCGGGTGAGGGCGCGGTCGGCAGAGAGTCGGTCTACTTCCCGAGCCTGTCCGGGCAGACCTTCGTCTACAAGGGCATGTTCACCACGCCGCAGCTGCGCGCGTTCTACCTGGACCTGCAGGACTCCCGGGTGGAGAGCGCCCTTGGCATCGTGCACTCCCGCTTCTCCACCAACACGTTCCCGTCCTGGCCGCTGGCGCACCCGTTCCGCCGCGTCGCGCACAACGGTGAGATCAACACCGTCACCGGCAACGAGAACTGGATGCGCGCCCGTGAGGCGCTGCTGCGCAGCGACGTCTTCGGCACCGACTCCGCGGGCAAGAACCGGCTGGAGAAGATCTTCCCCGTCTGTACCCCGGGTGCAAGCGACACCGCCCGTTTCGACGAGGTGCTGGAACTGCTGCATCTCGGCGGCCGCAGCTTGCCCCACGCCGTGCTGATGATGATTCCCGAGGCCTGGGAACGCAACGAGAACATGGACCCGCAGCGGCGGGCCTTCTACGAGTACCACTCGATGCTGATGGAGCCGTGGGACGGCCCGGCATCGGTGTGCTTCACCGACGGCACCGTCATCGGCGCCGTGCTCGACCGCAACGGCCTGCGCCCCAGCCGCATCTGGGTGACCGACGACGGCCTGGTCGTGATGGCCTCCGAGGTCGGCGTGCTCGACATCGACCCGTCCAAGGTGGTCAAGAAGGCGCGCCTGCAGCCGGGTCGCATGTTCCTGGTCGACACCGCCCAGGGCCGCATCGTCGGCGACGAGGAGGTCAAGTCCCAGCTCGCCGCCGAGCATCCGTACCAGGAGTGGCTCGACAAGGGCGTGTCCCGCCTCGCCGACCTGCCCGACCGCCCGCACGTGCACATGTCGCACGACCGCGTGCTGATCCGCCAGCAGATCTTCGGATACACCACCGAGGAGCTCAACCTGCTGATCTCGCCGATGGCCAGGACCGGCCTCGAAGCGCTCGGCTCGATGGGCACCGACACCCCGATCGCGGTGCTCTCCAGCCGTCCGCGCCTGCTGTTCGACTACTTCTCCCAGCTGTTCGCGCAGGTCACCAACCCGCCGCTGGACGCGATCCGGGAAGAGGTGGTGACCAGCCTCAAGCGCAACATCGGCCCGGAGGCCGACCTGCTGCACCCTGGACCGGAGTCGTGTAAGCAGATCGCGCTCGAGCAGCCGATCCTGGACAACGACGAGCTGGCCAAGCTCGTGCACATCAACGACGACGGCTCGCATCCCGAGCTGCGGTCGGTGGTCGTGCGCGGCCTGTACCCGGCGCAGGAGGGCGGCAAGGGCCTGCGCAAGGCGCTCGAGGCGATCAACACTCAGGTGTCGGCCGCCATCGACGGCGGAGCGCGGATCATCGTGCTGTCCGACCGCGAGTCCAACGAGAAGCTGGCGCCGATCCCGTCGCTGCTGCTGACCTCCTCGGTGCACCATCACCTGGTGCGCGAGCGCACCCGCACCATGGTCGGCTTGGTCGTAGAGGCCGGTGACGCCCGCGAAGTGCATCACATGGCCATGCTGGTCGGCTTCGGCGCCGCCGCGATCAACCCGTACATGGCCTTCGAGACCATCGAGGACATGCTCGAGCGCGGCGCGCTCGAGATGCCGGGCAGCACCGGCGACCTGGCCGCCGACTACCGCAAGGCGGTCGCGAACTACAACAAGGCGGCGGGCAAGGGCGTGCTGAAGGTGATGTCCAAGATGGGCATCTCCACCCTGGCGTCCTACAACGGCGCCCAGCTCTTCCAGGTGATCGGTCTGTCGCAGGAACTGGTGGACGAGTACTTCACCGGCCTGCGCTCGCACCTGGACGGCATCGGCCTGGATGAGATCGCCGACGAGGTCGCCCAGCGGCACCGGATCGCGTTCCTGGAGAACCGCAACGAGCGCGCGCACCGTGAGCTGGAGGTCGGCGGTGAGTACCAGTGGCGGCGCGAGGGCGAATTCCACCTGTTCAACCCGGACACGGTGTTCAAGCTGCAGCACGCCACCCGCTCCGGTCAGTACTCGATCTTCAAGGAGTACACCAAGCTGGTCGACGACCAGTCCGAGCGGCTCGCGTCGCTGCGCGGCCTGTTCAAGTTCAAGAACGACGCGCGCAGCCCGATCCCGATCGAGGAGGTCGAGCCCGCGTCGGAGATCGTGAAGCGGTTCTCCACCGGCGCGATGAGCTACGGCTCCATCTCGGCGGAAGCGCACGAGACCCTGGCCATCGCGATGAACCGCCTCGGTGGACGGTCGAACTCGGGCGAGGGCGGCGAGTCGCCGGCGCGCTTCGAGCCGGAAGAGAACGGCGACTGGCGGCGCAGCGCGATCAAGCAGGTGGCCTCCGGCCGCTTCGGCGTGACCGCGCACTACCTGACCAACTGCACCGACATCCAGATCAAGATGGCGCAGGGCGCGAAGCCGGGTGAGGGCGGCCAGCTGCCGGCACACAAGGTGTACCCGTGGGTCGCCGAGGTGCGGCACTCGACGCCGGGCGTCGGCCTGATCTCGCCGCCGCCGCATCACGACATCTACTCGATCGAGGATCTGGCGCAGCTGATCCACGACCTGAAGAACGCGAACCCGCAGGCGCGCATTCACGTGAAGCTGGTCGCCGAGCCGGGCGTCGGCACCGTCGCCGCCGGCGTCTCCAAGGCGCACTCGGACGTCGTGCTGATCTCCGGTCACGACGGCGGCACCGGCGCTTCACCGCTTACCTCGCTCAAGCACGCGGGCGGTCCCTGGGAGCTCGGGCTGGCCGAGACTCAGCAGACGTTGCTGCTCAACGGCCTGCGCGACCGCATCGTGGTGCAGGTCGACGGCCAGATGAAGACCGGCCGCGACGTGATGATCGCCGCGCTGCTCGGCGCCGAGGAGTACGGCTTCGCCACCGCGCCGCTGGTGGTCTCGGGCTGCATCATGATGCGCGTCTGCCATCTGGACACCTGCCCGGTCGGCGTCGCGACGCAGAACCCGGTGCTGCGCGAACGCTTCACCGGCAAGCCGGAATTCGTCGAGAACTTCTTCCTGTTCATCGCCGAAGAGGTCAGGGAACTGCTGGCGCAGCTGGGCTTCCGCACGCTGGACGAGGCCATCGGACGGGTCGACATGCTCGACACCTCGCGGGCCAAGCAGCACTGGAAGGCCAGCAAGCTGGATCTGTCGCCGATCCTGGACGACGTCGAGACGGCGTTCATGTACCAGGACCGCCGCTGCACCAAGCCCCAGGACCACGGCCTGGACAAGGCGCTGGACCAGCAGCTGATCGCGCAGAGCCGGGACGCGCTGGAGCGAGGCCAGGCGGTGAAGTTCGAGACCAAGATCACGAACGTGAACCGCACCGTCGGCACCATGCTCGGCCACGAGGTGACCAAGCTCTACGGCGGCGCCGGCCTGCCCGACGACACCATCGACATCACCTTCACCGGGTCGGCGGGCAACAGCTTCGGCGCCTTCGTGCCTGCGGGCATCACGCTGCGCGTGCAGGGTGACGCGAACGACTATGTCGGCAAGGGCCTTTCCGGCGGCCGCCTCGTGGTGCGCCCGTCGCTGAACGCGCCCGGCGAGTTCGTCGCGGAGCAGAACATCATCGCGGGCAACGTGATCCTGTTCGGCGCGACCAGCGGACAGGTGTTCCTCAGCGGTGTGGTCGGCGAGCGGTTCGCCGTACGCAACTCCGGCGCCACCGCGGTGGTCGAGGGCGTGGGCGACCACGGCTGCGAATACATGACCGGCGGTCGTGTGGTCATCCTCGGTGAGACCGGCCGCAACTTCGGCGCCGGTATGTCCGGCGGCGTGGCGTTCGTCTTCGACCCGAACGGCACGTTCGCGTCCAAGCTCAACCCCGAGCAGGCCGACGCCGTCGAGCAGTTGGCCGGTGACGACTTCACCTGGCTGCACGACATCATCACCCAGCACCGTGACCAGACGGGCTCCCCGGTGGCCGATCGCATCCTGAGCGATTGGTCCCAGCAGGTGAACCACTTCGTCAAGGTCATGCCGCGGGAGTACAAGAAAGTTCTGCTCGCCATCTCCGAAGCTGAGAAGAGCGGCAAGGACGTGGACGAGGCGATTATGGAGGCCGCACGTGGCTGATAAGAGAGTTCTACAGATGACGTGGACGAAGCGCTGTGACTATTCGGGGGCCGCACGTGGCTGACCCCCAGGGATTCCTGAAGCACACCTCTCGGGAACTGCCGAAGCGGCGGCCGGTGCCGCTGCGCCTGATGGACTGGAAAGAGGTCTACGAGGAGAACTTCTCCCACCAGACCCTGCGCACCCAGGCCAGCCGGTGCATGGACTGCGGTATCCCGTTCTGCCACAATGGCTGCCCGCTGGGGAACCTGATTCCCGAGTGGAACGACCTGGTCTACAAGGACCGCTGGCGGGAAGGCATCGACCGGCTGCACGCGACCAACAACTTCCCGGAGTTCACCGGGCGGTTGTGCCCCGCGCCGTGCGAGGCCTCCTGTGTGCTCGGCATCAACCAGGATCCGGTGACGATCAAGCAGGTCGAGGTCGAGATCATCGAGAACGCCTTCGACGAGGGCTGGGTGACCCCGGTCTACCCGACCCGCCTCACCGGCAAGAAGATCGCCGTCGTCGGTTCCGGTCCGGCCGGCCTGGCCGCGGCGCAGCAGCTGACCCGCGCCGGGCACACCGTGACGGTGTTCGAGCGCGCCGACCGCATCGGCGGTCTGCTGCGCTACGGCATCCCGGAATTCAAAATGGAGAAGCGCTTCATCGACCGCCGTCTCGCGCAGATGGAGGCCGAGGGCACCATCTTCAAGACCGGCGTGAACGTGGGCGTCGACATCACCGCAGAGCAGTTGCGTGAGCGGTTCGACGCGATCGTGCTCGCCGGTGGCGCCACCGTGGCTCGTGACCTGCCGATCCCCGGTCGCGACCTGGTCGGCATCCATCAGGCGATGGAGTTCCTGCCGTGGGCCAACCGGGTGCAGCTCGGTGACGACGTCACCGACGCCGACGGCCTGCCGCCCATCCACGCGAAGGGCAAGAAGGTCGTCATCATCGGCGGTGGCGACACCGGCGCCGACTGCCTGGGCACCTCGCACCGGCAGGGCGCGGCCAACGTGCACCAGTTCGAGATCATGCCGCGTCCGCCGGAGGAACGGGCCGCCTCGACCCCGTGGCCGACCTACCCGCTGATGTACCGGGTTTCCTCGGCGCACGAGGAGGGCGGCGAGCGGGTGTTCTCGGTGAACACCGAGCGCTTCGTCGGTGCGGACGGCAAGGTGACCGGCCTGGAGGCGCACGAGGTCAAGATGGTCAACGGCCGCTTCGAGAAGGTCGAGGGCACCGACTTCACGCTCGAGGCCGACCTGGTGCTGCTGGCCATGGGCTTCGTCGGTCCGGAGAAGCCGGGCCTGCTCACCGATCTCGGCGTCGGCTACGACCAGCGCGGCAACGTGCAGCGCGACAAGAACTGGGCGACCAACGTTCCCGGCGTCTTCGTCGCGGGTGACATGGGCCGTGGTCAGTCGCTCATCGTCTGGGCCATCGCCGAGGGCCGCGCCGCGGCCGCCGGTGTCGACCGGTACCTGGAAGGTGAGACCGCCCTCCCGGCGCCGGTCACCCCCACCATGGTGGCTCAGCGCTAGACCCTCTCTTACCGGAGCGGAAGAGAAGGCGCCTGTGGACAACTCGTCCACAGGCGCCTTTTCCCGCTCGATAGGCCTTCGGCCCCCATACCTTTCGGCGCATCCGTCCGTCAGTGTCGATGCGCGACCGCTCGCTCCATCGCTGAGTGTCGGAAATCCGACACACTATGGGTTTCGAATGGCATTGCGGCGGTTGTGGCCTTATTGTGATCTTCGGCGTGTCGCTGATCTTGAGGTGTCGTTGGAACGTGCAGGTCGAACCGGTTGGGTGGCGTGTGTTCACCTAGCGTGCACCGAAACGACATCCGATGAGTACAGCATTGACGCGGCAACTCGGCGGGAAGTTCGACGAGGGCAAGGGTTTGGAGCGGTATGCAGTGGAAGAAGGTCGTCGCGGCTCTGGGCGCGTCCGCGACAGTGATGTCCGGCTTGGTTTTCGGCGGGGGGTCGGCGAGCGCGGCCCCTGGCTGCCCGAGCCTGTACGTGGTGGCGATTCCGGGTACCTGGGAGACCGGACGCGATAAGACGCCGCAGCCCGGCATGCTGTCCGGCGTCACCCGAGGTCTGCCGTCCTCTGCGGAGGTCGACTACGTGACCTATGCGGCCACCGCCTTCCCTTGGGAGGGTGAAGTTTACGGCAACTCGAAGAAAGAGGCGGTCGACAACGCGCGGGGCCTGATCGCGGGCATGGCGCAGCGTTGCGGAGCGACCAAGATCGCGCTCGTCGGCTATAGCCAGGGTGCGGACGCCGCCGGTGACCTCGCCGCCGAGATCGGCACCGGGCTCGGTGCCGTGTCGCCCGATCGCATCGCCGCTGTCGGCCTGATCTCCGACCCGCGCCGTTCGCCCACCGACGTCCAGATCGGCCCGATCGCTCCTGGCGCGGGCGCGGGTGGTCCCCGGGTCGGCGGCTTCGGCTGGGTCAGCGACCGTACGCGCACCATCTGTGCCGTCGACGACCTCTACTGCGCGACCGCGACCGACGACTTCGTCACGCGGTTCGCCGGATTCCTCGCCCAGGCGTCGGACGCCAACCCCGCCAACATGTGGCGCTACCAGATCGAAGCGGGCAACATCCTCGGTGACCTGATGGCGTTCGGCGGTGTCCCGACGCTGCAGGCGCAGCTGACCGACTCGGCCAACCAGCAGCGAGCCAAGGATCTCGAGCGCTTCTACAAGTCGCAGGCGCACACGGTGTACGGCAGCTATCAGGTGGGTGGCGGCCAGACCGCCATCTCCTGGATGCGCAACTGGATCGCGGGCATGGCCTGAGCCATCGCCGAAACCACAAGGCCCACCTCCGGACTCGGAGGTGGGCCTTTCGGTATTTCTGGGCGGCAGCGGGGCTAGCTCGAACCGGTGGGCGGCAAGGGCTGCTGGAAGTGGAACTGCCGCGGCGGCGGGCCATCGCGCCACGGGTGGTCACCCGGCCCGGGGCACGGGCCGTCGTGCCTTTCGTACCTTTCGAAGTGACGGGGCCGATTGATATCGGCACCCTGCTCTGGTCCGTCCACAACTCGGACGTGGACACCTTCGGGCGGCGCGGCCGGTATTTCGGCGGATGCGGTCGCGGCCAGAGTGGCGAGCGGGACGGCGATCAGCGCGCCTGCCACGGTCACCCGGGCGAGACGCCGTAGCGGTGTAGCGGTTTTGGAGAGCGACACGGAATTCCTTTCTCTCGAACCGTGAGCCACTGTGCGAGTGGCTCACCGGTCCCATCGAAGATTCCGTCGCTGGGACACCGGTGCGATGGTCCTGACAATCGGCTGTGAATGCTCAGCTTCGCGCAGTGATGTTGCGCGGCAAGAGATCCCACACGTGCCCGTTCTCGTTGACCGTCGCCGCTGTGCGGCGCCCACTGCGTGAGAACAGGATCCGGGTGATGGAGCAGTAATCGATGGGGAACGTCAGCGGGCGTTCCAGTCCGAGTATCTCTTGCAGCGTCACATTGATCACCCCGCCGTGCGCGAACACGATGACGGTGTCCGCTGGTTCGGCGGCGGCGGCGATGTCAGCGACGGCGGCGCGCACTCTGGCCTTGAAGGCATCGCCATCGACCTGCAACGGGAAATCCCCGGCCTTGATCCGCTCGTACGCGTCCCGGAATTCGACCTTGGCGTCTTCGATCGGAATATAGGCGGGCAGATCGCGATCGTATTCGGCGAGGTCGTCGACGATCTCCACGTCGAGACCGAGTTTCGCTGCGGTCGGCGCCGCCGTTTCCCGCGCCCTGCGCTGCGGACTGCTGACCACCCGCGAGATCCGATGATGCCCGAGTGCTCCGGGCACCCGCTCGGCCTGCTCCAGCCCCACCGGGGCCAACTCCGGATCCGCTGGACCAGCGGAATTCGATATCCGGACCGGTTGAGCATGGCGAACAAGGATCAACTGCACATGCCCACTCTGCACCATCCACCTAACCGGTTTCATCCGGACCCGTGGCCCCTGCGGTAGGCCCCATGTGGGTGACATACTCGGAGCATGACCGTCGAGCCGTTTCCGCAGTGGCTGCGTCCGCCGCCGGGCGGGTTCGTCGCCGAGGATCTTGATCGCCTGCCCGACCTTCCCCCGCATACCGAGTTGATCGACGGGAGTCTTGTCTTCGTGAGCCCGCAGGCCAAGTTCCACATGCTGGTCATCGATCTGCTCGGCTCGATGCTTCGTCGGCTCGTTCCAGCGCATCTGCGGGTGCGGCGGGAAATGACCGTGACGCTCGGACGGGACCAGCGTCCGGAGCCGGACCTCGTCGTGATCCACGCCGAACGGGACGGCGGCCCTGAGCTGACTACGTACCAGGCCGATGACGTCATATTGGCGGTTGAGGTGGTGTCCGCCGAGTCACGTACCCGTGATCGAGAGCGCAAACCGCAACTGTATGCCCGCGCAGGAATCGCTCACTTCTGGCGGGTCGAGAACGTGGACGGCCGCCCGGTGGTCTACGTCTACGAACTGGACCCGGCGACGAAGGCATACGCGCTCACCGGAATTCACCACGATTGTCTCCGGCTGACCGTGCCCTTCGATATCGACATCGACCTCACCGAGATCGACCGGCTCTGAGGCGGCTAGTCGGCTCGGTTCGCCGAGCACTCCGGTGGGATCCGGAAGAACTCGGTGAATTGTTCGGCGGCGGTGAGGTCGCCGTTGATCTCCATGGTTCCCGTGGTGACTGCTTCGCGTAGGGAGTGTTTGTCGAAGACGACCGCGACGAACGCGGGGACGCTCGCGTGGATGGCGGTAGGGGCGCTGCCCGCGCCGCGGGTCACCGTGAGGGTACCGTCGGCGACCACGGCGTGGAATTCATCCGTTCCGGCATCGGATCCGGTCAGGTACAGGTCGTATTCGGCGCTTACGCTCTCGGCCGCTTCCGCGTCGAAGAACGTGCGTAGCGAG
This sequence comes from Nocardia sp. NPDC051787, assembly GCF_040681325.1. Classification (NCBI taxonomy): domain Bacteria; kingdom Bacillati; phylum Actinomycetota; class Actinomycetes; order Mycobacteriales; family Nocardiaceae; genus Nocardia; species Nocardia sp. NPDC051787. Next base: position 241,788 of record NZ_JBFAYO010000003.1, read on the forward strand.
ACGACCAGCGCGTCGGTGCTCATGTCCGAGCAGCGGTAGGCGTTGCGGGCGCGGGCGCCCCAGCGGCTCAGCGCCAGCACCACCGTGTCGAGTTCCCTGCCCCACTCGGTGAGGTCGTAGACCGCCGTGCTCACCGGCGGCGGCAGCTTGCGCTTGCGCACCACCCCGGCCTGCGCGAGTTCGTCGAGGCGCTGGGACAGCACGTTGGGGCTGATCGCGGGCAACCCGGCGCGCAGATCGGTGAAGCGCTTCGGCCCGAGCAGCAGTTCGCGTACCACGAGCAGCGTCCAGCGCTCGCCCACCAGGTCCAGGGCACGGGCAGTGCCGCAGGCGTCGTGATAGCTGCGTTTGGTGCGATGCTCAGGGGCGGCCTTCATGGAATACATCATATCAGTCGATTCTTCAACTGAATTAATTAGTTGTCTTTTAGGACTAACTGTTGATAGCGTGCCACGGTAACGATCGTTTGGGTGGAAGGCGCAGACAGTGGCGGAAGCAAGAGAACGACCAAGGGAGGCCGGAGTGCCGGATCGCCGGGCCTGGCTCGCGCTGTACGTCCTGTGCGGCGGAATGCTGATGATCGTGCTCGACGCCACGATCGTGAACGTCGCCCTGGCGGACATCCAGACGGACCTCGGGTTCACCGCGGCCGGTCTGGCCTGGGTGGTGAACGGGTACCTGATCTCCTTCGGTGGCCTGCTGATGCTGGCAGGCCGGCTCGGTGACCTGATCGGCCGCCGCACCATGTTCCTGTCCGGGCTGGTGGTGTTCACGCTCGCCTCGGCGCTGTGCGGCCTGGCGGTCAACGAGGTGACCCTGATCGCGGCCCGCTTCCTGCAGGGCATCGGCGGCGCGATGACCTCGGCGGTCATCCTGGGCATGATCTTCGCGATGTTCCCGGATCCGCGGGATCAGGCGAAGGCGATCGGTCGCTACGCCTTCGTCGCGTCGGCGGGCGGCGCCATCGGCCTGCTGCTCGGCGGTGTGCTCACCGCCCTGGACTGGCGGCTGATCTTCCTGGTCAACCTGCCGATCGGCATCGCTGTCGGCGTGGGCGCGGTGAAGATCCTGGACAAGGACCAAGGCGCGGGTCTGAAGGACGGCGCGGACATTCCGGGTGCGGTGCTGATCACCGCGGCGCTGATGCTCGGCGTGTACACCATCGTCAAACCTGCCGCGGAGTACGGCTGGACCGACCCGGTCACGCTGGGCCTCGGCACCGTATCCTTGCTGCTGCTCGCCGGATTCGTGCTCCGGGAGGCGACGGCGCGGACCCCGTTGATGCCGCTGCGGATCTTCCGTTCACGAAACCTCTCCGGCGCCAACGTGATCCAGGTGCTCACCGTGGCGGGCATGTTCGGCATGTTCTTCATGGGCTCGCTGTACCTGAAGCAGGTGCTCGGCTACGAGCCGATGCAACTGGGTCTGGCGTTCTTCCCGGTGGCGGCGATCATGGGTGTGCTGTCGGTGCGGTACTCCGAGCATCTGGTGATGCGGTTCGGCGCGCGCAAGGTGCTGATCCCCGGCCTGCTCCTGATCCTGGCCGCACTGCTGTGGCTGACCCAGGCACCGGTGGACGGCAACTACTGGCTGCACATCTTCGGCCCCATGGTGCTGTTCGGCACGGGCGCCGGCCTGGCGTTCCCCGCGCTGATGAACCTGGCGATGTCGGGGGTCGAGCCGCAGGAGGCCGGCTTGGCCTCGGGCCTGGCCAACACCACCATGCAGGTCGGCGGCGCGCTGGGTCTCGCGGTGCTGGCCACCTTGTCGGCGAGCCGGTCCGAACATCGCCTGGCACAGGGCATCTCGGCTCCCGAGGCGCTGACCAGCGGGTTCCAGCTCGCGTTCTGGATCGGCGCCGCACTGGTGGTCGCCGCGCTGGTGGCCGCGGTGGTCGTGTTGAAGTCGGTTCCGCCGAGCGCGCACGGCGCCGACCTCGACGACGAAATGCTGTTGGAAGCGGAGATGGCCGCCGAGCGTACGGCGCTGTAGCGCCACGGCCGGCGAAGGATGCCCGGTTCGCCGCGCGCGAGCCGGGCCGTCCGCCGCTAGGTGTTCTTCTTCCGCTTGGTCAACAGGTAGATACCGCCGATGATCAGCGCGACGACCAACAGGCAGCAGATCGCGCCGATGATCAACCCGCCTTTGCTGCTCTTCTTCTTTTTGGCGGCGAGCTCGGTCGCCGAACTCATCCACACGTCCGGGCTCGCCCACACGGAGTGGTCCAGCAGACTCGCGTTGGCCAGCAGATCAAGGTACATATCAAACCCCTTAAGGTATATCGGCTTCCTCCCGGAGCCGAATGTCCAAGCCTAGCCGTCCGATTCGCCGGATGAGCACCGATCACCCGGAAGACCTGGTCAGCGTGGCTTCACCAGCGGGAACGCCAGCGTCTCGCGAATGCTCCGTCCGGTGATCAGCATGACGATCCGGTCCACGCCCATCCCGAGCCCGCCGGTGGGCGGCATCGCGTGCTCGAGCGCCTGCAAGAAGTCCTCGTCGAGTTCCATCGCTTCCGGGTCGCCGCCCGCCGCGAGCAGCGACTGCTCGGTGAGCCTGCGGCGCTGCTCCACCGGGTCGGTGAGTTCGCTGTAGGCGGTGCCGAGCTCGACCCCCCACGCGACCAGGTCCCAGCGCTCGGTGACGCCGGGGATGCTGCGATGCTGCCTGGTCAGCGGGGACACCGAGGTCGGGAAGTCGATGTAGAACGTCGGTTCCTCGGTGCGGGACTCGACCAGGTGCTCATACATCTCCAGCACCACCTGGCCCGCGTCCCAGCCGTGCTGATAGGGCACGTCGGCCTTGTCGCACAGCTCGCGTAGTTCCTCGACCCCGGTCTCCGGCGTGATCACGGCGCCGATCGCGTCGGACACCGCGCCGTGCACCGTCATCACGCGCCACTCGCCGGAGATGTCCACCTCCTCGAACGCGCCGTTCCCAGTGGGCCGCAACGCCACCATCGCACCGTTGGCCGCGATCGCGGCGTTCTGGATCAGCTGACGGCACAGGTGCATCATGCGCTCGTAATCGCTGTGCGCCTCGTACGCCTCCAGGATGGTGAACTCGGGGTTGTGGCTGAAGTCGACGCCCTCGTTGCGGAAGGTCCGCCCGATCTCGAATACCTTCTCCATACCGCCGACGCACAAACGCTTCAGGTAGAGCTCAGGCGCGATACGCAGGTAGAGATCGAGGTCGTAGGCGTTGATGTGGGTGACGAACGGCGTCGCGTTGGCGCCGCCGTGCACTCGTTGCAGGATCGGTGTCTCTATCTCCAGATATCCCCAGGAGTTCAACGAATCCCGCAGCGAGCGCACTACCGCGCTGCGCTTGGCCAGCACCTCGCGTATCTCGGTGTTGATCGCCATGTCGACGTAGCGCTGCCGCACCCTGGCTTCGGGATCGGACAGGCCTTTCCACTTGTCCGGCAACGGGTGCAGGCACTTGCCCAGCATCCGCCAGTCCGCCGCGAGCAGCGACAGCTCACCGCGCCTGCTCTGCCCGATCTGGCCGCTCACCTCGATCAGGTCGCCGAGATCGAAGAACTCGCCGAACTCGACGCTGCGTTCGGCGCCGACCCGGTCGCGATCGATCATCAGTTGGATGTCGTCGGTCCAGTCGCGCACCACCGCGAAAATCACGCCGCCGTAGTCGCGAATGCGCAGCAGCCTGCCGCAGACCCGGACGGTGGTGCCGCGCGGCGAACGCCGTGCCTCGGCAACGGTGTGCGTCGGCGGGTAGGCGATCGGGTAGGGGTCGATACCGGAATCGGCAAGGCGCGCAAGCTTGTCCATGCGCACGCGAACCTGCTCGGGCCTGCGCGGAAGCTCCTCCTCGCCCGGAATCTCCGAGATCTCCGGGGGGCTGCCGTCGGCGTGCAGGCCCGTCATCGTCGTGGGTACCGCGGTGTGCACGCCGGTGTGCGTCGCAGCGCCGGTCTCCTTGCCGAGTCGTGGGAGGAAACCCTCGGCCAGTGCGCTGGCCACCGCGACCCGCGGCAGCTGCCTGCGTTCTTCGAACAGGAAGAACCGGGGAGCCCAGTGTGGCTGGTATTTGACGTTCGAGCGATACAGCGCCTCCAGCTGCCACCAGCGCGAGAAGAACAACAGCACGCCGCGCCACAAGCGCAGCACGGGACCGGCGCCGATCCGGCCGCCCTCCTCGAACACCGAGCGGAACACCGCGAAGTTCAGCGACACCTTGGTGATGGCGTACTGGTCGGAGTTCAGCCCGAGCTGCGAGATCATCAGCTCCATCACGCCATTGGGGCCATGGGGATCGCGGCGCATCAACTCCAGGGAGACGCCGGTGCGGCCCCAAGGGACCAGCGACAGCATGCCGAGTACCCGACCCTGCGGATCGACCGCCTCGACCAGCAGGCAATCGCCGTCCAACGGATCGCCCAATCGCCCGAGGGCCATGGAGAACCCGCGCTCGGTCGCGGTGTCGCGCCAGCTGTCCGCCCGGGCGATGATCTGGGGGAACTCCTCCGCGGGGATATCGCGGTGTCGGCGAATGCGCACCCCGACGCCGTGCTTGCGCAGCCGGTTCGCGGCCTGGCGCACCGGTTTCATCTCCGGCCCGGCCAGCGAGAAGTTCCTGGTGTCCAGAATGGCCTCGTCGCCGAGGCGCAGCACGGAAAGGCCCGCGCGCCGATACGCCGTCGCGCCGAGTTCACTCGCGCCCATCACCGCGGGGGCCCATCCGAATCGGTCGGCCAAGCGCAGCCATGCATCGATCGCCTGCGGCCAGGCCTCGCGGATGCCGATCGGGTCGCCGCTGGCCAGGCAGACACCCAGCTCCACCCGGTAGGTCACGGCCGCCTTGCCGCTCGGTGCGAACACCACCGCCTTGTCCCGGCGGGTGGCGAAGTAACCGAGCGAATCCTCCACGTCCGAGCGTTCCAGCAGCCCGCGGATCGCCGACTCGTCGGTCCCGGTCATGGCGTTGGCCGCGCGCTGTGAACGCAGCAGGATCAGCACGGCGGCCAGCAGCGCGACGGCGCCGAACAGGCCGAGCAGGAAGTTGACGAACGGCCGCGGATGACCGTCGAAGTGTTCGTTGTCCGCCAGCACCGCTGCGGTCACCCGGTACAGAGCCCAGGCGGGTCGCTGCACGCCCGGCGGAAGGGTGCCGGGGAACAACTCCACCAGGCCCCAGCCGAGCAGGGCGCCGACGGCCAAGCCGCCGACCAGCACACCGAGCGCTTTCCAACCCGCGCCCCGGCGCACCTTGGTGTAGAACTCCGGCCACGCCGCGATGAGTACGCCGATCACCGTGAGGTGCAGCACCATGGCGACCAGCGCGTTGATATTGCCCTGCTCGGTGAAGGTGACGATGTTTCCGACCGTGTAGCTCGCGAGATAAGTGACCAGCAACCACCAGGCGATTCGTTTCCGGCTGGTGATCGCGCCCGCCAGCAATCCGACGAGCAGCGCCCACATCAAATTGGTGTCCGGCGCGTCGAAGTAATAGTCGTCGATATAGCGGCGCGGCACCTGAGTCAGGAAACGAAGTCCGGGCGAAAGGCTCCAGAGGAAGCACAGCACCGCGAACACACCGAGTGTCAATCCCGCGATATGCGGCACTTCCGAAAGTCGTCCGTGCCCACGGTGCGGGACCGGTGGGGTCGGTCTGTCCGGAGGCGGCTCGGTATCGATGTGTTGCTGGGCTTGCGTGGACGTCACGGAACCAGTGTGTACGCAGGTGTGTCAGATTTGCCACGCCTGTGGGGCGGCGTGTCAGTGCTCGCCGAGTCGGTGGTTGCTGATGGATCGCTGGGGGCGTAGGGCGGTGTCTGGTGAGCGCGGGTGGGGGAGTAAGTATTTACCCCATGTCAGAACCAGTCGATGTGCCGATCGATGACGACGTCATTCGGCTCGGTCAGTTTCTGAAACTGGCCAACCTGATCGAATCCGGTTCGGAGGCAAAAACCGTGATCGCCGCCGGATTGGTGCGAGTGAACGACGAGGTCGAACTGCGTCGCGGACGGCAGTTGCACGTCGGTGACGTGGTCGCCCTGGCCGGTCACAAGGCCAGGGTGTCCGGCTGACCGCGGCCCCAGTGGCGGCGGATGGGACCGCCGCGTCAGTCCTCGGCGCGCACGACGATGCCGTCGTGATCGCTGTAGAGCATCTCGCCGGGGCCGAAGGCGACCCCGCCGAATTCGACCGGCGCATCGCGCTCGCCGCTGCCGGTCTGGGTGCTCTTGCGCGGGTTGGTGCCCAGCGCCTTGATGCCGATGTCGAGGGTGCGCAGGATGGCGGAGTCGCGGACCGCGCCGTTGACGATCACGCCTGCCCAGCCGTTGTCGACACCGCGCCCGGCGATGATGTCGCCGACCAGCGCGGTGTGCACGCTCGCGCCGCCGTCGACCACCAGCACCTTGCCTTCGCCCGGTTCGCCGAGCGTCTGCTTCACCAGCAGATTGTCCTGGAAGCAGCGGATGGTGGTGATGCGTCCGGAGAACGCCGCGCGCCCGCCGAACTGAATGAACTGCGTGTCGCAGCTGCGGATCTCGGGGCCGATCTCATCGGCTAGGTCGGCGGTGGCGATTACATTCACGGTGCCTATTGTGCAGCGCCCGCGACGCTGTGTACTCGCGGCCCCCTAATGGCTCGCGCACGGCCGCGCGGCATCTCGGCGCGTGGTGACTTACCGCGCGTAGTGCGTTGGGCAATCTGCGGGCTATCGGTGGCCGTAGCGCAGTTCGTATAGCTCCCGCTCGTGTTCGGAGATCTTGCCGTGATCGACCAGTTCCGGATTCAAGCCGTGCTGGACCAGGCGGAATCGGCGCCAGACGTAGCTGAGCGCGACGGTGAAGACGACCAGGGGAACGATCATCATCACGATCAAGCCGATCTTGAGAGGTAGCGGCCCGGGGAACAGCAGCACCAAGGCGAAGAACGGGATGATCGGCCCCAGAAACCGGACGAGATATCGCTCCATGGCCCCGTGTCCGACGAGGTCGTGAATGACCCACTCGTGCAGCTCCTCGGGGAGTTCGCGGCCGAGATCATAGGCGATCCGCTGCCTTACCGTGGGGGTTTTCATGCATACAGGCTATGCCTGTGATATAAGCCACCGCTAGTTCACGCGTGCGGTTGCCACCCACCGAAAACCGTCACCCGACTAGGTGGAGCGGCCGTGCCTGCGCTCGTAGTCGAGGCGTTCGCGTTCGGTCCGGCGGCGGGCGCCGGCGTCCGCGAGCGCGGGGTCGAGACCGTGTTTGATCAGCCGGTGCCGCCGGTAGACGTACAGCAGCGCCACCGTGAAGTAGATCAGCGGCAGATACAGCAGCGCCATCATCGCCAGGCCCATCCACAGCGGCCCCGGCAGCAGCAGGAACAGCATGAGCACCGGAAGCACCGGCACCAGGAACCGCACCAGATAACGTCGCGTCGCACCGGGACCGACCAGGTCCGCACGCACCCAATCGGACATCGAGTCCGGCAGCGTGCGGCCGCAGATATAGCCGAGCCGCTGAGTCAAGGAGGGTGTCGCGCTCACGGTTCCAGCATCCCGACCTCGATATCGCTCGCGCAAGCGCGCTCACTCCAGCCGGAATGTCCGAGACGCAGTCGACAGCGGCGCGTGCTCGGAGCGAGCCATAAGTCGGTCGCGAACACTCAGAGCCGCTGGAGCCGCGGATCAAACAGAGCGCGCGGCGTGGAACGCGGCGATCTGCGTCACCAGGTTCTGTGTGGTGTGCTGCACGGCGATCTTCACGAATGGCTCGATGGTCTTGCCGAGCGCGCGCCCGGCCAGGCCGCCCGGTACCCGGTAGTCCACGATCGCGTCGACGGTGCACTGAGCGTCACCCTTGGCGTGGAACAGGAAGGTCGACTCGATCTCGAAACCCTTGATGGACTTCACCCCGATGGCGTAGTCCTTCTCCCACCGGATCACTTCGATCCGCGACTTCAGCGAGGCGGGTCCCAGCTTCATGTGCCCGTCGAAGGTGGCTCCGAGTCCTTCCGTCTGCTCGCCGACCGGTGTGAAGGATTCGACGCCGTGCAGGAAGCGCGGCAGATTTTGGTAGTCGTTCACATACGCGAACGCGGACTCCGCCGAGGCAACGCAATCCTCGACGATCTTCACTTCGGTCATACGGAAACCCTAACCGGGGCAGGACGACACCGATTCATGCGGTGACCGCCAGCGTCGCGGCCAGCCCGAATGCCAGCGCCATCACGACGACCTCGGCGACCGCCCGGCGCAGCGAAGCCTCCGCGCCCATCCGGTGGTCGGCCGCCCGCGGCACCCAGCTGCGCCGCCACCACCAGCCGAGCGCGAGCAGTCCGAGCAGCACCACGGTCTTGGCGAGCAAGATCCTGCCGTAACCGGTCGTGACGAACGGAACGATCCCGCCGACCCGGATCAGCCCGTTCAGCAATCCCGTCACCGCCACCGTCGCCACCAAGGGCAGCGCCACCGCCGAATATCTGGGCAGCACGACCGCCCACTCACCGCGGGTCCGGACCACCAGTGCGAGCGCGATCAGCAAACCGAACCAGGCGGCCGCCGCCAACGCGTGCACCGCCGCGAGCACCGAGCCGAACAGCTGCTGCGACATGTGCCCGGTGATCGGGCGCAAGGCCAACACGACCGCCGCGAACACCAGCACCAGGTCACCCGAGGCGGACTCGGGCCGCCGGAAAGCGAGCGCGGATCCGCCCGCCACGGCCCCGACGCCGATCAGGATCGCTATCCCGACCTGCCCGCCGCTCACATCGACCAGATAGGTGCCGAACTCCTCGGCGCCGAGGTCGGCGACCGGAACACCGACCACGTCCGCCGCCTCGAAGACGAGCACGGCGAACTCCGCGATCGCCCAAACCCCGGCGAGGACCGCCAGCAATCGCCACGGTGTCCGCAGCCGCGGCGCCACTCTTGGCAGCGCGGCCAACCCGAGCGCGGTCGCCCCGACGCCGTCGGCTGCCACCCGGACCACCGCCTCGGCGGGCAGCGGGCCCGGTAGGACCAAGATCCAGGCGAGCGCTACGCCGAGCAGCCCGGACGGGACGGTGAGCAGCAGCGCGGGCCAGGGTGGCCGGCCGGCGGCCCTTCGTGCGCCCCGGCCGCCGATCTTCGCCTCGTTCACCGCTTCGGGCTGCGGCTCCTGCCGCCGAACAACGCGAATGCGAGCCCGCCACCGAAGAGCACGATCGCGCCGGCGACGAACACCCACAGCGGAACCCCGCCCGAGTCCTCCGCGCTCTCGCCTGCTTTGGCGTTCGGCTTGGGACCTGGCGTGCCGCTGCCGGGCTTACTGAGCGTGAAGTGCCGTTTGCCGCTGACCGGGTGGCCGTCGGCCGAGGTCACCCGGTAGGCGATGGTGTACTCGCCGACCGGGCCCAGCTCGCCGACGGCCACGCTGACCGTCTTGCCCTCGACCACCGGGTCGCCCTTGGACCAGAGGTTGCCGTCCGGGCCGACGACGGTGAGCGACGGGAAGCTGGGTTGCAGCTCTTCGTTGAAGGTGACGCTGGCCCGGGCCGGTCCGGTGTCGATCGTGGCGTTGTCCTCCGGAACGCTGCCGGTGGCCGCGGAATGCGCGGCGGCGACTCCCGTCGCGGCGATACCGAATCCGAGTAGGAACAGGGCCGCGACCACGGCGGTGAGCACGCGGCGGATCATGAGCGCCGCCCTCGGATCACGTTGCCGACACCGAGCGCGACGGCGAGCACGCCGAGCGCGAGGCCGATACCGCCGAGCCAGCGGGCGGTGTCGTCGGCATGGCCGGCCTCGTCGTCGGCGGCCTCGCTGTCCACCCTGTGCCCATCTGCCTCATGGTCGTCGCGCGCGCTGAGAGTCACCGACGGCGCCGGGTGCTCGGGCTCGTCGCGGTCGTTGTCAACGGGCTGGTCCCAGCTGACCACCTTGCCGTCGGAGTAGGTCTGCGCGGCGGGAAAGCTGACCGAATCCTGCTTGGGCAGCGGGCCGACCGACACCGCGAAACGCTGGAATTGACCAGGTGGAATGCCGGGCGCGCCGGGGTCGGCGGTCCAGGTGACGGCGGTGACCTCGGACTTGTCGTTGCGTTCGACCCTAGCCGACCACCCTGGAATGGGCTCGGTCCGAGCGGATTTCAGATTGGGCAGAGTGACGGTGAGCGCCGTGGTGCTCGCCGTGTCGGACTCGGTGGGCACCCGGAAGGTGGCGACGGTGTATCCGCCCTGTGTCGCGCCGGGCGCGTCCACCGTGACATGTGCCGCGGCGGTGCCGCAGGCGAGCAGGACGAGTCCCGCCGCGGCGGCCGTCGTGCCGACGGCGCGCGAAATCGAGCTGAGCATGCTGAAAAAGCCTTCTGTGCGAAAGGAAGTGGTGTCGGGTAATCAGGCCGACACCGGTGGCGCGCGAGGACCGATCGCGCCGCTCGGAGCACAGCGATAGGGCGGAACCCCGGGATCCGGCCAGTGCGGCGCGCCGCCGATCCGCGCTGCCCGCGGAGGGGCGAATAGCGCGCGCAGCGCGCCGGAGGCCACGGTGTAGAGCCGCCCAGCGAGCACGATCAGAATCGCGCAGCCGAGCGTCGCGAGGGCATGCGCGAACAGCATCCACCCGGTCGGCAGTGTGAGAACCGTTGTGGCGCCGCTGGTTCCGTGCCCGGCGTGGTGGTGCCCGAGCAGACCCGACAGCGCGGCATGGCTTGCCAGTTGACCCAGCCCGAGCAATCCGACCAGCACAGGATCGGGACGTGCCGACGCCGTGCCCGCGGCCGACCCCACCGCGACGGCGATCAGCAACAGCAGCGTCAGCTCGGTCGAGTCGGGAACACCCCCGCCCGCGGCGCCGTGCGCCGCGACGGCGAGCGTCGCGACGAGCGCACCGACCAGCCCACCGCGCAGGCGGCCGGCGATCAGGTGCGGGGACATCGGATGGTTCGGCTCAGCGCACGCCGAGCCGGGCCAGGATGTCGGCCTCGATTCCGGACAGCTCGTGGGCGATCGACGCGTGCACCGCGCGGCGTCGATGGGCCGGCATCTGGTCGGAGGTGCGCACGGCGGCGGTGAGGCTGCCGAGACGGTCCTTGGTGGCGGCGGTGAACTTCTGCGTCTCGCCCTTGTCCTTGCCGTCCTGCGTGCCGACCTTCTCCAGCGCCGCTTCCGCGTTCGCGATCCTGGCCTGGAGCTTCCCGCCGTGCCCGGTGAAGTCGCCGAGCTGGTCGATACCGATGCCGAGCTGCTGGGCGCGGCGGGTGTCGAGCCGACCGCGCAGGAACGTCGCACCGCGGTAGGCGAGCGGGGCGAGGACCGGGATGAGCACGCGCGCCACGCCCAGGTACTTCTTCACCTGACTCGCGCTGAACGGATCACGCTCGGCCTTGGCCGCCACCTTCAGCGCGGCCTTCTCCTCCGCCTGGAGCGCGGCGATCTGGGCCTTGGCGACCTTGCGCTGGGTGCGCGCCTCGGCGCGGCGGGCTTTGCGGTCGTTCTTGGCGGCGAGCTTGGCCTCGATCACGGCCCTGTGCTTGAGGGCTTTCGCCTCGGCCCTGCGGCTCGGCCGCCGTTTGCGCTTCGTGAACAACCCCATCGAAGGCCCTCCGTCATGCTGGTTCGCCATGGCAGTACGACGCCGGGGAAGCCCGTCCGCCCATGTCACACAGTTCGCCGCTACCCTATCGGGTCGATGCTCACGGCTGCGAGGGTAGTGCGTTCCCACGCGTCGTGATGCTGTGCCGTAGGCGGTGCAAAACCAGACGGCCCGCGCTGTCCGCATAGTTGCCAGCGGAGTTGTCGGGGGGAGGGACCATACTGCATAGCGTGGATTCGGACATCGGTGACCAGGATGGTCGCAAGCGCAACGGCTCGGCTGTGGATCGGCCCGCCGACGTGCCGCCCGCCTTCATCGATGCCAGGGCGCTGATCGGATGCCGCCACCGCCTGCGTCTGGACTCGGCGCATCCCGAGGCGTTGACGGGAATCGTCGAGGACGCGGGCGTGCGCCAGCGCAGAGATGCCGCCGCCTCGCACCGCAGCCGGGTACGCGACGCACTGATCTCGGCGGCACCTGACGCCTGGGTGGTGATCGATCCGGAACTGCGCGCCGCCGAGCGGGCCGAAGCGACGATGCGCGCCTGTGCCGCTGGCGCACTACGCATCTGGGGCGGGCTGCTGCCGCAGGAGCCGGAGACGGGTCGGCGCGGCGGGTCGGAGATCCTGCTGCGTGACCAGGAGCGCGGCGGATACATCCCGATCATCGTGGTGAACCACAAGGTGACCGACCCGCGCCAACCGGAACCGGCGGACTTCCACCCGACCACCACGGATCCGTATCACTGGAATCCACAACCGGATCCGTACCGGAAACTGCGCCAGCAGCCCCGCGACCAGCAGCGGCTCGCCCACCTGCACCGAATGCTGCAGCGCCACGGATTGGCCAGTCCGGCGGTGGTCGGCGGCGTGATCGGCTTCGACTTCGACCGCATCCTGGTGCACGACCTCGCGCCGCTGCTGGCCGACTACGACCGCCGCTACGCCGACCGGATCGCGGTGGTGCGCGGCGAGCTGCCGACCGTTCCGTCCAAGGTGCCCGAGTGCAGGCAGTGCCCATGGTGGACCAGGGGCATCGAGGGGCCGAGCTGCGAGGGCTGGCTGATCGAGCGCCGCGACGTCAGCTTGGTGGCGCCCGGTTCGCGCGCCGAGGTGCTGCGCAGGCACGGCGTGGAGACGATCGACGAACTGGCCGCCTGGGTCGGCGCCGATCCCGAGGACTGGCAGCACGGTCCGTTCGACGAGGCGGTGGTGACCGCCCGGGCCTGGATCGCGGGTGCGGCGCTGGTCCGCCGAGTCGAGCCGGTGCGGGTCCGGCGGGCCGACGTGGAGGTCGACGTCGACCTGGAAAGCTTCCAGGAGCACGGCGCCTACCTGTGGGGCACGCTGCTGGACGGCGTGTACCGCCCGTTCGTGACCTGGGACCCGCTGCCCACCGAGGACGAGGGCCGCTCGTTCGGCGAGTTCTGGACCTGGCTGATGACAGTGCGCGCCGCGGCGGCCGCGGCCGGGAAAACGTTCGCCGCCTATTGCTATTCGCGCACCGCCGAGGACAAATGGCTGTACGAGTCGGCGCGGCGGTTCGCGGGGCGACCGGGCGTGCCGACCGTGGAGCAGGTGCGCGCGTTCGTGGACGGACCGCAGTGGGTGGACATGTTCCAGGCCGTCTCCGACCAATTCATCTGCCCGAATGGCAAGGGACTGAAGAAGATCGCTCCGGTCGCCGGATTCGCCTGGCGCGATCCGGAGGCGAGCGGCGAGGCGTCGATGAGCTGGTATCGACTCGCGGTCGGCTACGACGGCGCGCCCGATCCGGCCCAGCGCACCCGGCTGCTGGAGTACAACGAGGACGATGTCCGCGCCACCCAGGTGTTGCGTGAGTGGATGACGACCCGCGCCGATCTGGAGGTTCCTGGTCTGGCCGATTTCCGGCACGTGTCCGCACTACCTCCTTCGGTCCCGTCGCTCGGCCGCGGCGGTACCATCGCGACGTGACAGAGCACGTCGAAAAACTCGAGTTCCAGGCAGAGACGCATCAGCTGCTCGAGCTGATGATCCATTCGGTCTACTCCAACAAGGACACCTTCCTGCGGGAGCTGATCTCGAACTCCTCCGACGCGCTGGACAAGCTGCGGCTGGAGTCCTTCCGGGACAAGGATCTGCACGTCGACACCTCCGATCTGCACATCGATCTGGAGGTCGACAAGGACAACCGGATCCTGACCGTTCGGGACAACGGCATCGGTATGTCGCGCGCCGAGGTGGTAGATCTGATCGGCACCCTCGCCAAGTCCGGTACCGCCGAGCTGCGCAAGAAGCTGAAGGAGGCCAAATCCGAGGCCGCCGCCGAGGAGCTGATCGGCCAGTTCGGCATCGGCTTCTACTCCACCTTCATGGTCGCCGACAAGGTCACGCTCACCACCCGCCGCGCGGGCGAGACCACCGGCACCCGGTGGGAAGCGAACGCGGGCAGCTCCACGTACACGATCGAAGAGCTGGCCGAGCCACCGCAGGGCACGTCCGTCGCACTCCACCTGAAGCCGGTCGACGAGGAGGACCACCTCTTCGACTACACCCTGGAGTGGAAGCTGCGGGAGATCGTCAAGAAGTACTCCGACTTCATCGCCTGGCCGATTCGCATGCAGGTCGAGCGGACGATCACCGAAGGCGAGGGCGAGGACGCCGAGGAGAAGACGGTCCTCGAAGACCAGACGTTCAACTCCATGAAGGCGCTGTGGACCCGCCCCAAGAGCGAGGTCAGCGACGAGGAGTACAAGGAGTTCTACAAGCACGTCAGCCATGGGTGGGACGATCCGCTGGAGATCATCCCGCTGAAGGCCGAGGGCACCTTCGAGTACCAGGCGCTGCTGTTCATTCCGTCGCACGCGCCGTTCGACCTGTTCACCCGCGAGCACAAACGCGGTGTGCAGCTCTACGTCAAGCGGGTGTTCATCATGGACAACTGCGAAGAGCTGATGCCGGAGTACCTGCGCTTCGTCAAGGGTGTGGTGGACGCGCAGGACCTGTCGCTCAACGTCTCCCGCGAGATCCTGCAGCAGGACCGGCAGATCCAGATGATCCGCAAGCGCCTGGTGAAGAAGGTGCTCTCCACGGTGAAGGATCTGCAGGGCGCCGAGGACCAGGCCAAGTACCAGACGTTCTGGAAGGAGTTCGGCCGCGTTCTCAAGGAGGGCCTGCTCGCGGACTTCGACAATCGCGAGACGATTCTGCAGGTCTCGTCGTTCGCGTCGACGAACTCGGAGACCGAGCTGACCACGCTCGCCGAGTATGTGCAGCGGATGCCCGAAGGCCAGGACAAGATCTACTACATGACCGGCGAGACCCGCCAGCAGGTCGAGAGCTCCCCGCACCTGGAGGCGTTCCTGGCCAAGGGCCGCGAGGTACTGATTCTGACCGACCCGGTCGACGAGATGTGGGTCGGCTCGGTGCCGGAATTCGACGGCAAGGCGTTCCAGTCCATCGCCAAGGGTGAGGTCGACCTGGAGACCGAAGAGGAGAAGAAGGCCTCCGAGGCGCTGCGCGAGCAGCAGGACAAGGACTTCGCCGACGTGCTGGCCTGGCTGGGCAAGACGCTGGAGGAGACCGTCAAGGAGGTCCGCCTGACCAACCGGCTCACCACCTCGCCTGCGTGCCTGGTCGGTGACGTCTTCGACTTCACGCCGATGCTGGAGCGGATGTATCGCGCGTCGGGGCAGGTGTTGCCGGAGACCAAGCGGATTCTGGAGCTCAACCCGACCCACCCGCTGGTCACCGGCCTGCGCGACGCGTACGCGGCGAAGAAGGAGGAGGCCGACGCGGGCACCGCGACCGAGCTGTCCGAAACCGCCGAACTGCTCTTCGGCACGGCGGTGCTGGCCGAGGGCGGCGAGCTGAAGGATCCGGCGCACTTCGCGCACATCCTCACCGACCGGCTCACCCGCACACTGTGAACCATCCGCGACCGGAGGACCGTGCTGTCCTCCGGTCGCGGCAGGTCCGCCGGATGATGTTGCGGCCGTTTCGCGGTCGCCCGGCCTGTCGAGATGGCATATTCGCAGAACTGGGGAGTTCGTCCCGGTGTGGCGCGGTTAGATGGGACGACTGAAAGGATCATCGGAACATGTCCGGAAACCCGCTTGCCGTCGCCGAGCCGTGGGACCTCGTCGCCGACGGATACGCCGAGTTCGCGCCCGCGATCATGCGGCCGTTCTCGGCCCGTGCGCTCGAGTTCGCCTCGTTGTCGCCCGAGTCGCAGGTGGTGGACGTGGCAGCGGGTCCGGGCACGCTCAGCCTGCTGGCCGCCGAGCAGGTGGCGGTGGTCGAGGCGATCGATTTCTCCGAGCCGATGATCGCGCGGCTGGCGCAGGACGCCGCTGCCGCCGGGCTGACCAATATCCGCGCCCAGGTGGGTGACGGGCAGAACCTGCCGTTCGAGTCCGATCGGTTCGACGCCGGGTTCTCGATGTTCGGTCTGATGTTCTTCCCCGAGCGAGCCAGGGGATTCGCCGAGTTGTTCCGGGTGTTGCGGCCGGGCGGCACGGCGGTGGTGTCGAGCTGGGCACCGGTCGCGGACTCGCCGCTGATGCGGATGATGTTCGGCGCCTTGGCCGCGGCCGACCCGGACATCCAGGAGCCGCAGCCGAATTTCCTGAGCCTGGAGAACCCGGAGGTCTTCGAATCGGAGATGCGTGGCGCCGGCTTCGAAGCCGTGTCGATCCAACGGCATTCGATCGCGCTCACCTTCGACAGCCCGGCGCAGATGTGGGAAACCATGGTGCGCAGCAGCGCGCCGCTGGAACTCATGCGCCACAGCGTCAGCGCGGAGGTTTGGGCCGAGCGAGCCGCGGTCATGCAGACATATCTCGCGGAGAAGTACCGGCCGAACTGTCCGCTTTCCACCACCGCGTACCTCGGCATCGGGCACAAGCCGCAGGAGTGAACCCGCGGCTGCGCACGGCCATTGCCGAGCAGACCGCGCGCAGCCGGGTCGAACGGAATTACCGCGGGGCCATGCGCAGCGCGCCGTCCATGCGGATGGTCTCGCCGTTCAGGTAGTCGTGCTCGACGATGTACTGCGACAGCTGCGCGTACTCGTCCGGACGGCCGAGGCGGGACGGGAAGGGCACGCCCGCCTCGAGCCCCTTGCGGTACTCCTCGGTGACGCCGGCCAGCATCGGGGTGTCGATGATGCCGGGGGCGATGGTGTTCACCCGGATGCCGAACTGGGCCAGGTCGCGCGCGGCCGGAACGGTCATACCGTGCACGCCGCCCTTGGACGCCGAGTAGGCGATCTGGCCGATCTGGCCCTCGAACGCGGCGACGGAGGCGGTGTTGATGATGACGCCGCGCTGGCCGTACTCGTCCACGGCCTCGGTCTTCGCGATCGCGTCGGCGGCCAGCCGCATGACGTTGAAGGTGCCGAGCAGGTTCACCGTGATGACCGTGCGGAACAGCTCCAGGTCGTGCGGGCCGTTCTTGGACAGGATGCGTCCCGCCCAGCCGACGCCGGCGCAGTTGACCACGATGCGCAGCGGCGCGCCCGACTCGACGACCTGCTCGACGGCCGCGCTGACGTCGTCGTTGCTGGTGACATCGGCCGCGATGAGGGTGACTCCGGCGGGTACGTTGTCGCCGGCGCGCTCGATCGACTGCGGCACGTCAAGGCCGAAGACGGTGGCGCCGAGGTCGGCGAAACGCTTTGCGGTGGCGGCGCCTAGGCCCGATGCGCCTCCGGTGACAATGGCGGCGGAACCCGAAATCTCCACGATGGTCCTCTCGTTCGTGACAGCCAGTTGGCCCTTCGTCAATTGCACCCTAACCGGTGCTCGGCAAGGGGGACCGCACGGCTCCCTCGGGGTGTTCATCCCCGGCAAACCTCTTTGCGAACGACTGTGTTCTTCGGTGGTAGCGTCACAACCGGCGAGTTCGTCCGGCCAGGTGAACACCCTGTCGGACGATCCACCCGAAACGACCCAGCAGAATGGAGCAGCCAAGTCCGCTCGACCGAATACCGGAGTCACCGCATGACCGAATCGGCCATCAGCGCACGCCTCCCGCGCGGTAGGCACGGCCTGCCGCGAGAGCAGGTGATCGCCGCACAGCGCGAGCGGATCCTGATCGCGACCGCGGAGGCCATGGCCGAAAGCGGTTATATCGGAACGTCGGTGGCGGCGATCCTGAAGCGGGCCGGGGTGTCCCGGGAAACCTTCTACGAGCAGTTCCGTTCCAAAGAGGATTGTTTCGAGGCGGCCTACGAGCGCGCCGTGCGGCTGCTGCTCGATCGGATCGCCGAGGCCACTGGTCCAGAAGAGGATTCGGCCGCGAGCGCGGACGCGGACCCGATGGTGCGGATGGACCGGATCTTGCGCGCCTACCTCCAGCATCTGGTGGACGACCCGGCCAGCGCCCGGCTGTTCCTGGTCGAGGTCTTCGCGGTGGGATCCGCGGCTATCGCTCGCCGTGCCCAGCTGCAGGAGCTGTTCGTCGGTTTGATCGCCGACGTGCTCGACGCGCGTACCGAACACCAGCGCTTCGCCTGCCAGACCATGGCCGCCGCGGTGGGGGCGATGGTCACCGCCCGGATCGCGGCCGGTGACTCGGACGGTCTGCTCGCGCTGCGGGAACCGCTGCTGGATCTGGTGCGTCGAGGTGGCGGCTTGTACGGGTGTGCGGTGGTGGACCACGCGCCCTGACGGGGTCCGCCGGACCCCGCCTGGTCGCAGTGATCAGGCCTGCACTCCGGCGGGGGCCGGATGATCCGCACGGGCGGCCGACAGCGACAGCGCACGCAAGGCGCACAGCCAGCCGATGCCGCCGAGCGCCATGCGCGGGTAGTTCAGCGCAGTCCAGAGCTCCACGAAGGACTCCACGCGATCGGGTGTCCATTCGGCGCCGCCGGACTGGAACAGCAGCATCTGGGTCGCGAAGTAGCCGTATGTTGTCGCGGAGTAGCAGGCCATGATCGCGGCGCTCGCGATCCACCAGCGCTGGAAAGGGCCGGGCGTGCGCCACGCGACGAACAGATTGATCAGCGACAGGAGTGTGACCACAGGTGATACGAACGGCCAGAACGCCCGCCCGGCTCGCTTGAATCCGGATCCCTCCATCGCGGTGAGTACCTGGTCGGGCGGGGCGCTCTCCCACAGCGGGATGATGCCGAGTTTCTCATACCATCCCGCGCCGAACTGGATGCCGACGAAGATCACCAGCAGCCACAGCAGAACCGCGCGCTTCGATGTCATGTCTGAACTCCTATCGTCCTCAATTATTCTCTATTTCAGAGACTCTCTATTTCAGAGATAGTAGAAAGGAGCCCTGTGCGGTGACATCAGGGAAAACCCGGAACGCGGCCCTGACTTCGTTGCAGAACCAGCTTCGGGTGCAGGCAACCCGCACCGTCATGTTCCACTCGGCGGTGGCGGCGCGCCTCGGGATCACGCTGACCGATCTCAGCTGTCTCAATGTCCTCGGCATAGATGGGCCGCAGACCCCCGGCAGCTTGGCTGCTCGGCTCGGGATCACCCGCGGCGGCGCGGTGACCGCGTTGATCGACCGGCTGGAACGCGCGGGCTATGTCCGGCGGGAGCGTGATCCGCATGACCGGCGTCGCGTCCTCGTCGCGCTCGACGAGGCAAGCGCCGCGGCCGCGGCGCTGTTCTCCGGCCTCGGCGCCGCGATCGGGGCACATCTCGACGGATACGACACCGCCGAGATCGAACTGCTGGCGCGCTTCGTCGCCGAGATCAACGCGCGGGTCGACGAGGCGGCCGGCCAGCTGCGATCCGGGCAGACTCCGTGATCGCCGCCGATTGTTCGGAGGCGGACCGCCGGCCTGCGACAGCCCGCCGAGTCAGGAGCACCCCGAAAGCGGCTGCCGGGGCGGCCAGCGCTAGGGCGGCGACGAGCGGTCCTGTCATGGTGGGTACGACGGTGCCGAGCAGCGTCGCCGCACCGAAGTAGAGGAACAGCAAGCCCGAGCCGATGCCGATCGCGTGCTCTGGCAGGTGCTTGCCGACCAGGATGCCGACCGCGATGGCGAGCGCGTCGGCTGCGACCATGCCGACCGTCGAGCCCAGCCAGACGCCTGCCCAGTCGAAATCGGTGGCCAGCGCCGCGGTCGCGAACATGGTCCGGTCGCCCAGCTCGGCCAGCAGGAACGCCGACAGCACCACGAAGTACGGCGCGCTCGCGGTCTTGGGTGTCTTCGGCTCCGGCTCCTCGTCCGCGGGGCCGAAGTGTTCGCGCAGAGTCCACAGGCCGACGGCGAGGAAGGTGATCGCGGCGACGAGTGCGATCGCCCGGGTGGGCAGTGCCGCACCGAGGAAGTGGCCGACGCCGACCGAGATCAGATGCACCGCCGCCGTGGCCGTCGCGATGCCGCCCAGCACGACCCACCAGCGATAGCGCAGCGCGAACGTCAGCGCCATCAGCTGGGACTTGTCGCCCAGCTCGGCGAGAAAGACGATGCCGATGCTCAGCAATACGGTGGCGATCATGTGTGGCTGCTCCAAGGTCTCCGGCCTGCCGGTCGGAGATACGGGTAGCCTCCGGCTGGCAACAGAAATGGTTGTCCAGGCCGAAGGTCTCGCCCACCGGATGGATGCCGGTTCACACAGCCGGACCCGGGCCCACGTGGGGCGGCGGGTCAGTATGTCGACTGTGTAATTGGGGGCTACTCCCCTTCGCTGTTTGCGACTCTACCGCGCCGGATCATCCACGCCAACCCGGTGTAATCGAAATCGCAATGCGCACAATAAGTTTGGCGATCCACGCGAGGAGTTTCGGCTACCCTCACGCAGCCAGCAGCATAGCCAGAACCGCGGTGTCGGGATGGCTGATCGGGTCCAGGCCGACCCGGCTGACCAGCGAGGTGACCGTGCCATCGGACTCGGCCTCGGCCCACGCGGCGCGGTGCTCGAGTCCCAGATGCGGCACGCCGGGCAGCAGTACGCAGCCGGATGCCGCGCCCGTGCATTCCGGCAGCGAAGGCAGGGTTTCGGACGGGGGATGCAGCATCAACAGGGCGGGCGGCACATGCGTGGCAAACCGGCCGGGCTGCACGGCTTCCTCGCCGAGCACGGGGCCTTCGGCCATCACCAGGCCGACCGTGCCGGGGGCAGGGTCGTCGGGTAGCTCCTCGCGCACACCGAACACCGTGGAGGTCGTCAGCAGCCCGGGAAGCGTGGCCACGCGTACCGCGAGTACGAGGACTTGGGCCCATTCCTTGGTGGTGTCCGGCCAGCGGCCGGAGATGACGAAGCCCCGCAGCGACCCGCGCGAGTGGAACGGCGTGATGCCGATGGGTTCGTTCGTGCGCATTTCTGCCTCCCGTCGTAGCACCGGGGGCGGCCTTGCCCGTCCTTTTTCTGTGGATTCCCGAATATGAACCACGAGTCACCTGGCACACAAGTACCAAAGAGTGCCAATCGGGCAGCCCGTCGCCGGATGGGAAGCAATCGGGCTGTGCACCGAGGGGATTCCGTTCTACCTCGCCGAATCTGAATCGGCGGCGACTGCGGGCGTGATCGGCAAAGCGCCCGCGTCGGTCCGGAAACGGAACGGTCCGCGAACCCGAGCGGCGCGTGGCGCGACGGATTCGCGGACCGATACCGGTGTGCCGAGTGGGCTCAGCCGAAGATGAGGCCCTTGGCCTGCGAGGTCGCCTTGGCGAACCGCTCCTGCACGTCGGCCCAGTTGACGACGTTCCAGAACGCGGTGACGTAGTCCGCCTTCACGTTCTTGTACTGCAGGTAGAAAGCGTGCTCCCACATGTCGACCTGCAGCAGCGGGATGATGCCGAGCGGGACGTTGGCCTGCTGGTCGTAGAGCTGGAAGGTCAGCAGCTTCTGGCCCAGGGTGTCGAAGCCGAGCACCGCCCAGCCGGAGCCTTGCAGACCGTTGGCCGCCGCGGTGAACTGCGCGCGGAACTTGTCGAACGAGCCGAACTGGTCGTCGATCGCCGCGGCCAGCTCGCCGACCGGCTTGTCACCGCCGTTGGGAGAGAGGTTCTTCCACCAGATGGAGTGGTTGACGTGGCCGCCAAGGTGGAAGGCGAGGTTCTTCTCGTTCAGGAAGATGGCGCTGTGATCGCCCGACTCGCGAGCGGCTTCCAGCTTCTCCAGTGCGGCGTTCGCACCGGCGACGTAAGCGGCGTGGTGCTTGGAATGATGAAGCTCGTTGATCTGCCCGGAGATGTGGGGCTCCAGGGCGCTGTAGTCGTAATCCAGATCTGGCAGCGTGTACTCAGCCACGATGTCCCTTCCTATGTCGGGCTGGTGTGCCCGTTGTCCAGAGCACAGCCAACCATCATTCGTACACCCGGTCGATTCCAACTTGGGCTGACGCCCGCGCATTCCGGTGACGCTGCCCACAGAGGGCGGGTCGCGGATCGTCACATCACGAACATCGGCACCACTGGAAACGCACGCGTAGCATCGAACCATGTCGTGGTACGACGAACTAGTGGGGCGCCTCAGCCTCCCCGAACCCGCTATGGTCACGCCCGAACAGGCTCTGCCCGGCCGGGCCGAGCCGCTCGTGGTGCCGGATACCCACTATGTGAACGGTCACCCGATCCACCCGCCGTTTCCCGAGGGCATGCAGGTTGCGGTCGTCGCGATGGGATGTTTCTGGGGGGCCGAGAAGGGATTCTGGGAACTCGACGGGGTCTACACCACCGCGGTCGGCTATGTCGGCGGGTACACATCGAATCCCACGTATGAAGAGGTGTGCAGCGGGCGGACGGGCCACACGGAATCCGTTCTCGTCGTGTTCGATCCCGCGTTGCTCGACTACGCGGGCGTCCTCAAGCAGTTCTGGGAGAACCACGATCCCACCCAGGGCATGCGGCAGGGCAACGACCGTGGCACCCAGTACCGTTCGGCCATCTTCACTATGGACGCCGAGCAGGCCGATCTCGCCCGCGCGACCGCCGAGGCATACGGAAAGCGACTCGCCGCGGCGGGATACGGCGAGATCACCACGGAGATCGTGGCACTGCCCGGACTGTCGGCCTTCTACTACGCCGAGGGCTATCACCAGCAGTACCTGGCGAAGAACCCGGGCGGATACTGCCCGGTGCACGCTACCGGCGTGAGCTGCCCGGTCGGCTTGGGCGCCTGACGCGCCTGGCCGGACGGAGAAACCGCGCATCCGGTGGACCGGATGCGCGGCCCCGGTGACGCGAGTCGTTTCGGTCCGGGACAGGCGGTTACAGCGGAGGGGCGATGCCGGGCCGGGTTGCCCGTGGGTCGCCCGCGTCGTGTGCCTGCCACCAGCGGACTCCATTCGCGATGAAATCCGCCAGCGGGATCTGCTTGCCCTGCACGTCGTGAACGGTGATGCCGTCGAACCACACCCGGACGTCCAGTTCGCGCGGATCGATCCCCTCTTCCTGCGAGAACTCCAGAACGTGCGCGGATTTGTGGTCGTCGATCCGGGTGTCGAAGCTGAGCAGCTCGCTCCATAGCGCCCAGCCGCTGTCGTCCAGGTCGATGAATTCCCAGCCGTGCAGCCGCCCGCCGCCGAAGCTGCGGATGGCCTCGTCCAGGCCATCCAGTTGCAGTGGCAGCACCCGGGGCTCCAGGTCGTCCCAGTGCTGTGTCCGCAGTGACGCGGCAATCCGGCTCACGCCGGTGAAGGTCACTTGGACCCGGGAGTCCTCGGATGCCGTGCCGTGCTCGGGAAGTGTCAGCACTTCGAGGTCGAGTCGTAGTTGATTGGCCGCCTCGTCCACCGCGAGGCCGAGGCACGTGGCCTCGGACAGCGCGACGTTGAGTCCGGCCGTGTCCATTCCGTCGAGTAGCCCCCTGCTCACGTTCATAAGCCCAGGCTACCGACCATCGTCACGGTAACCCGGTATTTCGGCGGCGTTCTCATTTTCATGGAACCGAATGCGCGCCGGCCCCGTCCAAGTAGATATCGGAGCCCCTTCGGCCGCAGGCTCCGAGGTCGGCGACGAATGGCCGCTCCGGGATGGTCAGGAGGGGAGTCCCGGATCGGTCATTCGCATCGCTCACCCGGGGCGCACAGTGAGCGAACGTCGAAGCCCGGGGTTCCGGACCGGAGGTACGGAAAAGTCTGGTACTGATCGATTGGCTGCTCGATAGACGCACCCTTTCGGTGGTGCGCTCGTCCATAGCCACGTCTTGTGGATCAGCTTGTGGATTATGTGGATAACTTCGACCGAGTTATGCACAACCAGCATGGAGCGGGGCCGTGGTCGAGTTCCGGAGAGCAGAACATACCCGAAGTCGCGGGCCGCTGTCGAGCTCCTCCCCTGGCCCGGAACTGCACGGTACCTCGCCCCCCATGGCAGGATCGGAACTGTGACGAGCCCCCACGTTCCGTCGGTCACGGTGGCGGAGGTGCCTGCCGAATTCGACAGCAGAGCGCCCGCCTCGGCCGACACACCGCGACCGATTCTGCTCGACGTGCGCGAGGACGGCGAGTGGCGGCTCGGACATGCGCCGGGTGCGATCCACATCCCGATGGTCGACGTGCCCGCGCGGCTCGACGAGCTGGAATACGACGCGGACCTCTATGTCGTCTGTCGGCAAGGCGGCCGTTCCCTGCAGGTGGTCGAATATCTGACGCACATCGGATACGACGCCATCCAGGTCCGCGGCGGCATGGTGGCATGGCAGCAGGAGGGCCGTCCGCTGGTCGCGGAGGGCGACCACAAGGCGAAGATCTACTGACGAAAGAACGAGGTGCGCGGTGAGTACGGTGGTGCAACCTTGTGCGCGCTGCGGCGCGCGCTGGGCCGTGCAAGGGGCGCCGATGCACTGGTGCCCACGCTGCCGCGGCGTGCTCCTCTCGCCCGCGCCGATCGACGCGCCCGCCGACCGCCGCAACTACCGCTGGGTGGCACGCAAACCCGACCACCGGACGCGGAGGGCGTCCTCGCCCGGCGGACCGCCCGCGGCCACGCCGACGCCCCGCTACACCCAGATACCGCGCTGGGGTCTGATCGACCCGCCGCCGCAGGCCGGGTCCGCATCCCGCCATCCGCTCGGCAGGCTCACCGACTCGGTGACCAAGCTGCTCGTCGCGACCGCAGGCGTCTTCGTGCTCGCGGCTCTCGCCGAACTGGCGCGCTACTCGGTTCTGCTGCATAACCGCACGCGCCTGATCAATCCCGCGGTGCTGTTCGCCTCCGACGCGTTCGTCGTGGTCGCGGGAGCGTTGGCGCTCGTGTTCGCGCTGCTGGCGGCCGTAGCGGTGGTGGGCAGGCTGATCGAGATCAGGCGGGCGGCCTACGCCGAAGCGGGACGGCGCGACCCGCGTTCGCCACGGCTGCTCGCCTTCGGTTGCCTGGTTCCGGTGCTCAACCTGCTGTGGCCGGGGGTCTTCCTGACCGAGGTGGCCGCCCTCCGCGGTGACCCGCGGTCGCGTCGCGCGATTCGGATCTGGTGGGCGGTCTGGCTTTTCGGTGGCGGCGTCGCGCTAGCCGCGCTGCTGTGGCGGAACGCGGACTCGTTGCAGGCCAAGGCGGACGGAGTGCTGTTCACGGCGTTCACCGACGCGGTCGCCGCCGTGGTCGCGCTGCTGACCTTGTGGGTGCTGCGGACGATCGAGGGGCGGGACCTGCTCGGGCGCGGCCGGGCCGTGCGCCGCTGGCTGATCGCGGTCGACCCCGCCGTGCCGGTGATCGCGCCCGTCCATCCGGGCGGCACTGCCGACTCGGCGCCCGAGACCACCGGCGCGCCCGCGCACGAGGACAACGGTGCTCAGGACCGTGAGCAGGAGGAGGTTATGGCCAAGTGAGCCAGGGCAGTCGCGCGCCATTCGTCGTCGCGCATCGAGGCGCCTCGGGGGCGCGACCCGAGCACACGCTCGCCGCTTATGAGCTGGCGCTCCAGGAAGGCGCCGACGGCGTCGAATGCGATGTCCGGCTGACCAGGGACGGGCATCTGGTGTGCGTGCACGACCGTACGGTCGACCGGACCTCCTCGGGCAGCGGGCTGGTCAGCGAGATGACTCTGGACGAACTGCGGGCGCTGGACTTCGGCGCCGACGACGCGCCCGCCTCGGTGCTGACCCTCAGCGAGCTGATCAGCTTGGTGCTGGACTGGCGCAGCAGGCCGACCAAGCTGTTCATCGAAACCAAGCACCCCGTCCGCTACGGCGCGCTCGTGGAGAACAAGCTGCTGGCCGAACTCCAGCGATTCGGCATCGCCACCCCCGCCTCGGCCGACCATTCCCGTGCGGTGGTGATGTCCTTCGCGGCCACCGCGGTCTGGCGTATTCGCCGCGCCGCGCCGCTGCTGCCCACCGTTCTGCTCGGCGAATCATCGCGCTACCTGGGCGGGTCCGCCGCGACGACGGTCGGCGCCACTGCCGTCGGCCCCTCGGTGAAGACGTTGCGCGAGCATCCCGATCTGGTCGACAAGGCGGCCGCCGCCGGCCGCGCCACCTACTGCTGGACCGTCGACGACCCCGGCGACGTCCAGCTGTGTGCCGACCTCGGCGTGAGCTGGGTCGCCACCAACCACCCGGGCCGCACCAAGTCACTGCTCACCGCCGCCTGAACCGTTACGCACGGCGACTGGTGGGGCGCACGTCAGGTGACTTCGGAGGCGGGTGCGATGTGGTGTGCGCGCGCCACACGTCCGCGACGTAGTGGTCAACACCGAAGGCCCAAGGCGCTGCCGAAAGCCCTGAGGCTGCTCCCCAGCACAACCCGTCGGCCCAACTCCCGCTTTCGAGCGAAGCGAGATCGAGCAGTGCCGCGAACACGCAGTGCCGCAGGCAATGCGAAAACCAACACAGCACCCTGTAGGTTGACCCCTCGTGGGTAAGAGCAAGCGCAACAGTCCTAAGCCCGGCGGGAACCGGGCGCAGCGTCTCGCCGAGCGACGGGCGGCGCTGGAGCAGGCGGCGCAGGCCGTCACGCGTCCGTTCGAGGGCTTGGCCGCGGAGTGCGATCTGGTCGCGCTGCGCGAGTTCGTTCCGTCGGCCACGGCGCGGTTGACGCTGTCGCCCGCGGTCGCCGCCGAACGTCCGGTCGTGCTCGCCACGGTGCTACCCGGCGCGGTGGCCGCGCTGGTGCGTGCCGGTGACGAGCCCAACGGCTACGTCGGTGCGCAGGTGCAGTTCCAGGGCGCGGACGCGGCCGCCGATCTGGCCGCGGCGATTCTGTGGACGCAGTCCGCCGAGCCCGGTGACTCGCTCAGTTCCGTGGAGAGCGTCGCGGGCGGCCCCCGGCTGGCCGACGTCATCGATCCTGCCGCGAGCCTGGACGTGACCGTGCACCAGGACTTCGACTGGTGGGTACCGGAGGGTGTCGAGCCCGATCCGCAGGTGGCGGCGACCATCGAACAGGCCAAGCAGGCGATCATGCCGTCCGCGCGGCTCGCGCTGGACGCGGACGCGATCGGTGCGGCGTGGTGGGTGGACGCGGGCGAGAAGGCGCACATCCGCTGGGTGCGGCCCGAGAACGAGGACGATTTGATGCTGGCCCTGGCCCGCGTGCACGCCAAGGGCGGCCTGACTCTGGGCGAGGGTTCGCGATTCGCCGGTTCGTTCCGCACGCACGGCGTGCTCGTCCCCGTGTTCGACCTCGATCGCGAGCGGCATCCCGACGAGTGGGTGAAGCCGGTGGTCGAGTTCGGCGCTCGATTGTCCGAGGCACTGGCCACCGATGCGCCGTTGACGGCCGACGAACGGCGTTCCCGCGATGGACTGCGATCGCGTCAAGTTACGCTGCGCTGACCTCGAATTACCGCCGGAATTCTGTGAAGAATCTTCTTTTCCGACCCTCGCCGGTCGAAAGCCGGAAAGTAAGGCAAGTCTCACCGAACTACTGAGGAAAGCGCGGGAACCCTGCTCATGCCGCTCGGCGTCAAGAGCGTTCGACCGGGTATCTTGCCGAAACGGGAACAGGCCCGGCTCATAGGGGAGCCGGGCCGGACAGCCCTTTTCGGCGAATGCCGTCAGATGGAGCCGCCCGCCGCCGAAGGCGCGCCGGAGGCGTCGCTCGGGCCGCTCATTTCCCGGGCGACGAATTCCTCCAGGTCGAACAGATTCGACCCGGCGCGATCGGCGATGGTGAGCAGGGTCGTCATGTTGGCGACCTCCTCCACCTGTTCCTTCAGGAACCACTGCATGAACTGTTCACCGAGGTAGTCGCCTTCTTCGCGGGCGGTGCTCGCCAACTGGATGATCTGCTCGGTGACGGTCTTCTCCTGGGCGAGCGCCAGCGCGATCGGTTCACGGGCATTCTCGAACCGGGATTTCGCGGCGTCCACGCCGGAAAGTTCGATACTGATATCCCGGTCCAGGAAGTACCGCACGATCATCATCGCGTGGTTGCGTTCTTCCACCGCCTGCGCATAGAACCGTTTGGCCAGCTGCGGCAGATCGGCATTGTCGAACCACACCGCAATCGCGATGTACTGATGCTCGGCATTGAATTCGTGCCGGATCTGATCGTGCAACAGGTTGTGAAATTTGCTGCGGGGGGATTCCGGATGGCTTGACATAGGAGTGACATTAGCGCTGGTCACAGCACATGTCATCCAAGTACAGCCTTATTGAGGCTAGTGTTGCCTAATTAATTCTTCGCCGCACCCGCCATTTTCGGGGCCGCCATATCGGCGCGTGGCCCCGGCCGCAGCTCGCGTGCGACGAACTCTTCTACGTCGAACAGCTGGCCATCGGCGCGGTCGAGTACGGCCAGCAGCGTGGTCATTCCGGCGACGTTCTTCACCTGTTCCTCGAGGAACCATTGGACGAACCGTTCACCCAGGTAATCGCCGGACGTGCGGGCCGCTCGGGCCAGGTCGCTGATCTGCGTGTTGCGGGACTGTTCGGAATCCAGCAGCAAAGCCATCGCGGCGCGCGGGCTGTCGAAGGTCGAATGGATCTCCTCCAGCCCGACGATCCGCACCTCGAGATCGCGGTCGAGCAGGTACTGCACCATGCGCAGCGCGTTCGTGTACTGCTCGCGCGACCGGGCGTAGGCGTGTCCGGCCAGTTGCGGTAACCGGTTGGAGTCGAAGTACACGGCGGCGGCGAGATACTGCTGGGCGGCGGTGAACCCGTGACGGATCTGCGCGCGCAGCAAGTCGGGAAAGGACTGAGCCACATCGGTATCCGGCATGGCACCGACGCTACCTCGTCAGCAGGTCGTCCGGGACGGGTTGGTCGTCGGCCAGCGCGTCGAAGAACCGGCTGGCCTTGTCCTTGTCCCAGAGCACGACGTTGCCGCTGTCGGTGTCGTCGAACCCACCGATCGGGACGGCGGTCGCGACCGTGTCGCCTTTCAGCGCCCAGGCCAAGCGGCCCAGATCCCAGATGTGGTCGCCGTTGTCGACCTTCAGTGACTTCGCGGTGTCCGAGGCCAGCGGCCAGAGCTTGAACGGGTTGGCCAGCGTGGCACTGCTCGTGGCCTTCTCCAGCAGGGCCGCCATGAAGAGCCGCTGATTGTTCATCCGGTCCAGATCGGCTAGCGCCGTGGCGCGGCTGCGCACGAAGCCCAGCGCCTGCGGCCCGTTCAGGCGCTGGCAACCCGCGGCCAGATCGATGCCTGCGAGCGGGTCGTCGATCGGTTTCGGCACGCAGACGTCGATGCCGCCGAGCGTGTCGACCACGCTGGCGAAGCCGCCGAAGCCGATCTGCGCGTAGTGGTCGATGCGCAGGCCGGTTGCGATCTCCACCGTCTGCGCCAGCAGGGCCGGGCCGCCGAGGGCGAACGCGGCGTTGAGTTTGTCCTTGCCGTGGCCGGGGATGCTGACGTAGGAGTCGCGCGGCAGGCTTACCAGGGTGGTCTTGCCCGAACCGGGGACGTGCACCAGCATGATCGTGTCGGTGCGCTCGGGCCCGACCTCGCCGCCGGTCGCCAGTTCCTGCTCCTGCTCCGGCGTCAGCCCGCTGCGTCCGTCGGAGCCGACCAGAAGCCAGTTCGTACCCGGTGTGTTGCCGACTCGCTGGGCGTAGTTGGCCAGCGCGGGGATGCGGTTGAGCGAACCGTCCAACTGGATGACGGCGCCGACCGCGGCGAGCACCAGTACCAGCAGGATCACCAGGAGCCAGCGGAAAGGATGGCGCTTGCGGCGCGGCCGCGGCGCCCGGGCGGGGCGCGCGCCGCCCGGGGGTACCGGCGGCGGCGGGCCCTCGCGATACGGTCGACGTTGGCGCGTCGGCGGATGGGGCGGCCCGTCGTCGAAGGGGACCGGGCGCTGGGTGGGCGCGTGCGGGGGACCCTCGTGATGCGGGACCGGACGCTGGGTGGGGGCATGCGCGCGTGCCTGCGGCGGCCTGTGCGGTGGCATGCGCCGTCCCTGTTCCGGCGGGACCTGCGAATACGCCAGCGGGGGCGGATGGGGTGGTCCGTCGCGGCGCATCACCTGGGTGGGTTCGATCGGCGGCGGGCCGCTGGGTCCCGGGGCGGGCGTGCGCCGCTGCATCGGGGGTTCACCGGGCCTGCCTGGCGGCGGCATCCGGCGCGCTCGCGCGTTGCGCTGGGGGTCGTCGCCGTTCATCACTGAGACTCTACTTATCGGGTGGTTATCGGGTGCCGCATGTGTACAGCGGGGTGCTGTTTGGTAATTCGCCGACGGGACCGGGCCGTTAGCGAGCCGGAGGGCACAGTTGCGTTACGGCAGCCACGAAACATGGCCGCGCAGAACGGTATAGCCGATATAGGCGACCGCGTCGATGGTCGCGTGCGCGAGGACCAGCGGCCACAGCCGGTTCGTGCGCTGCCAGTAGTGACCGAAGATGACGCCCATCACCATGTTTCCGAGTCCGCCGCCCAGCCCCTGGTACAGGTGGTAGCTGCCACGCAGCAGCGCCGAGGCCAGCAACGCCGAGTGTGCCGACCAGCCGAGCTGGCGCAACCGGGTGAGCAGGAACGCCACCACGATCACTTCCTCGGCCACGGCGTTCGCACAGGCCGACAGGATCAGCGCGGGCAGCCGCCACCAGTAGTCGCCGAGCGAGGCGGGCACGATCGTCACGCTGAAGCCCAACGCGTGCGCGACGAGATACAAACCCAGGCCCGGCACTCCGATGATCGCGGCGAGCGCCATACCGGGCAGCACGTCCGAACGCCACCGGATCCGGTTCGCCAGTCCGATCAGTCGCGGCCCGAGCCCGCCGCGCCATAGCAGATACAGTCCCAGCGCTGCCCATCCGACCAGACGCAGCACGCTGAGCAGCTGAAACAGCAGGTCGATGGTCGACTGTGTGGATCGCGACGGGTTGAGCGCGATGGTTCGCCCGCGGACCCCACCCGGTGCGAGCGCGCTTTCCAGCAGCGAGAGCGCCGCGTTCAGCCCGCTGAGGCCGAAGGTGACGAGCAGCACGACGGCGATCTCGATTTTGAACGCGAGCCGTTCCCGATCGCTCGGCTCGACCTCGTCCCACCCGGCACCGGACTCCGCACGCATGGGTCGAATCTATTGCGCTGGCCATGCGTGGCGCGCGGCACGTCGGAGTCGCAACCCCGCGATCCGAGCTCGGCGTCGATGTCGCGACTTCGTTCCGTGGACGAGATCGGAGCATCCGGTCGAGGTCAGGCGCCAGCTTGCCGGCGTTCTCCAACGCTCAGCTCGGGTGGGGGAGGTCGAGGCCCGAGCGCTGAGCCCGCCGCGAAGACGAATGGCACCGCCAGCGTCTGCTTGGTCAGCGGCCTGCTGATCGGCTGGCAGGCAAACCGGATCGCCGGGTGGGCGAACCGCGGGCGTGTCGACTGCGGTGGACTTCGGGAACCGCCGGGTCAGATGCGGCGTAAGCCGTTGAGGAACGGGCAGCCCGCCAGGGTCCGCACGGCGCGGCTGAGCGCCTCGATGTCGTGGGCCGGGGCGCTGAACGGGAGGCGGAAGTCGTGGTCGCCGTCGTGTCCTTCGACGCGCAGGGTGAGTCCGTAGCGGTCGATGGCCAGCGGGTGAACGATGCCGTGTTGCAGGCGCGGCGGCAGGTGTCTGGCGAGTTGAGCGACTATGTCGGCGTGGTCGGCCTGCATGTGCTGTAGCCACGCCGATTCCATGGCGCAGAACGGATCCGGCTGCGCCAGCCGCAGTTCGTCGTTGCTCACCGATTCCGCTCCGGTCGAGTCGGCCACCACCGCGGAGCTGATCACCAGCCGCAGCAGAGTCGCGCCGAAGCCGACGTCGAGCAGTCCAGGATGCGGGTTCTCCTTCGCCACTTCGGTGGCCAGAGCGCGCTGCGCTTGCGCGGGTACCGCGCGCACCCAGCCGCGCAGCCAGACCAGCGCGCGTACCGGCTCGCGTAGCGGCAGGGGCGCGTGGTCGGTGAGCTCCAGCACCGCCGGCGCCCCGTTCGCGCCGGAGTTGCCCGCCAGGATCGCCGCGACCGAGGCGGTCGGCATCGCGATCACCGCGTCACCGCACGGTCGCACATGGTGCACGGACGCGGCCGTCGGATCGATGCCCGGCATGGCGAGCACCGCCTGCTCCGCATGAACACACGCGCTGCGTACCCGCTCGGCGGTGGACGGGGCGACGGTCGGGGTCGGACGCGGCATGCAAACCTCCGGTGCTCGGTCGCGGCTTAATTAGGTTACCCTAAGCTAAGTGATATGGGCTGGTTCCGCAAGCGTTTCGATCGGCCTGAACAGAGCGGACGCCCCGGGAAATCGATGCGCACGGCACGCGGTGAAGCGGATGAGGTAACGGCCCACGCGGATAGCGGTTTGCGGCCCGGCGCATCGTCCGGTGCGGGTTCGGTGGCCATCGCCGCCGGGTAACGGTGATCAGGGTTGTTACGGTGGGGACGTGTCGGAAAGGACGGAAGCCGGGGAACCGGTGTTGGTGACGTTGTCGACGCCCCCGCGGCGCGGTCTGGTGGACGGGTTGGTCCGCTACCTCGGCGCAAGCGCCGCGGCGCTGATCCTCGAACTGGATGCGCCGGACTCCGGCATCGCCGACTTCCTCGCGGGCGTGGCACACTCCGACACCGGCTTCGTCGCACGAACCTCCTCCGGTCAGCGTGCGGTGGCCATCGTCGCGGCCACGGCCGCCGCCCTCTGCGGCGACGACATCCGCACCGCCCTGAGCAGGCCCGATATCGCGTTCCTGAGTTCGCTGAAACCACCGGCGGTCGAGGCCGTCCGATCGGTTCTGCTCGCCATCGAAACCGACGACCCCGACCATGTCATCGACGCATTGCGGGTGCTCACCCGCAGCTGAGCCCGCGCTCGGGAAGCGGAACACACACCGTGCGCGGGCCGAGCCATCGCAATCCGTGGGGAGCCGGGCGGCTCGCCAGTAACCTCGTAACCGTGCCGCGCATCGCGTACTTCGGGCCGTCCGGAACCTTCACCGAGATGGCCCTCGCTCAACTCGAATCCTCGGGAGCCTTCGACGGACCCGTCGAGCGGGTCGCCGCGCCCAGCCAAGGGGCCGCGTTGGACCTGGTCCGCTCGCGCGACGTGGACGGTGCCGTGGTCCCGATCGAGAGCTCCGTCGAGGGGTCGATATCGGCGACGCTCGACTCCCTGGCAATCGGCGCGCGTCTGCAGATAATCGCCGAGACCGAGCTCGAGGTGAGCTTCACGATCCTCGGCCGGCCGGGGACGACCCTGGCGGACGTGCGGACCCTGGCCGCGTACCCGGTGGCCGCCGCCCAAATACGGCTGTGGGTTGCCCGGCACCTGCCGCAGGCGCGGTCCTACACGTCGGCATCCAATGCCGCCGCCGCCGAAGACGTGGTGGCGGGCCACGCGGATGCTGCCGTGTCGACCGCGCTGGCAGGGGAACGGCTGGGGCTGATCGCGCTGGCCTCCGGCGTCGCCGACCATGAACAAGCGATCACGCGCTTCGTGCTGTGCACCCGGCCCACGGTGGCGCCGCCCGCTACCGGCGCGGACCGCACATCCATCGTGCTGGAGCTGCCGAACGTGCCGGGTTCGCTGATGCGCGCGTTCGCCGAGTTCGCCACCCGCGGAATTGATCTGACCAGGATCGAATCCCGTCCCACCCGAACCGGCATGGGCACGTACCGTTTCTATCTCGACTGCGTTGGGCACATCGACGACACGGCGGTGGCCGAGGCGCTCAAGGCGCTGCACCGCACGGCGCGGATCCGTTTCCTCGGGTCCTGGCCGGCGACCTCGGCAACCGGCACGCCGCCGCCGTCGGACGAAGCGGCGGCGGAGTGGTTGATTCAGTTGAGAAAGGGGATGGCGGACCTATGACCGGTAGGTTGATTCTGGTCCGGCACGGTGAGACCGAAGGAAACGTCGCCAAGCTGCTCGATACCAAGGTGCCGGGACTGCCGCTGACCGAACGCGGTGCGGCACAGGCGAAGACGTTCGGCGAGGGCTTGCTCCGGCCGCCGAAGGTGCTGTTCTCCTCGGCGGCGCTGCGCGCCAGGCAGACCGCGAGCTACATCGAGGCCGCCACCGGCGTGGCTGCCATGGTGCTCGACGGCCTGCACGAGGTACAGGCGGGTGACCTGGAAGGGCAGCACAGCGAAGAAGCCCATCGGACCTTCCAGCGGATCTATCGCGCCTGGCACGAAGGCGATCTCGGGCTGCGGGTGCCGGGAGGAGAATCCGCCCAGGATGTCCTGGACCGCTTTCTACCCGCGATCGCGCAGTTGCGGGCCACCTACCTCACGCAGGACGACGGTGCGGGCGATGTGATGGTGGTGAGTCACGGCGCCGCCATGCGGCTCGTCGGTCGCACACTCGCGGGTGTGCAACCGCCGTTCACAACGAACAACCACCTGGACAACACCGAAACCATCGAGCTGGTTCCCATGCCCGATGGCGGGTGGGAGTGCATTCGCTGGGGCCGGTTCACGCCGCCATTCGGATACGACGTCGCGCCGACCTCAGACGACCCGATGGGTTAGAGAGGGCTGACGGCGCTCAGGAAAGTTTCGGATTCCGCGGGAAGTCTTCGCGTTCCGGCAGCGAGTTGATCAGATCCTGTACCGCCGTGCGCAATCGCGCCATTGTTCCGCTACTGAGTGAACTCCATTTGACGCCGTCGTCGGACTTGCTCGCGGTCGTGATGAACCGCCCCGCGCGCGTATTGAATACGGCGATGTGGTTATCGGCCACGCCTCTGGTGCCGTCGCCGTACACCACGCCGACGATCTCGGCATACGAGTGGATCTCGACCAAGGCCGCGGCCAAAGTCTTCGCGTCGTTCGTGGGGTTGCCGACCTTCGCCAGGCGTGCCGCGGTGGCCGCGGCGTCACCGGTGTCTCCGAAGATCGTGGCCAGTTCTTCGGTCGGAACGTTCATGCCATAGAGCTCGAGCGGTTCGGCGTAGCCGAGCGCCGCGAGCACCGGGCCGGGCAGATCGATCCCGGCCTCGTCGATAACGTAGGAGTCCTGCCCGCGAAGGGCGACGACCGGAAGATCGACGCCCTTCGCCAGACAGAAGCGACTTACCCACCCATCGACAACCAACCGCAGTGCGATGATCCAGTGCGGGCGGTTCAGCGCGCGCAGCCGATTCTCCAGATCGCTGTGCACTACATCGTCGACGAGGAGCTCGCGCTGGATGAGGGACTCGGCGGCCGCGTCCATCGCCGTCCTGTGGTCGGTCACGTTGTCGTAGCGTCCCCTGGCGTTCAACACGACAGGGACCTCGATCTGCAGTTTCTCGAGGAGAAACTGCATTTCATCGAGCGACAGAACGACCGCCTCGAGTGTCGATGAGCCGCGGCCCGCACCGAGTACGGTCACCTAGCCGTCCCGGTGATGTCACCGCCGCCGATAACACCATCGGCGGCGAACCGGCCGTCGTTGAAGTGCTCGGTCGACCGCAGGTAATCCCGGCCGTTGTGCTCGGTTTCGTCGTCCTCGTCGCTGCGAGCCTGGTTCCCCAGCAGCGGGTTGCCATTGCCCGCGTTCGACTGCCGGACCGGTGCCGCATCGACCCGGTTGGCCGCGACGTTCTCCTGGGTCGGTGTGGAGCCACCGATCGCGCCGCTCGAGCCCCAGCCATCCGGAAGCTTGAGGGAGCCGTTCGCGCCCGCCGCGGGTCCGATGCCGGTGAACGACACGGCGCGCGTCGTGGCAGCGCCAGTGGCGGCCATACCGGCGCCCATGGCCATCGGAGCAACGCCCGACACGGCAGGAGCGCTGGTGGTTGCCGCGGCGATCGCGCTCCCCGCGACATTCCCGACCGTCGAAACGCTGGTGGTGGCGATCGAGCCGACCGCCTGGGCCGCCTGCGTGGCGGCACTTGCCACACCGGGGTTGCTCAAGAACGCCTGTGTGGCGGCGATGGCGGCCTGGATCGGATCGGCGGGGACCTCGGAGGCGGTGTTCGCCGCCTGTTCGGGGGTCGCGGTTCCAGCGCCAGCGGCGATCGGCGGCGGCATCAGGAACTCGGCGGGCGTGGCGAGCATGGCGCTCGTCGCGGCCTCGTAGGTCTCCATGACCAGCGCGGCACGGATGTCCATGGCGTGCCTGGCGATCTCCGCGACCTCGAAGGCGCCGGACACCACTCCCGGCGGGTTCGCCGACGCCATCAAGGCGGCGTTGACGGCCGCGATCTCCGGTGGGCTCGGCATCGCCAACGAGGCGACGGTGTAGGCGGTGGCGTTCGCCGCGGCCTTCGCGCCCATCGCGGCCGCCTGAACGCCCTGCTGTTCGGACCAGCCGAGGAAGCCGGTGAGCTTGCTCAACGCGGCGATACCGTTGATGCCCTGCATGCCGACGCCGAGTTCGGCCATCACCCTGGCGACGGTCGTCGTCGCGTCGACCCAGGCGGCGGTGAGCCCGCCCCAGGCGGTGGCGGCGGCCGAGATGGGAATCGCGTGCGCGCCCGCATGTAAGGTGGCCGAATTGATCTCCGACGGCCGAGCCGCCCAGATCACGCCGGTGACTCCTGCAACCATGTTTGACTACTCCCCTGAATGAATGTTGCTGATGGTCTCGGTGGCGGATCTACACCTGGAAGGCGCTGATGCCCGCGGCACGCACCACGTCACCCGCGACGTGCTGGGCCAACTGCATGCGCAGCGTTGCAGCGGCGTGGTGGCATTCCAGAATCGCCTGCGCGACCGCGCGGTCGTGGGACATCGCCCCTTGGTTGAAGTGGCTGGCGCTGACGAACGAGACTTCCTCAGCGCCAGAAGGCAATACGTGTGTCGCGGGCGCGGTGATCGCCGCGGCGGCGGCCAGCCGTTCGGCGACGAGGTCGAGCTCGGCCGCGGCGGCGAGAATGGCTTCGGGTGCGATCAGTACATGTCCAACCATGACTCGACTCCTTCTAGTGGCTGTGGGGCGGAACCACGAGAATTCCCCCTTCGAGTGATAGGACGCGACAGCAACGCGATCGGTTCCATCGAATCCCCAACGTTTCGATCTCCCTGCCGATTACACACCCATGGCTGTGGGTACGCAATACGACTCGGTCGAATTCAGCCCCATCCCAGCTGATGTAGACGGTCTTCGTCAATCCCGAAATAGTGTGCGATCTCATGGATCACGGTGATCGCCACCTCTTCCACCACCTCGGCCTCGTCGGCGCAGAGCTCGAGAATGGGCTCGCGGTAGATCGTCAC
Source organism: Nocardia sp. NPDC051787 (assembly GCF_040681325.1). Lineage (NCBI taxonomy): Bacteria > Bacillati > Actinomycetota > Actinomycetes > Mycobacteriales > Nocardiaceae > Nocardia > Nocardia sp. NPDC051787. The sequence continues at coordinate 278,777 of NZ_JBFAYO010000003.1, forward strand.
CGTGTCGGGAAGCGCTCCGCCGTAATGACTGTCGCGTTCGGTGAGCGCGATGCCGTGATACAGCCCGAGCAGATGTGGATCCTCCGGATTGCGCGGCTCGATCAGCACGACCACGTTGTCGATCGCGCGGGTCAGCTCGGGTGGGATGAGATCCAGTGCGTCGCCGACCAATTCCTCGAACCGGTCGTCGGACATCGAGACGGGCATCTGGGATCGGGTTACCTCGGCCGTGGCTGCGGTGGCAGCGGCGCGGCGCCGGGCAGCGGTACGGGCGTGGAGCGTCCGTTGTTCGGCGGCGGCACCGGAGCCTGGCCGTTGATCAGGATGTCGCCCTTGGCCGAACCGGTGATCGGTGCGAAACCTTCCTGGTCGGCCCCCTTGCCGATCATGCAGTCCAGCTTGCGGCTGCCCGCCATCCAGCTGCGAGCGTCGATGTAGTCGAAGAACAGCGTCAGCGTCTTGTTCCGGATGACGTCCGGTCCGCCCAGGTAGTCCGTCGAGGTGCGGGTGCACTCCTCCTCGACGAACTTGTCCTGCTCCTCCTTCGGCGGCGGGCCGCCGGTGAAGTGCGGACCGAGGTCGACGGTGGAGACGATCTCCACGGCGTGCGGCTGCGCGCAGTCCACCGGATCGGTGGGCAGATTCTGGTTGATACCGAGGCACACGCCGGCCTCGTACACCCGGGACTGGTCGTGCTCGGTGGCGCTGCCGACCGAGGGCGGTGTGCCGACGCTGGCCGCGACCTGCAGCCCGCAGCGCAGTGTGCGGTCACCGTGGCGCCAGCCGTCCGGGCTGGGATACATCAGCCCGACAATGTACTTGCCGCGCGGATCGAAGCGACCGGACATGTATTTCTGCACGGCGGGGACGCAGTGCTCTTCTTTGAGCTCGGTGAGCCGCAGCGAGTCCGGGAACCGCGAGCCGGGGCCGAACTCCTTGCCCGGATACCTGCTCATGTCGATGTCGGCGGCGACTTCGAACATGTGCTTGCTCGAACAGTTCACCTTGACCAGGTCGGATCGGTCGGGCTTGGTCCAGCTCAGGCAGTCGCCCTTGGCCGCGGTGCCGAACTCCTTGTCCAGTACCGGTTGCAGCGGCGAGCCGGGATTATGCGCCTCGAGGCCCTTCTCGTTGTCGAAGCCGGTCACGAACAGCGTCACCAGGGCCGCGACCACGGCGCCGGCGGCCACCGCGAGCAGACCCCAGCGCAAGGTGGGCGCCGACAGATGCACGTCGCGCAGGTTGCTGTCGGCGAGCGCGGCCTTGGCCGAGTCGAACGAGCGGCGTACCGCGTCGGCGCGCGATGACGCGCCGCGCCTCGGCGCTCGCCGGGATCGGGACACAGGTTCGGAGGACATCGCGGTCCATCATGGCAGTGTCCGTCCCGTGGTGCCACGACCTGGCCCGATCGGCGCGGCAGCCTGTCGCGGGGCTCAGCCGCGCAGCGCCGACAGGAAGACGCCGGGCAGCCTGGCGGGATTCGCGGCGGCGTAGAACTCGGTCAGTCTGCGCCCGGTGGTCGCGGCGGTGGCGTTGTCGACGAACCACGGCGGTTTCGGCGAGAGGGCGAGTTCGCCCCCGAGCAGCGAGCGCGGCGCCGGCCGGAACGGACCGCGCACCACGGTGCGTTCGACGTCGTCGAGCAGCAATGCATTGTGTACCACGCCGATTCCGCTCTGCACGTCGTCCAGGGTGTGGCCGGGGAAGGCGCCCCATGCGGCGCGCGGTGTGAGGAAGGCCAGCCCGGTCCAGGCGTTCACCGCGATCGCGCCATAGCGCAGCCGCTCGATCGCGCGGTGGAAGGCGACGCCGAGCCTGCGGATGGTCGTCGGTGGGGCGATCACGTTCGCGCCGAGCGTACCGGTCAGCTCGGCGTTCGCGAAGTCCACCGCACGTTGCAGGAACTCACCGCCCGCGTAAGGCAGCTCGACCACCCCGAGCACCGGGGAGAAGTACTCGGTGCGCAGCAGCGGGGTGTCGGTGCGCGGCAGCTGGTCGATCAGCACGCGGCCCGCGCCGAGGCGCTCGGCCTGAGGATACGACGCCAGCGCGTCGGCGACGCGCGCATCGCTGCCCGGGTAATACGCCGTTCGCTGCGGCGCCCGCTCGAGGGCGAGGCGCAGCTCGTCGAGGAACTCGTCCTTGCGGTCCCAGTCCGCGCTGAGCACGACCGTCTGCGCTGCCACGCAGTTATAGCCGCCGTTGTGCAGCCGCTGGGTGGCCACGTGCTCGGCCTGGTAGCGCAGGTCGGCGTCGGACCAGGCGCCGGGCACCACGATGGTCGGCGAGACGCCGCCCAGCTCGCTGGTGATCGGTTTGTCCAGCAGCGGCCGGTTGTCCTTCTTCCGCTGCGCACGCTCGGGGCTGGGGCCCCACACGATCGCGTCGTGAGTGTTCGCGCTGCCGGTCATGTGCACATGCGCGACGTCGGGATGGTGCACCAGGTAACCGCCCTGCTCCGCGCCGCCGGTGAGTATCCGCAGCACGCCGAGCTCGAGGAGGGGCTCGAACACCATCTCGAACACCGTGAACAGCGGGTCGGTGATCGGGTTGAGCTTCAGCGCGACCACTCGGTTGTGCGCGTACAGCTCATAGAGCGCGTCCAGCGGCGGGATCGAGGTGATATTGCCCGCGCCGAGCACCGCGCCGATACCGCCGGTCGCGGTCGGATCCAGCTGCGCCAGCCCGGCGCGCCTGCGCGCGGTGTCGGCGTCGACGCCGGGCCGTAGCCAGACCTCGCCGCTGAAGCCGTTGAGCAGCAGCCGGTCGTAGCCGCCGTGCGGAAGGATCGGCACCGCTACCCGGCCGCCCGGCGCCTCCTTCAGCGCGAGGCCGGTGAGCGGGCTGTATCCGGCCTCCAGCACGGCCAGAGTCGCCGACATCGCGGCGGTGGCCTGCAGCAGGGTGAGCGGTCCGGACATCCATTCCTCGCCGGCCAGCGGCGAATCCTCGTCGAGCCCCTTGATGACGCACGCGGCCCGCACCCAGTCCTCGGCGAACCGGCCGGTCCGCGCGTGGATCTCGTCGAGCAGTTCCCGTCGGCGAGGCAGCGGGGTCGCGGCCCAGGCCTCCTCGCCCGCGGTGAGGTCGGCCAGCGCGTTGTCGATAGCGGTGTCGTCGAATGGGGTGCCCACAAGCCCACTATGCGCGCGATCACGCGGCGATGGACCGCATCCTGGGATATCGGCGTGAAACGGCGATGCACCGACCACTAGGCTGGTGGCCCATGATCGACCTCCGATTCCTGCGGGACAACCCCGACGCGGTCCGCGCCTCGCAGCGCGCCCGCGGCGAAGACCCCGCCCTCGTCGACGCGCTGCTCGAGGCGGACGCGGCGCGGCGTGCCGCGGTAGCCACCGCGGACAACCTGCGCGCCGAGCACAAGGCGATGGGCAAGCTGATCGGAAAGGCGAGCAAAGAGGATCGATCCGCGCTGCTCGCGCAGGCGGGCGAGATGTCGGTCAAGGTCAAGGAGGCCGAGGCCGCGCAGAACGCCGCCGACGCCGACCTGGACGCCGCACACCGCGCCATCTCGAACGTCGTGCAGGAAGGCGCTCCCGCGGGCGGCGAGGACGATTACGTCGTGCTGCGAACAATCGGCACGCCACGGGAATTCGACTTCGAGCCGAAAGACCACTTGGAGCTGGGCGAGTCGCTCGGCTTGATCGACACCGAGCGCGGCGCGAAGGTATCGGGCGCCCGGTTCTACTTCCTCACCGGTTACGGTGCGCTGCTGCAACTGGGTCTGCTGCAGTTGGCCGCCCAGCGCGCCGTTGCCAACGGCTTCACCATGATGATCCCACCGGTGCTGGTGCGTCCGGAGATCATGGCAGGCACGGGTTTCCTCGGCCAGCACTCGGCCGAGGTCTACCATCTCGCCGACGACGATCTCTATCTCGTCGGGACGTCGGAGGTGCCGCTGGCGGGCTACCACTCGGACGAGATCCTCGATCTGAGCGCCGGGCCCAAGCGGTATGTCGGCTGGTCGTCGTGTTTCCGCAGGGAGGCGGGCAGCTACGGCAAGGACACCCGCGGCATCATCCGGGTGCACCAGTTCGACAAGGTGGAGATGTTCGTCTTCACCACGCCCGACCAGGCCGACGCCGAACATCAGCGGCTGCTCGGCTGGGAGCAGGAGATGCTCGCGGCCATCGAGGTGCCCTACCGCGTGATCGACGTCGCGGCGGGCGATCTGGGCAGCTCGGCCGCGCGCAAGTTCGACTGCGAGGCGTGGGTGCCCACGCAGCAGACCTATCGGGAACTCACCTCGACCTCGAACTGCACTACCTACCAGGCGCGCCGTCTCGCCGTGCGCTATCGCGACGAGAACGGAAAGCCGCAGATCGCCGCCACTTTGAACGGCACGCTGGCCACCACCCGCTGGATCGTTGCGATACTGGAGAACCATCAGCAAGCCGACGGGTCGGTCCGGGTGCCGTCTGCGCTGGTCCCGTTCGTCGGCACCGAGGTGCTCCGGCCGCCGAAATGACGACGAGCGGATGACATACAGGTGAATAGCTACCGGTTCGCCGTGCCGGATTCCCGGGATGTGGCAACCGGCGGGATTCCTTATGTCTAGGCTATTCATCGTGCGAGGAATCGGGTCTCGCGGCGATACCCGGACTCGGGTGCGGGCCGCATCTGCGCTGGCGACAGCCATGGTCATGGCTCGGACCACCGGGGCGTTCTACGTCATGGGCGGGGTTCTCGGCCTGCTCATCACCGCGATCGCCCCTGGTGAGGAGGGTAATCGGCCTCTGGTCGGCGGGGCGGCGGCGGTAGCGCTGGTGCTCGGTCTCACGCTGCTCGCGTGGGGGCCGCGACTGCCGCATTCGATCCACCACGTCTACGTCGCGATCGCCACGGTGCTGGTGACCATCGCGGTGCACTCGTTCCCGAACACGGTCGGCGCGATCAGCCTCGCGTCCTTCTACGTGTTCGTCGCATGCGACGCCGCACTGTTCTTCGCCTGGTCGCAGGCGGCGGCCCACATCACGTTTGCGTTGGCACTGTGCCTGTGGGTGCTGCCCGCCCGGCCGGTGACTCCCGGGCTGCCGTGGTGGTCGGGCCTGATCCCAGCCGGTGTGACCTTCGGCGTCGGCGTCGTCGTCGGCATCCTGACCAGGATGGCGTCCGAGGCCGACATCGATGTGCTCACCGGCCTGCTCAACCGGCGCGGCTTCGACCGTGCGCTCAACACCGCGATCGAGCAGGCCACCCGGTCCGGGCAGGGACTCGCCTTGGTGCTGGTCGATCTGGACCGCTTCCGGAAGATCAACGATCATCTGGGTCACCGGGCGGGCGACGCCGTCCTGCAGCGGGTGGCCGACACCTGGTCGAAACTCCTCGCCCCCGATCAGCGTCTGGCCCGTTACGGCGGGGATGCGTTCGCGTTATTGCTGCCGAACACCACCGAGCAGGCCGCGATTCTGCTCACCGAACAGCTGCGCGCGGCGGTGACCACCGGCTGTTCGGCGGGTGTGACCTCCTGGCAGCCGGGGGAATCGGGATCGCTGCTGGTCAGCCGCGCCGATGTCGGCCTCTACCGGGCCAAGCAGGCCGGGCGCAACCGGACGGTGCTGGAGTCTTCGCGGCAGCTACCGCTGGCGGTGGAGCTGCGCGAGGCGATCGATCGCGGCGCACTCGACGTGCACTACCAGCCGATCGTCAGCCTGACCGAGGGCGGCGGCAAGGCCGTCGGCGTGGAGGCGCTGCTGCGCTGGTCGTCCAGCGCGCAACCGGACGTCACCACCGAGGGCCTGATCCGGGTCGCCGAGGAATACGATCTCATCTCCGACCTGGACGAGCTGGTGTTGCGCCGGGCCTGCGCGGACGCCGCGCGGCTGCAGGAGACCTTCGCCCAGCTCGACTTGACCCTGAACGTGAACGTCAGCGGACTAGAGCTGGCCGAGGTCGGTTATGCCGACCGCGTGGCAGGCATTCTCGCCAGTACCGGGTGGCCCGCCGATCAGCTCGTGCTCGAGGTGACCGAGAGCGAGTTGGCCGCCGAATCACAGACCGCCATCGCGAATCTGCACACCTTGCGCGAGCGGGGTGTGCGCATCGCCATCGACGATTTCGGCACCGGATACTCCTCGCTCAGCAGGCTGGCCACTTTGCCGAGCGACATCCTCAAGGTCGACCAGTCTTTCGTCGCCGCGATCCGCTCGGACTCACCCGCACCACCGCTGCTCGGCGTGATCGCCGCCCTGTCCAGCGCGCTGGATCTCCAGGTGATCGCCGAGGGCGTGGAGACCGAATACCAGGCCGCGGTGCTCACCGAACTGGGCTTCGCGCTCGCGCAGGGCTACCACTACAGCGACTCGCATCCGGTGTCCGAGCTGATCAGCGACCTCAACGAGAACCAGGGCCGAGTAGGTATCGGCGCCACGGACCGGGAACTGGGCGATGGGGACTCGGTCCACGCCAACGGCTGGGTGCCGCTGCACTGAACCTCCGGACGATACCCGCCTGGGCTTCGGTTAATTCCCTTGACGCCGCATGGCGGTCGTGCGCATGCTGACGGCATGCGTTTGCTCATCTACGCCTATTGATTCGCTGAATCGGCGCGCGCCCGATCGACGGGTAGCGCGCACAATCTCAGCCTGCGCTCGCTGACCGTTCGAGCCGTGCTCTTCAAGAGCATCGGTGAACTGATTCCGCTCTACGCGCTGTATGCCCTGCTATTCGCCGACCACGGGATGAGCACGGGACAGATCTCGCTGCTGTTCGCGATCTGGTCGGCGACGTCGTTCCTGCTCGAGGTGCCCTCCGGGGCGTGGGCCGACACGGTCTCGCGGCGCGGTCTGCTCATGCTGAGCGGTGTGTTGCTGACCGCGGGTTTCGCCATGTGGACGGTGGCGCCCTCGTTCCTGGGCTTCGCCGCCGGATTCGTGCTGTGGGGTACGTCGGGTGCGTTGGCGTCCGGCACGTTCGAGGCGTTGCTCTACGACGACCTCGCCGCCCGCGGCGAATCCGCGGCCTACCCGCGCGTCCTCGGCTACACCCGTGCGGGCGCGGAAGCGGCTGTCGTCGTCGCCATTGTCGCGGCGACTCCGCTCTACCTCTACGGCGGTTACGCGCTGGTCGGCTGGTCCAGCGTCGCGGTAGCGGCCCTGCACACGGTGATCGCGCTGTCGCTGCCCACCGCGCCGAAGGCGGTCTCCACCGCGGACGTCGACGACATGGAAGACGTCGTATCGGAGTCATCCGGAGAAGACCGCGCTGCGCGATCCCGTGATTCAGCCCTCGGCGTCGATACGGTGTCGATCGAGGATGGCGGCACAGCGGATCGTCCGGTCGACTCGGATCTCATGGTGGGCGCGGGTACGCGAGCCGCAGCCGGAGACGCCACCCGCGGAACCGTTGCGGTCGGCACGAGCGATACGGACGATTGCGCTGTACCGGACTCCGTAGCGAGCGGCTGCGCCTCTGACGTCGCTCGGCGAGCCGCGGCGGGCGATGCCCTTCGCGACCGCGGCGTGGCGGTCACCGACGGGGGCTCGGCGAACGATCGCGCCGGCAGCTCGGATCTACCCGTGAACCATTCTGTTTCGGGTGCCGGTGAGCGATATGCCTTGCCGGAAGCCGTGGTCGACCAGCCGCGGCCGTTCGCTCGGTACCTCGACATGCTGAAAGCCGGTATCGGAGAAGCCGTTCGGGTGCGAGCGGTGCGCTATGGCGTGCTGCTGGAGGCGTTGCTGTTCGGCATCACGGCGTTCGACGAGTATTTCGCTCTGCTCGCGCAGCAGGTGGGCGTCTCCACCGCGGTGGTGCCGCTGCTGGTCGGTCTCACCGTGCTCGGTTCGCTGATCGGTTCCGTGCTGGGCGGGCGGACCGAAGGCATGTCGGGCCGGACGATGGGGATCGTGATGGGTATCGCCGGTGTCCTGTTCCTCGGCGGCGCGCTCGTCGCGGGGCTCGCCGCACGGCGGCCCGATGTGATGTATCCGTTGACGATTCTCGGATTCACGGCGATCGGCATCTCCTACGGCATTGTGCACAACGCGGTGGTCGTCGCAGGCGCCCGACTCCAGGACGCCATCGAGGGCCCGGCCCGCGCCACGGTCACCTCGGTGTCCGGCTTGCTGAGCGAGGTGGTCGCGCTCGCGGTCTTCGGTTTCGCCGCCGTGGTGACCATCCGGTACTCGATGTCCACCCTCCTGGCGATGCTAGGCGTCGCCATGCTCGTCATAGCCGCCCTGACCCCCCGCTGGCTCCCGCGTCGCCAGTGAGTGGCACATCACGGAGACCCCCTCTCGCGTTTTGCCACACTCAGGTGCCACTCGCGTTGGTCGGTGAGCTTGCCCCGGTAGCGTGCGGGTTATGACCGTGCGGGTGAGGCTGGGGCTGGTCTTCGGGTTCGGGATCGGTGCCGGTGTCGCGGTGCAGGGGCGGATCAATGGTGCGCTCGGCGCGCGTCTGCACGATGGGGTCGCGGCCGCCACCGTCAGTTTCGGTACGGGGCTCCTCGTGCTCGCCGTGGCCTTCGCGGTCAGTGGGCGGCTGCGCGAGGGTGTGCGGGAGGTGCGGCGGGCGTTGACGGACGGTGGGCTGCGGCCGTGGCAGCTGCTCGGCGGCCTGTGCGGCGCGTTCTTCGTCGCGTGCCAGGGTCTCACTGTCGCGGCCATCGGGGTCACCGCGTTCACCGTGGCCGTCGTCGCGGGCCAACTGCTCAGCAGCCTGATCGTCGACCGTCTCGGTCTCGGCCCGAGTGGACGCACGCCGGTCACCGCGGTGCGTCTGGCCGGTGCGGTACTCGGCATGGTCGCGGTGCTGGTCGCGGGATTCGGTCACGGCCGCACCGCAACCGGTGGTCTCTCCGTGCCCGAAGCACTGCGAGATGCGCCGACCGCGCTGCTGATCGCGCTCCCCGCGCTGGCCGGGATCGGCCTGGCCTGGCAGCAGGCGGTGAACGGCAAGGTCGGCGCCGTCGGTGGCCCCATCTCGGCGGCCCTGGTCAATTTCTGCGTCGGCCTGTTCGCGCTGCTTGTCCTCGCGGCTACCGTGATCGCGACCTCCGGTGGTCCGGCCGAGTTCCCTGCCGAGCCATGGCTCTATCTCGGCGGGTTCATCGGCGTGGCGTTCATTGCTCTGGCGGCCCTGACCGTCCGCTGGATCGGTGTGCTGCTGCTCGGCCTCACCTCGGTGGCAGGGCAACTGCTCTTCGCGCTGGTCCTCGACCTGTTCACCCCGACAACAGCGGGCCTGTCGGCGACCGCGATCGTCGGTTGCGTGCTCACCCTCGTCGCGGTCGGCGTCGCCACTCGATCTCGGTCCTGAAAAGCCCGGTCGAGCCATTCATGTTCGAAGCGCATAAGTGTGGCATGGTGCGCTCATGCTGATCGAATACGCGGTGTGGGTTTCGCGGCTCGCTCTGTGTGCCGTGTTCGGGTTGTCGGCGTGGGGCAAGCTGGCGGATCGGAGTGCGACACGGCAAGCTGTGGCGGACTTCGGGGTGCCGCTGCGCTGGGTGCCCGCCGTGGCATGGGGATTGCCGATCGGCGAGGTGGTGATCACTGTCGCTGCGCTGTTTCCGTGGGTCTCCGGTGTCGCCGCGGTGGCGGCACTGCTGTTGCTGGGCGTGTTCACGGTGGTGATCGCGCGCCTACTGCGGCGCGGTGAGCGGCCTTCGTGCTCGTGCTTCGGAACCGCGAGCGCGGCGCCGATCGGGCCGAAGACACTGGCACGCAACGGCGTTCTCCTGGTGCTCGCCGCTGCGGTCGGTGTGGGTGCGCTGACGCACCCGCGCGTGCCGATGGGCTTGCCCGCCGACGACGCGACCGGTTGTGCGGTGGTTGCCGCGTTGTCCGCGGTTCTGGTGTGGATGGCGGGGCAACTGGGTGTGCTGCGTCGCAGGGTCGATGAGCAGGCACTGTCCACGTTGGGCGCGGAGGGCCTGCCAGCGGGCTCGATCGCGCCGGAGTTCGAACTGCTCGACGCCAGAGGCGGGAAGACCACGTTGGAAGGACTGTTGGTCGGCCAGCGGTCGGTTCTGCTGGTATTCGTGCATCCGGGCTGTGAGCTGTGTGCCGCGCTGGCCAGGGAGCTGCCACGCTGGCATGCGCGCACCAGCGACGCTCTGGCTATCGTGGCGGTCGGAAATGGTGACGCGGCGGAGCAAGCCGCGTGGGGCGTCGAAAACGGGCTGGGCGATATTCCATCGCTTGTACAGCACAGCAACGAAGCGGCCTTGCGCTACCGGGTGCGTGGTACCCCGTCCGCCGTGCTGATCGACCCGGATGGCCGGGTCGCCGCGCCGGTGGCCAGGGGTGCGATCGCTATCCGGGAGCTGATCAGCAGCGTGAAAACCGTGCGCCGCAGTCCAACCCCGGCGCACAATGGGATCCCCGCGGGGGTCTCCCGCTGAGTTTCGGGCCTAGCCCTCTTTTCGCCGCACAGACTGCCCTCTGATCTCCCGCTGCGCTCTTGGCAAATTCATAGCAAATATCCGGACGTGGGCCGATAGGATCGAGTCGCACCGGTGCCGAGTTCGCCATCCATCGACAACACGACCCATCGACAAGAGGGGAAAGTCATGGCGCTCTTCGCATTCACCGACTACTCAGGCAAAGAATTCGTCATCGAGCTGACCAATGAGCAGCGGATCGCCGAGGCCCGTCGCATCCTGTCGGGCGAGGAAGCGATGTCCATCCACGTCATGGGGCGGATCCGGAAGCAGCCTGCGCCCTACAACCCGGGCTGGAGCTTCTTCCTGGACCCGGACACCATCACCTTCTTCACGGTGGCGATCGAGGTCTGCGACGCCAGCATCTCCTACGTCCAGGACCACCTGGACGAGGCATGCGGCGCGTTCCTGCCGGGCTGTATGTGGTGCCCGTGGTCGTCGAGGCTCACCCGCGAGATCAGCTAGTAGCTTCGGTCGCCAAACACCTCCGGCCGACGTGGAAAACGTCGGCTGGAGGTCCGGGGCTCAGCTCAGCTTGCGGGTACGCAGTTCGTGTCCCTTGGACGTCTTGCAGCGCCCGGACTCCAGATCCCACTGCCAGCCGTGCAGGTTGCAGGTGAGCGTGTTGCCGTCCACCACGCCGAACTTCGACAGGTCCGCCTTCAGGTGCGGACAGCGCCGCTGCACTTCCCAGCCGCCGAGTTCGGTGGAGGCGGAATCGTCGTGCGCCTCGGCGAACCAGCCGTCGGCGTAGGCGATCCGCTCGTCGGTGAGGCATTTGAAGAAGGTGTAAAGAAACTCGTTGTACCCGCCGATACGCCAGGCTTGGAAGCGGGTGGACAGGAAGATGGTGTTCACCCAGTCCGGCTCCTGATCGCGCAGCACCGTGCGCACCAGTTCCGGCGCGATGCGGAATCCGTAGCGGTAGCGGCCCTCGCCCTCGATGGGTTCGCGCACCGTGCGCTTGGGGAAGTCCAGCACCACGGTTTCCTCGCCGACCACCAGACCGACCGGGTACCCGATGCCGTCGCAGATCAGGTCGCTCTGCGCCATGATCGGCTCGAACAGCTTCTGCAGCGGTTCCAGCAGCGGGCCATCGCCGGTGGCCCAGGTCGCCTTCTCGGCTTCCAGCACGGGCGCGAGGCGCTGCGCCATCCGCTCGATGTACTCGGCCTTGTTGTCGTAGATCTCGGCGGGGTCGCTCGGATGGGTCAGGGTCAGCTCGGCGCCGCGTACGTCGGCGACCGAGCCAGGAATCATGAGGATCCCGCCCGCGTTGCCGTGGATCTCCATCTGCTCCAGGAACACCTTCTGGTCCGGGAAGATGTTGCCTTCGTCGCCGCGGTCGTCGTTGAGGTAGCGCAGCTCGTCGTCCAGGAACACCGGCGGACCCGCCGAAGGCACCACCCAGGTCGCGCCGACCTGTTCGATGTAGCTGCGGGCCCGGTCCATGCCGCGCTGACGCTTCTGCTTGCCGAAGTTCGACTTGGTGCGGGCCGGGATGTCGTAGACCATCGGGTACCAGATCGCGCCCGAGTATTGCAGCAGGTGGATGTCGACGTGGCCGAACGCGTCGTGCAGCACGTCCATGTCGACCGGGCGGGCGTCGTTCATGTTGAAGCAGGTGGTCTCGCCGTCGGAGACGACCAGCCCGGAGTCGCCGATCGGGCCGTCGGCCGGCGCGCGCAGCGCGATGATCATGATGTCCAGGTCGCCACCCGCGCCGGTCACCGTGTGCTTGACCGAGTCTTCCGTCTCGAAGAACTTGTGGAAGCCCAGGTGCTCCAGTTCTCGCTTCAGGTCCGGCACCGGGTAGTCCGGCAGCAGCACGGTCGCGTCCTTGTTGACGTGCTCGGCCAGCGTCTTCGCGTCGAAATGGTCGCGGTGCAGATGCGAGACATACAGGAAGTCGCATGCCCCCAGCTCATCCCAATCCAGCTGGGTGTTGTCGGGGAACGGGAACCACGAACCGAAGTACGCAGGGTTCACCCAGGGGTCGCAAAGGATCGACCCGGCCGCGGTGCGGATGTGGAATCCGGCGTGTCCGACGCTGGTGATCTGCACTAGCTGCTCCTCCTGCTGTTACCAGCCAACCAGGGTAGTAGTTACGGCGAGACGTTGCCGATGCAGTAGCCGTCCGGACCGGATCGCAGGGTGAAAGTGCGGGTCTGCGTCACACCCGCGGAGTTGGTCACCGGGACGAGCACCGCGACGTAGTCGGTGTTCACCTGCTCCGAGCGGATCTGCTGGTCGGCGAATTCGATGGTCCCGGTCAGCATGCCCTGGTTGCCGGCCAGCGGGGCGGGGATCGGGCGTCCGGTGGCCGTGGGGTCCCAGGTGGCTGGGGACGCCTTGCAGACCAGCGGGTGGGTCCCCTCCTTGTCGGCCGGGTCGAGCGGAGATCCGACGAAGCGGGACAGGTAGCGGCGAACGGTGTGCCTGGCGTCGGCGTCGTTGTAGGTGATGTCCGCGTCCGCCGCGGCGACGCGCGGACAGGCGTAGCCGGTGGCGACCTCGGCGCGGTCGACGGCGACCGTCGTGGTCCTGCTCTGCCAGACGACGGCGTCCGTGGTCGCCGTGCCCGGCTGGGCCAAGGCGGCCAGGATGGACTGCTGGTCGTCGTACATGTCGGCCACGTTCTTCGGCGCGATGGTCCAGCACTTCTCCTGCATCTCGGCGATGCTGTGCGTTGTCAGATCGGCGGCCCAGCGCTGCACCGCGGTCGCCGCGGCGGGCAGTTCCGCGACCGCGCCGACCGGGGGAGCGTCGGCGGACACCGGCGGCAGCGACGGGGTGCTCGGCGCCGCTGTCGCCGGGACGGCGGCGGGCGGCGTCGTGCGCGGGGCCGCCTGTGGTTCGCTCTCGTCCGGGATGCCGGCGACGGAATCGCAGCCGGTCAGCAGAACCGCCGCGAGTAGAGCGAAGCCGACTACGCCGGCCCGACGCTGGGGCGAGGAGGTCGAGCGGCCCCTGTTCGCTAATGCCCGAATCCGATCGCGTGCTGAGCTGTGGTCGTATTCCCGCGGTACCGGTCGGGCGCGTTCCACTTCGACGATCCTCTTCTCTAAGGGCGTGCGGTTGGGGCTGCTCAGGCGTCCTCGATCCGGTGCCGCATGCGACGGCGAGCACTGCCGGAGGGGACGATCAGCGACTACGCTAGCGGACTTGTGGAACCCGTCTATCGGACGATCATCGGGCTGGCCCGTACCGTCTTCTTTCTCGAAGGTCTGAAGTTCACCGTCAAGGGCGATGAACATATCCCCGCGCGGGGTGGCGCCGTGTTGGCGGTAAACCACACCGGCTACATGGACTTCACCTACGCGGGCCTGCCGGTGCGCACCCCGAAGCGGTACATCCGGTTCATGGCCAAGAAGGAGGTCTTCGACGATAAGATCTCCGGCCCGATCATGCGGGCGCTCGAGCACATTCCGGTGGACCGTTCAGCAGGCGCCGAGTCCTACCAGGCCGCGGTGGAATATCTGCGCCGCGGCGAGCTCGTCGGCGTGTATCCGGAGGCGACCATCAGCCGCAGCTTCGAGATCAAGGAATTCAAATCGGGCGCGGCACGCATGGCCATCGAAGCGGAGGTGCCGATCATCCCGATCGTCATCTGGGGTGCGCAGCGGGTGTGGACCAAGGGTTTCCCGAAGCGGCTCGGCCGCACCAACATGCCCATCTCGATCGCGGTCGGTGCACCGATCCAGCCGTTCGAGCCCGCCGCCGAACTCACCGCCGAGCTGCGCTCGACCATGCAGGAGATGCTGCTCGACCTGCAGCAGGACTACGTACACGAGCCCGGCGCGTATTGGGTGCCCGCCCGGCTCGGCGGCAGCGCTCCTACCCTGGAAGAGGCGGACGCGATGGACGCCGCCGAGGCGGAGGAGAAGGCCGCTCGCAAGAACGCGGCGGAGCAGTAGCGGGAGTTGCGATGGCGCGGGAACCGGTTTACGACATTCTCACCGGCCTGGCCCGCATCATTTTCCTGGCGCAGGGCCTGCGCATCGATATCGAAGGCCAAGAGCACATTCCCCGTTCCGGCGGCGGGGTGCTCGCCGTCAACCACACGGCCTATCTGGACTTCATGGAAGTCGGGCTGGTCGGGCGCAAGTCCGGCCGCAACGTCCGATTCATGATGAAGGCCGAACTCGAACACGGCATCATCGGTTTCCTCATGAAGCACTGCAAGGCGATCGGCGTCGATCGCACCGCGGGCGCGGAGTCGTACGCCCGCGCGGTGACAGCACTGCGGGACGGCGAACTGGTCGTGGTCTATCCCGAGGCAACGATCAGCCGCAGTTTCGAGCTGAAGGAATTCAAGTCCGGCGCGGCCCGCATGTCCATCGAAGCCGACGTCCCGATCATTCCGCTGATCATCTGGGGCGCGCACCGCATCTGGACCAAGGACATCCCGAAACAACTGGGCCGCCACAACTTCCCGATCCACATCCGCATCGGCGTCCCGATCCCGCCCGCCGAACCAGCGGACGCACTCACCGCCACCATGCGCACCCGCATGAACGAACTGCTGGAAGACGCCCAGCGTAACTACCCGATGCCCGAGGGCGCCCGCTGGGTCCCCGTGCGGCTCGGCGGCACCGCACCTACTCTCGAGCAGGCGCTTGTCCTGGAAAAGGAGGAAATGGCCAGGCGCCGAGCCAAGGCCGCCGGTCGTACTCCACCCCAGGCCTAGCTGTCCTCGTCGGTTCGACTGCCAGGCTTCTAGACGGAAGCAAGTCTCGGTCGCAGCAACCTTTCAGGTACGACTTTTCAGCAGATCATGAGTGCGCGCGAACGGTACATGAGCCATCATGAGGATGGTCGAATCATCGGCGCGTGGGACGGAGCAGTGAAGTGGAGCAAGCCACGGTATATCGCTGGAACATCCGCAACGGCACCGGTGTGCTGACTCGCCCGGCCGGTCCACCTGCGTGGTTCCATCTGTCCAGCGTCGTGGAGGGGGATGCGCTTGCCTTGCAAGAGGGGGACCGGGTCGACGCTGAAATCGAAGATGTACCACAGGGGGAATACGAATGCAGGGCAGTATCCGTGCGCAGGCACATCGAGTAGCCACTGTCTTTGCCGTACTCACGGCGATCGTCGTGGCCATGCTCGCTTCGGTGCCCAACGCCACAGCAGAACCCGCCGGTGTCTATCACTACTATCCGAATGACACTCGCTAACCGCTACGACGGAATACACGGCAGCTTCACCGGTGACGTGATCTACGCCAGCCAAAACCCTAACGGCGGAAACAGGCTGCTCTGGTCGCTGAAAGTCTCGACGTCAGTGCAGGCACTCGTGCAAGGCCCAATGACGTGCGGCGCCATCGTTGATGGCAAGCGCGGCTACAGCGACTTCCATCCCAGCGTCCCCGCAGACTACTGGTGGCACTCTGCTGTCACAGACCTTCAACTCGACGCCACCTATCGGCTTCGCGCGCGGTGCGAATTCACCGCCACAAACGGGCATACCACCGCGCCCGGCAACGTCCAATACAGCGTCGAGTTCATCCTGCATTCGACATAGGGCAGCGCGATGGCATCCGCCGCTCTATCTGATTACGGGATATCTTCCCGAACGCCAATCATTTACGCGGCGCCGGATGCTGTCGACCATCGCCAGCGACTCGACCTCGGTGAGGGTGAACCATGCAACTTCGTGGGACTCGTCCGAGACGCTGAGATTTCCGCCGACCGGCTTTCCGAGGAGGCAGATCGAGAATTCTTGCCTGACCTCCCCGCCATCGTATGCGAAGACATGGCGGGGGTTCGTGTATGTGCCGATGATACCGGTAATGTGGATATCTATACCGGTCTCTTCTTTGGTTTCACGGATGCCACACTCGGCGAGTGATTCCCCCATTCCATCTTGCCGCCCGGCAATGCCCACATGCCGTTATCGGTTCTGCGTTGTAGCAGGATTTGTCCGGCCTCATTCACGACCACCACGGATGCCGCTGGTACCAGGCTATTGGGCTGCGGTGCGTTCGGGTCGTTCTCGTAGTCACGTCGTCCCATGCTGCCCATACTCCCAGATGCTGACTCCCCGCGCAGGTTGACATGGCCTGTATCGAATCTTGCTTCTATATTGTCGATCCCTCGCAGGTTCTGTAGTTCGCATCCGTTCGCGGCTTTACGTCTAAGGGTATTTCCAAAATTCGCGTGTTCCAGCCAGAGGAAGTAATTGGTGTACCCGGAGAAAGTGAGTTCATGTCTGGCATTGGAAATCAGCATACGCCATAATGACGCCGGAGCTGCCGAGCGATAAGGGAATACTTGAACGATTTCACGGTCAGGTCCGGTTTTGAGTGTCAATCGTACTGCTGAAGGCCACAACCCAGCATCCTCTGCTCCTGGGGATTTGCATACCATCCATCGGTGACGTGCATGAGGTGTGCGCGTGGGGTTCGACACCCACCGATGAACTGTCTTGATATCGACTTCACATTTTTCGGCGAGTTTCTGTTCTGTCACACCGGCTTTCGCCATCGCTTGCCGCAGCGCTTCGTTCACCGTACTACCTGCCGATGGCAGGGAACAGACACGAACCTTAACGCGTGCAAACGTCCCAAACGTCCTGGAAACGTAGTTGGAATGGCCCCGCGCCTGGTCGACGCTGGGATCGCGCCCGGTAGGGGAGCTCAAAACCCTGCCCGTCCACTCCCGTCTTGGTGACGCTCTCTCCATCGGGGCCGGGTGCACTTCAACCGACTTGCGATGTGAGCGTGGGGGTTACGGATGGAAGCTTGTGGGGATACACCGGTGTCGCAGTGCCTGTTCTATCGGCAGGAGTGCGATCTGCCCGCGGTGGTCGACCCGCCCGAGAGCGGCCGGATCGTAGTGCGTGCCGGGTATGTGTGGGCGATGCCGATGCCTACTCGGCTGGGGCAGGCGGTGAAAGCGCACCTACAGAGTCGAGGAGGTCCGCTGGGACCTATTGTCGGACATCCGCGTTCGGGGCGGTGGACCTTCCTGATCAGGCCTGATCTGCCGGATGATGTGCGGCTGTTCGCCGAGTTATTCCGGCTGGACGTGTCGATCGCGCGGGCCGGAGCGACTATCGCGCTGCCGTCTCCCACCGCGTCGGTCGGCGCGATCCGCTGTTGGATAGTTCCGCCTCGCAATAGCTTTCGCCCATCGGGGCAAGTCGTGGTCGATGCGATTCGGGCGTGGGCAGACCAGATTCCACCCAATCGCCGGGCTCGAGGGTGATGCCGTATGCCGGATGACGAAATCTCCACGGTGGGATCGGGTGTGATGAGCGGCGATTCGTCCCCGAATCCGTCGGAGCCGGATGTGCGCCTGAGTGTGTTCTGGCATGGGCTTCGGCTGGAGTTCGCGGCGTGCTGCACAGCGGCGATGATGTTCGCGCAGGAGTGGCGGCGTGCTCATTACCCCGATGCGGTGGAGATCCTGCCCGATGGGGCTGAGGGTCTGCCTCGGCTGCCTTGTGAACGGTTGTATATGGAGCCTGTCGATCTTCCGGCCGTTACTGGGGCGGAGCGTCTCCGGAACGAACAGGGCCGCCGCAGGGGGTAGCGGCCGGTACTTCTCCCCGGAGGTAGAAGGTGGGTGGAACGCCCATCAGACTGCGGAAGTCGGCCGTCATGTGGGATTGGTCGTAGTAGCCGGTGGTGACCGCGATGTCGGCCCAGGGGGTGTCACTGGCCTGGGCCAGGACTTTGCGAACTCGGTTTATGCGTGCGAAATGCTTGGGCGAGACGCCGATTCCGCTGGTGAACAGGTTACGGAGTTGGCGTTCGCTCACTGCGAGTCGCGCGGCGAGCTCGGGGACGGGAACGGGGTCGTCGTCGGCGATGGCGGCTACCGCTGTGGCGAGCAGGCGGCGGTGGGCACGGTGGGCCGGATCGTCGGCGGCACGGCGTGGCAGCTGATCCTCGAGATAGGGAACAACTTCGTCGGGCGAGAGTTCGACCAGCTCGGTGGCGAGGTGGGCGGCGGGGCCGGGCAGGTCCTCCAAACGCACGATTCGATCGGTGAGGTCTACAGCCGGGACGCCGAGCAACGAGCGGATGGCCCCGGGTGCCAGGCGCAGGCGCACGCAGCCCGCCGGCTTGTTCGCCCGCGAGTAGATCGCTTTGGTCTGCGGCCCGACCACGAGCGCGTCGCGCGGACCGTTGTGCTCGGCGCGCAGCACGATCGTGGTCGAGGTCTGCGGAACGTGCGCGAACGGTTCGGACAGGTCGACGACGGTCGGGATCCGACCGAGTTCGGCCAGCCACGGTCGCAGCGACTCCGGCGCGGGCTCGGACGATTCGACCAGGTCGGCCGTCACGACGGGCGGCGGGCGCAGCATAGTGGTCACCGCATCCACTGTAGGCAGTGCACGCCCCGCCGGGTGTGCCGAAATTTCCTAGAAGACCTGCGCCGACACGCGGCACGGTGGTCCCATGATCGTGATCACCGGTGCCACGGGCACTATCGGGAGTGAAATCGTCCGTCAGCTTGCCGACCGGGACATGTCGGTTCGCGCCGTCACCAGGGAACCGAGTCGCGCCGAAGTGCCTGCGGGCGTCGAGGTAGTGCGGGGTGACTACACCGACCTCGCATCTATGCGGTCGGCCATGGACGGCGCGGAGGCCGCGTTCATCGTCGGCGTGCTCGGCCCGGAATATGTGGACGCCGACCGCGCCCTGATCACCACGGCGCGCGAGGCGGGGATCGGCCGCATCGTCAAGCTTTCGGCCATCGGTACCGGCGAGACGGTGCTCGGCCGTGTAGGCACTTGGCATTTGCCCGGTGAGCAGGCGGCACGAGAGAGCGGTGTCGACTGGACCATCCTGCGCCCCAGTTCCTTTGCCTCCAACACATTGAGCTGGGCCGGGGCCATTCGTGCCGGGAAGCCCGTGACCAACCTGACCGGTTCTGGCGCGCAGGGCGTCATCGATCCCCGCGACGTCTCCGCGGTCGCCGTCGAAGCGCTCGTTTCCACCGAGCATGCTGGCAAGATCTACACCCTTACCGGCCCGGAGCTGCGCACTACCCATGACCTGGCCGAAACCTTGGCCGATGTCGCCGGGCACTCGGTGGAGGTCGTCGACATCGCGGAATCCGAAGCGCGGGAGTACATGCTCGCGTCCGGCCTGTCCGCCGAATTCGCCGACGGGGCGCTGGCAGGCCAGGCCTACGTGCGTGCCGGACACAACGCGATCGTCACCGATGACGTGCGGCGCATCCTCGGTCGCGCCCGCACCTACGCCGAGTGGGCCGCCGATCATGCGAGCGCGTTCGTGGCGGACGCGAGCGTGGCAGCCCATTGACCTTCATGTGATTGGCGTCACATAGAATTGCCGAACGGTGGACGCTGGGCAAGGGTGGCATGACTGCCAGGGTGGCTACACGGAAAGGGATTCGGATGCGTCGTCGGGTCATGTCTGTCTTGGTCGCGCTGACGGCGGGAGGGTCGGCCGCGGCGTTCGGCGGCGCGAGCGCGTCCGCGGTGGCGCTGAACCCGTTCCCCGGCGGCACCGAGGTCTACTTCGACCACGCCGAGTCCACCGCGATCGCGAATCTGAACCTCGGACCTGCGCTGAGCCAGGTGGCGGTCGCCTGGTCGCCGCAAGCCAAAGCGACACTGGGAGCAGGGATCACCGAGCACGCCCAGTGGGCCAGCGAGTCTCCGACCGGCGCGGTTTCGATCGAGGTGTACGGCATGTTCATCCAACCCTCGCTCGTTACGGTCACCACGATCCGCGGCTGAGTTCCTCTTCCGTTTTCGGATTCGGCTGCGCGGGGGTAGTCTCGCCCATGGCGTTATGCGCATGCATTACCGGAACGTTCACCACTCGCGCGTAGGGCTCGGTGTGCGGCGGCGAGCACGCATACGGCGACGCACCGGGCTACCGCTCGTGCCGCCGGATGCCGCAGCACACGCGCCGTGCTGCCGCTGAACGTCGACATGAAGACCTCCTGGCGTATACCCGGACGGGACGGCACTGCGTGTGCCGTCCCGTCCGGTGTTTGCGTTTATCGTGCCGTTGAGCGGAAGCTGCGCAGCCGCAGGCTGTTGCTGACCACGAAGACCGAGGAGAACGCCATCGCGGCTCCGGCGAGCATCGGGTTCAGCAAGCCGGCCATGGCCAGTGGGATCGCGGCCACGTTGTAGGCGAACGCCCAGAACAGGTTGCCCTTGATGGTCGCGAGGGTCCGGCGTGAGAGGCGGATCGCGTCCGCCGCTGCCCGCAGGTCGCCGCGGACCAGGGTCAGATCGCTGGCTTCGATGGCCACGTCGGTGCCGGTGCCCATGGCCAGACCGAGGTCGGCTTGGGCCAGCGCCGCGGCGTCGTTCACGCCGTCGCCCACCATGGCGACCACCTTGCCCTCGGCTTGCAACCGCTTGACGGTGTCCACCTTGTCTCGCGGCAGCACGTCGGCGATCACCTCGTCGATGCCCACCTGCGCGGCGATCGCTTCCGCGGCGGCCTGGTTGTCGCCGGTCAGCATGATCGGGGTGAGGCCCAGGGCGCGCAGCTGGGAAATCGCTTCGGCGGAGGTCGGTTTCACCGCGTCGGCGACTACGAGAACACCGCGGGCGGTGCCGTCCCAGCCCACCGCGACAGCGGTCTTGCCCTCGGACTCGGCCGCGCGCATCGCCTCCGTCAGGTCGTCGTCCAGGTGCTGGGACCAGTCGGCGAGCAGCCGGGCCCGGCCGACCACCACGGCGTGACTGTCCACCACTCCCTGCACGCCCAGTCCCTCGACATTCGCGAAACCTTCGACGGGCTTCAGCTCGCCCACCCGCTCGCGGGCGCCCTTGGCGATCGCCTGCGCAATCGGGTGCTCGGACGAATCCTCCAGCGCTCCAGCCAGTTCCAGAATCCGCGAGACCTGCTCGCCCTCGGCGGGGATGACCTCGAGCAGGGTCATCCGGCCCGAGGTGACGGTGCCGGTCTTGTCCAGCACCACCGTGTCCACCCGCCGAGTCGATTCCAGCACCTCGGGGCCTTTGATCAGGATGCCCAGCTGTGCGCCGCGTCCGGTGCCGACCATCAGAGCGGTCGGTGTGGCCAGCCCGAGCGCGCACGGGCAAGCGATGATCAGCACGGCCACCGCGGCGGTGAACGCGGCCGCCACCGATCCGCCGGTGCCGAGCCAGAATCCGAGCGTCGCGACCGACAGCGCGATCACGATCGGCACGAAGATGCCGGAGATCCGATCGGCCAAGCGCTGGGCTCGGGCCTTGCCGGTCTGGGCGTCTTCGACCAGCTTCGCCATCTGCGCGAGCTGGGTATCGGATCCGATCCGGGTAGCGCGTACGACGATCCGGCCGCCGACGTTCACGGTCGCGCCGACCACGGCCTCGCCGGGACCGACTTCCACCGGCACCGACTCGCCGGTGAGCATCGAGGCGTCGACAGCCGAGGAACCCTCCACCACGATGCCGTCGGTGGCGATCTTCTCGCCGGGCCGCACCACGAACCGGTCACCGACCGTCAGCTGCTCCACCGGGATACGCTGCTCGGTTCCGCCGCGGAGAACCGAGACTTCCTTGGCCCCCAATTCGAGCAGGGCACGCAGCGCCGCGCCCGCCCGCCGCTTGGCGCGCGCCTCGAAGAAGCGCCCGGCCAGGATGAACGTGGTGACACCGGCCGCGGCCTCCAGGTAGATGCTGCCGGTGCCGTCGATGCGGGAGATGGTGAACTCGAACGGGTGGGTCATCCCCGGAGTTCCCGCGGTGCCCCAGAACAGCGCGTACACCGACCAGCCCAGCGCCGCAAGCGTCCCCATAGAGATCAGGGTGTCCATGGTCGCGGTGGCGTGGCGCAGGTTGGTCCACGCGGCACGGTGGAACGGCAGCGCGCCCCACACCACGACCGGCGCGGCGAGGGTCAGCGAGAGCCACTGCCAATTGGTGAACTGCAACGCCGGGATCATCGCCATGGCGATCACCGGCACCGACAGCACCAACGACACCAGCAAGCGGGTCCGCAGCGCGGCAGCCGGGTCTTCCTCGGCGGGCGCGGGTTCCTCCGGTTTCGGAGGGGCGGGCAGGGCCGCGGTGTAACCGGCCTGCTCGACGGTGGCGATCAGGTCGTCCGGCGAAATGTCACCGGTGACTTCGACGCGCGCCTTCTCGGTGGCGTAGTTCACCGTCGCGGTGACGCCGTCGAGCTTGTTCAGCTTCTTTTCGATGCGAGCGGCGCAGGACGCGCAGGTCATGCCACCGATCACCAGCTCGACCTGCCCGGAAGGCGGTGGTTGTGTCGCGGTGGTCATCGTGGGTGCTCCGTTCTGTGCGGGCGGTGGGTGGATCGACGGGTCAGTGGCTGTGGCCGCCCGGCACCAGCTGCTGATCAGTGTGTTCGGTGCGCGGGGTGGCGCTTGCGGCGGGGGTGCCCTGGGCGACGGTCAAGGTGAACTCGGCGGTGCGGACCACACCCTGGTGCTGGAAGTCGAGGAACAGGCGGTAGTCGCCCGCGCTCGGCGCGGTAAGGGCGAAGGTGATGCCCGGTCCGGCGGTGGTCACGCCGTCGCCGGGGTGGCCCTCCGGGTGGACGTGCAGGTAACCGAGGTCAGCGGCGCGCAGTGCCACCAAGTGGCCGTAGGCCCCGAGGTAGGGCTGGAGGTCGGTGACCGGCTTGCCGCCGCGGTGCACCGACAGGGTCACCGTCGACGGTCGGCCCGGGACGACGACGCCGTCCAGCGTGACGGTGTAATCGCCGACCGTGGCGGTGGTGGTCGCGGCCGGGAGTTGTTGCGGGTCGTACTTACCCGCCACCCGCAGATCCGCGCCAAGGGTCAGGTTCTCGCCACCCTGCGGGGTGAAGTCGGCGAACACCCGGTAGTCGCCCGCTCGGGTGAGATCGAGTGGGACGCTCCAGGTTCCGTCTGCACCCAGCACCGGGTGCACGTGCTGGAAGGCGACCATGTCGCGGCGCACGACGATCAGATGCAGATCTTTGTCGTGGCTGCGCACATAGCGAGTGACGGCCGCCCCGTTCTGGTCCAGGATGCGGAAGCGAAGCGGCACGTTCGGTGCCGGTGCGGCCTGTGTGGTGTCGAGCCGCAGGGTGTATCCGCGGTCGGTTGCCATCATTCCTCCGGGTAGTGCTTCTGCGTGGGCCTCGCCCTGTTCGGCGGGCTCGTCGTGTGTTCCCGAGTCGTGTGCGGCGGGCTCGGCCGGATCGGGCCCGATGACCGCGCCGGTTGCGAGAGCGATCCCGAAGACCGCCGCGAGGCCGAGTGCGAAACCGCCGAACTTGGTGGATGCGTTCATCGCCAGTGATCCGTTCCGTGCTCAGTCGGCGACCGCGTAGCCCGCGCGGGCCACGGCGGCGGAGAGTTCGGCGCGCTCGACCGGGCTCGCGCTCTCGACGGTGACCCGTCCGCTGGCGACATCGACGGCGACGGAACTGATGCCGGAGATGCGGCCGATCTCGTCCCGGACCGAGGCGGCGCAGCCGCCGCAGGTCATCCCGGTGACGGTCACGGTGGTGGCGGTGCTCATGGTCGATCTCCTCTTCGGGTTGCAGCTTGCTTCTGGGACTACCGTACCCCCCTAGGGTATGAATTCGTCAAGAGTTGTCCGGCACACATGACAAAGCCCGGTCCGCAAGCTCGCGCGGACCGGGCCTCGGGTTGGGGATCAGGATCGGGCCGGGTAGGTGACCACGGCGACCGCTGGGGCCGAAACGAGCTGAACCTCGGCCGAGTCCTGACATGCAGAAAGCCGCCCTCGATCGCGAGTGGGGCTCAGGCCGAGTGCAGGTTGCGGGCGGTAGGGGAGGTCTCGGCGGTGGCCGGGTCCGGGTAGGTGCCGAAGAGTCGGTCGGCGGTGCCGGAGGTGGTGACCGTGAACCAGTAGTGCTCGTTCTTGTAGTGGTGGTGGCGGTGGTTGCGCCAGACCGCGCGGTAGAGCGAGCCTTTCGGCTTGTAGTCGGTGTGGACCAAGTAGTGCGTCCACTCGTAACCGAGGCCGAGCAGCGTGATGGTGATCAAGAAGGTCAGGCCGAGGCCGAGACGCGGGAAGGCGAACGCGGCCAGGGCGGTCAGCACGACGATCAGCACGCCGAGCGTCTTCGTCGGGATGAAGATCAGCGGGATGTTGCGGGGATCGACATGGTGCTCGCGGTGTTTGCGGGCCAGCTCGCTGTCGAGCGCGATCGGGCCGAGCCGCCGCGGCCGCCAGTGCAACACGGTGACGTGCACGATCCACTCGAAGACCGGGAAGACCGCCAGCATCACCGCGGGCACGAGCAGGTCGGACGTTTGCCAGTCGCCGACGATGATCCGGCCGATCACCGCGCCCACCAGCGTGGTCGCGATCATCCACGGCGAGGGATGCCGGAGGAATTCGCGGAAGGCTTGGCCGAGGGTCAGCCCGCGGCGCAATGCCCGTTCGTCCCGGTGCACCTTCGCGCGCGCCTGCGCCTCGACCGTATCCGGTTCGGATGCTTTGGATTTCGTCATGGTTGTTCCTAGGTGATGCGTGATCAGGGTCCGTCGAGGACCTCGATCAAAGCGGTGGTCGCCGGTTCGAGCAGCGCCCGAGCGGTAGTGGCGGCCTTCTGCGGCCTGCCCGCCACGATGGCGGCGGCCAGTTCGCGGTATGCCTCGACGTTGCCCACCTCGGCGGACATGATCGGGGCCAGCGCCGCGAGCGCCGGTTCATAGGCGGCGCGCAACATGTTGAACATCAGCCGGAACACGATGGAATCGGCCGCGTCCACGACGTGATCCCAGAACTCCATCGCATGCCGCTGCTGCGAGATCGGATCCTGTTCGGCGGCAAGTGCTTCGACGGAGGCATGGAGCAACGCGCCGGCCTCGTCGGCGCCGGTCGCGCCGATCCGGCGTGCGGCCAGCTCCGCCACCTTCGGTCCGTTGTGCAGCCGTGCCTCCACAATGCTGCGCGCCACCGCAGGGTCCAGTTCCCCCGCTTGCACCAGCAACCTTGGCAGGACCTCGAGCCCGGCCCCACGCCGGTAGTCCAGCACGGTGGTCGCGTCCCCCTGGCGCACGGACACCAGCCCGGCTGCCGCAAGCCGCTGTAGCGCCTCCCGCACGGCGGGCCGCGAGACCCCCAGCGCCTCCGCCAACTGCCGCTCGCTGGGCAGGGTCGCCCCCGGCGCCAGCTCCCCACTGAGCACGTCCGTCGCTATCTGCTCGAACACATCCGCCGACACCGACCGCTTGACCACAGGTTGCAACGCCATGCGTCTACTGTGCGCTGAATTGGTCAGGAGGTCAAGTGGTCAGACCAGTTTCCCTCGGACTCCCGTAGCCATTGAGTGAGTCGCATTTATGCGGTACCGTACAAATGAACTATACGGTGCCGTATAAATGGAGAGGCGAACCGTGTCGCGACTCGCAACGATCACCTACACCGATCAACCGTGGCGGATCCACGAGTTCACGAAGGCCTTCTCGGTCGAGGACGTGTGGTCGTACCGCACTCCGGGAGCTGGGCCGGATGACTTCCCGACGATGCTCGCGGCGATGCGAGCCGCTGGCGGACCTGAGAAGCAGCCCTGGCCGGTGCGGTTCTTGTTCGCCGTTCGGTGGAAGCTCGGTGCACTCCTCGGCTGGGACGAACCATCGGCCGGCGTCGGTGAGCGGGTTGCCTCGCTCCGCGATCGCCTGCCCGCCGACCTCCGCGATGCTCCCCGCGGAGTGGACAACGAGAACATGCCGCTCAAAGCGGTTTACGAGCTCGATATGGAGTCCGCTCGCGAGCTGGCGAACAAGACCGTGCACACCGTCATGCATCTGGGCTGGGTTCGAGGAGCGGATGGCGACTATGAGCTGCGGATGGCTGTCCTGGTCAAGCCCAACGGTTTGTTCGGGCGGCTCTATATGGCCGCCATCAAGCCTTTTCGATATTTCATCGTCTACCCGGCGCTGACCCG
This sequence comes from Nocardia sp. NPDC051787, assembly GCF_040681325.1. NCBI lineage: Bacteria > Bacillati > Actinomycetota > Actinomycetes > Mycobacteriales > Nocardiaceae > Nocardia > Nocardia sp. NPDC051787. The sequence continues at coordinate 305,053 of NZ_JBFAYO010000003.1, forward strand.
GCGATGGGAAAACGCCTGGCGAGACCGCAACGATGCCTTATACGAAGAAGGAAGGTCACGATGAACTCCAGCGCGCGGTTGCTCCGCTGGGCGAGCGGGATCATGCTCATGCTGGGAACAGGGCACCTGATCTTGCTGGCGCTCGCCGCTTGGGATGAGATCACCGGCTGGGTGGATCTGGGAATATGGGCAGCCGTGCCCCTCACGCTTACCGACGCAGACGCCGTCCCGACGGTGGAGTCGCTGCAGAACAAGGTCACCTTCTGGGGCGGTCCGGGAAGCTTCGCCGTGCCGCTGATTCTCTTGGGTTTCCTGACCTGGCATCTCGCTGGGCGGGGGTTGGCATTGCCCGCCGGAATCGGCTGGGGCATCGCGGCGTGGTGCGCGCTGGGTGGAGTTCTTCTTGTGCCGTCCCCCTTCTTCGTCGGGATCATCCCCGGAGTGCTCATCGTCTTGGCAGCGCGGAAGCAAGACCGGTCGGAAGCAGCCCGAGACCGGCAGATGGACCTGGCGTAATCGGTGTTGGTGGGACCTCAGGTGGGGTCGGAGCCGCGGATCGCGGAGAGCCAGACGGTGGCAGCGGCGGCGATGGTGGTGGCGGCCAGGAAGGCGGGCAGGCCGCCGCCGTCGATGTAGACCCACAGAAGGGCCGCGAAGGGGGCGGCGACGCTGGATTGGGCGTCGAGCAGGAGGCGGCGGCGCGGCCGAGTGGCCGCCGCGGTATGGGTGGGTGCGTCGGGGTCGGGGCGGCTGGGGTTGTCGATCAAGCGGCCCGGTGGTTCGACGTCGCGGATGCGGCCGGAAGGGTAGAAGCGTTTTCCGGCAAGGTGAATCGTGCGGTCGGTCACCTCGGCCTCGGTTTCGGTGAGGGTAGTCAGCACCGGGTCGAAGTAGACCGGAAGCCAGCGCGGGCGGCCGGTTCCGCCGACCTGCAACCAGGAACGGCTGACCAGGCGGTGCTGCTGGCAGACGCGGGTGACCCGCACGGTCCGAGCGGAACCCGGACGCCAGAACGGAAGCAGGCCATGCGCGACCCCGAGCCGATACCCCGTGTACCCGAGAATGCCGAGCACGACCGCCGCGATCGCCGCCACTTGGTCCAGAGTGCCGAACGGCGCCCAAGCGGCACAGACCGCGAGGGCGCCGATCGTCACAGCGAGTGGATAGGCCAGCGGGTGGCCCGATCCGAAACTCACTTCAAGAAACCGATTTTCGTGTAGTCCAAGGACGCGAGTCCGGCGGCGCCGTAGTTCGCCAAGTCGGCGCGCACCCCGACATTGCCCGCCGACTGCATCAGCGGCAGCGAGTGACCCTCCTCGAATACCTTGCGATCCACCTGGTTGGCCAGCTCGATCGCCTTCTCCGGGTCGAGTTCGGACACCGTCTGCTCGATCAGCGCGTTCAGTTCCGGCGAGCCGATGCGACCGTAGTTGCCCTGCAGGTCGTTCGGATTGTAGCCGTAGATCTGGTTGAGGCTGCCGAGCGGGAACGGGTCACCCACCCAGGTCCACTGCGCGACGTCGAAATTGCCCGGCTGGATCACATCGGTGAAGAAGCCCTTGCCCGGCTTGGTTTCGATGTTCAGTTTGACGCCGATCGCGGCCAGGTTCTGCTGGATGATCTGCGCGATCTGCACCCAGGTGTCGTCCTGGTACATGACATCGCGGATCTCCAGTTTGCGGCCGTCCTTCTCGCGGACGTCGCCGACCAGCTTCCAGCCCAAGTCGTCGAGCTCCTTGGCCGCGGCGGCCGGGTCGAAGCCGAGGCTGTTGTCCTGGTAGCCCTTCTGCCCCTGGATGAAGATGTGGTTGTTCAGCGGTTTCGGGTTCTCCACCAGGCCGTTCTGGATGGCCGTTACGATGCCCTGCCGGTCGATCGCCTTCGAGATGGCCACGCGCAACTTCTGGTCGGCCAGGATGGAGCCGGGAGCGCCGTTGAAGGTGAAGTGGTTCCAGCTGTTGCCCGGCGCCCGGCGAATGGCGATGCCCGGCGTGTTCCGTGCGGTCCGCAGTTCGTCCCTGGTGCCGAGGCCCACCGCGTCGATCTCGTTGTTCTGCAACGCGGGCAATTGAGCCGACGAATCGAGCACGCTGAAGGTGATCGTGTCGAGCTTCGGGGTGTCGCCCCACCACTTGGGGTTGCGGCCGAGCACGATCCGCCCCTGCGCCCGGTCGGTGGACTGCACGAGGAACGGTCCCGCGGTCAGCACGATGCCGTCGACGAGGCTCTTGTTGAATGCCTCAGGGGTAGCGGTGACGGACTTGGGGAACAGGAAGGTGTTGCCCGCGAACTGCCCGCGCCATTCGGCGTAGTGCTGCTTGAACGTGATGATCGCCTGCCGGTCGTCGACGCCGCGCTCGACCTTCTCGACCCGATCGAACCCGCTGTTGTTGGCGATCAGGAACGCCTTGTCGGCGCCGCTGAGCGCGTTGGCCTGGGACTGGATGTCTTCCCAGGCGATCGGGGTGCCGTCGGACCAAACGGCCTTGGGATTGATCGTGTAGGTCACCTGCTGCGGATTGGTGTTCGTCAGTTGGACGTCGGTGAAGTAGTCGGTGTTGATCGAAAGCTCGCCCGCCGCGTTGGTCCGGAAGGCGCGCGGCATCATCGGCCGCTCGAGCGCGCCGGTCTCGGCGTCGTTCCCGTCGTTGGACAAGCTGTTCCAGTTCGCGGGGAACGACGAGATCGCCAAGCGCAGGTTGCCACCGTCGCGCAGCTCGCTGACATCGTGCGGGTTGATGTCGTTGGTGGTGCCGAGCTCGGCGGCGGAGCCGGCGGGCGCGCCCTCGTCGTCCGAACTACACCCGGAGGCCACCAATCCGATCGCGACAGCGGCAATCGCCAGTCGTGTCGTCAGTGAACGAATCCGCATGGTTCGCTCCTTCCCGCAGCGCTGCTGCGTGTCTACTTCAGGAAACCAATTCTGGTGTAGTCGTATGAGGCGAGCCCGGGGGACCCGTAGTTGGCGATGTCGGCGCGAATACCGAAGTTTCCTTCGGACTGAGTCAACGGCAGCGAGTGGCCCTCCTCGAAGACCGCGCGGTCGACTTGGTTGGCGAGTTCGATGGCCTTCGCCGGATCCAGCTCCGACAGGGTGCGGTCGATCAGGGCGTTCAGCTCCGGCGAGCCTATGCGTCCGTAGTTACCCTGCAGGTCGTCGGGGTGGTAGGCGTAGATCTGCGGGATGCTGCTGAGGGGGAACGCGTCGCCGGCGAAGATGAACTGGGCGGCGTCGAAATCACCGGGCTGGATCACGTCGGTGAAGTAGCCCGCACCCGGCTTGGTGTCGATCACCAGCCCGACGCCGATCGCGGCCAGGTTCTGCTGGATGATCTGCGCGATCTGCACCCAGGTGGGGTCGTTGTACATGACGTCGCGGATGACCAGCTTGCGGCCGTCCTTCTCGCGGACGTCGCCGACCCGCTTCCAGCCCAGATCGTCGAGTTCCTTCGCCGCGGCCGCGGGGTCGTAGCCGAGGCTGTTGTCCCGGTAGCCCTCCTGGCCTTGCAGGAAGATGTGGTTGTTCAGCGGTTTCGGGTTCTCCACCAGGCCATTCTGAGTGGCGGCGGCGATGCCATGGCGGTCGATGGCCTTGGAGATGGCCACGCGCAGCTTCGGATCGGCGAGGATGGAACCGGGCGCGCCGTTGAACGTGATGTGCCGCCAGCGATTGCCCGGCGCCCGGCGGACCACCAGCCCGGAGGTGTTGCGCACGGTCTTGACGTCATCGATCGTGCTCAGTTGCACCGCGTCGAGTTCGTTGTTCTGCAGCGCGCCCACCCAGGCCGCGCGGTCGAGCACGCTATAGGTGATGGTGTCCAGCTTCGGCTTGTCGCCCCACCAGTTCGGGTTGCGGGCCAGCACGATGCGGCCCTGGGTACGATCGGTGGACTGAACCAGGAACGGGCCCGCGGTGGGTCCTATGTGGTCGACCAGGCTGTGGTTGAACGAGTCGGGATCCGCGGTCACCGACTTGGGGAACAGCGCCATGTTCCCGGCGAACTGGCCGCGCCATTCGGCGTAGTGCTGCTTGAACGTGATGATCGCCTGCCGGTCGTCGACGCCGCGCTCGACCTTCTCCACTCGGTCGAAGCCGCTGGTGATGGCGATCAGGAAGCGTTTGTCGGCGCCGCTGAGCGCGTTGGCCTGGGAGCGGATGTCTTCCCAGGTGATCGCGGTGCCGTCGGACCAGACGGCCTTCGGATTGATGGTGTAGGTGACCTGCTGCGGGTCGGTACCGGTCAGCTGGACGTCGGTGAAGTAGTCCTTGTCGACGGTGAGCTGCCCCGCGGCGTCGGTGTCGAATGCGCGTGGCATCAAGGGGCGCTCGATGTCGCCGATCTCGCCTTCGTGCCCATCGTTGGACAGCGTGTTCCAGTTCGCCGGGAACGAGGTGGTGGCCAGGCGCAGGTTGCCGCCCTCGCGCAGCTCATCCGGATGTCGCGGATTGATGTCGCTGGTAGTGCCGAGCGCGTCGGACAGACCCTTCGCCGATTCGGCGTCGTCCGCGCCGCAGCCCGCGACCACGAGTCCGAGCGCGACGAGCGGAGCCGCCCAGCGCGCCGGGCGCGGCCTGGTGCGGCTTCGGGTCGATCGGATCCGCATCGCGCTGTCCTTCCTAGCGGCTGACCGCCGGTACCGGCACGGCATCGATCAGCGCACGCGTGTACTCGTGCGCCGGCGCCGCGAATATCTGGTCGGCGGAGCCATATTCGACGATCTTGCCGCGGTACATGACCGCGATGTCGTGGGCCAGATTCCGGACCACCGAGAGGTCGTGTGAGACGAACAGGTAGGACAGTCCGCGCTCGGTCTGCAGATCGCGCAGCAGATTCAGCACACCCGCTTGGATCGAGACGTCCAGCGAGGACACCGGCTCGTCCAGCACGAGCAACTCCGGATCCAGTGCGAGCGCGCGGGCGATGCTGATGCGCTGCTTCTGGCCGCCGGAGAAGTCGGCGGGGTAGCGGTCGGCGTGTTCCGGGCGCAGCCCGACCTGCTCGAGCAATTCCGGGACCCGGCGGGCGATCTCGGCCCGCGAACGCCCGTCGATCCGTAATGGCTCGGCGAGTGCGTCGAAGATCGGCAGGCGCGGGTCGAGCGAGGCGGTGGGGTCCTGGAAGACGATCTGCATCTTCCTGCGGATCTCCCGCCGCCGCGCCTTGCTCAGCGACGCGACGTCGCTGCCCATGATCTCGATGCTGCCCGCCTGGGGGCGAACCAGATCGAGAATCTGGGTGAGCGTGGTGGACTTCCCTGAGCCGGACTCGCCGACCAGCGCCAAGGTTCGTCCGGCCCGCACCTCGAAGCTGATGCCGTCGACCGCCCTGATCTCGCCCGTGCGGCGGCGCAGCACCACACCGGAGGTGATCGGGAAGACCTTGACCAGGTCGGAGACCCGCAGCACCACCTCGACCTCGACCTCGACCTCGACCTCGGCCTCGGCCTCCGGCTCGGAAATCTCGCTGCGGTATGCCTCGAACAGCGCGTCCGTGCCGACCTCGGTGGTCCGGATGCAGGCGGCGGAGTGCCCGGGGTCGGTCGGCTCCAGAGGCGGTTCGGCGGCCCTGCACTCATCGATCGCGACCGGGCAGCGCGGCGCGAACGTGCAGCCCGGCGGCAGCGCGTGCATGGCGGGCGGCGCACCGACGATCGGGATCAGCGGACGGCGCGGGGGACCGTCCATCCGCGGAATCGAGCCGAGCAGTCCCACGGTGTAGGGCATCCGCGGCGCGTTGAACAGCTCCGTGGTGGCGGCGGTCTCGACGATCCGGCCCGCGTACATCACGGCGACGCGGTCGGCCAGCGTGGCGGCGATGCCCATGTCGTGGGTGATCATGATGACGCCAGCACCGGTGATGTCCCGCGCTTTGCGCAACAGGTTGAGGATCTGCTTCTGCACCGTCACGTCGAGCGCCGTGGTGGGCTCGTCGCAGATGATCAGCGCCGGATCGTTGGCGATCGCCATCGCGATGACCACCCGCTGGCGCTGGCCGCCGGAGAATTCGTGTGGGAACGCCTTGGCCCGCACCTCCGGGTCGGGGATGCCGACCAGGTCGAGCAGTTCCACCGCCCGCTTCGCGGCCTCGGACTTGCTCATCTTGCCGTGCGCCAGCAGGGCTTCCGCGATCTGGTCGCCCACCCGGTAGACCGGCGTGAGCGCGGACAGCGGGTCCTGGAACACCATGCTGATGGAACTGCCGCGCAGCTGGGACAACTGCCGGTCGCCGAGCCCGATCAGCTCGCGGCCGCGGAACCGGATGGAGCCCGTGATCCGCGCCTGCTCCGGCAGCAACCCCATCACCGCCAGCGAGGACACCGACTTGCCCGAGCCGGATTCGCCGACGACGGCGAGCACTTCACCGTCGGACACCGTGTAGGTGACCCCGCGGACCGCGTCGATCCGGCCCTCCTCGCTGGGGAAGGAGACGCGCAGATCGGTGATCTCCAGCAGCGGTGCGGTCGAGTGGGTCATGCTTTCGCCTTCTTCTTCGACCGCGCTCGCTTGGCGCCGGGATCGAACGCGTCGCGCAGTCCGTCGCCGACCAGGTTCGCGCACAGCACGGTGAGGATCAACAGACCACCCGCGAACAGGAACAGCCACGGATAGGTCAGCGCCGACTTGGTGCCCGTCGCGATCAGCGAGCCGAGCGACACGTCCGGCGGCTGCACGCCGAATCCCAGGAAGCTCAGCCCCGTTTCGGCCATGATCGCCGAGCCGACGGTGAGCGTGGTGTCGATGATCAGGATCGAGGCGATGTTCGGGATGATGTGGCTGAGGATCACCGTGCGGGTGGGCGCGCCCATATACCGTGCGGCGCGGACGAATTCGCGATCGCGCAGGCTCAGTGTCAGGCCGCGCACGATCCGCGCGGAGATCATCCAGCCGAAGCAGGACAGCAGGATGATCAACAGCAGAATGGATCCGCTGCCCTTGGTGCGCGGCGCGAACAGCGCGATGATGATGAAGCTCGGGACCACGAGCAGCAGGTCGACCAGCCACATGATCGCGCGGTCGGTCCAGCCGCCGAGCAGCCCGGCCAGCGAACCGGCGGTCGCCGCGATCGCGGTGGAGAACAGCGCGACGCAGAGGCCGATGATCAAGGATTTCTGCAGGCCGCGCAGGGTTTGCGCGAGCACGTCCTGGCCGATCTGAGTCGTGCCGAACGGATGGTCCAGGCTCGGCGGCTGGAGCAGCGCGGTGTAGTCCAACTGCTGGTAGTCGTACGGCAGCACGGGCGGGAGCGCGAAGCTGGCGACGAACAGCAGGATCAGAACAATGCCGCCGGCGACGGCCGGTTTGTTGCGCAGGAAGCGTCGCAGGACCAGCTTGCGCCGTCCGGTCGCGGTGACTTCGGGAGCGCCTTGGACGATGATCTCGGCTTCGGTCATGCTGCCCCCATGGTGGGATTCGCGGGCCCTACGTGGTTACGCGGGCTGCCTGCTACGGGCCTGCTGCTCATCCCACACGCACCCTGGGGTCGAGAATCGCGTACACGATGTCGGAGAGCAGGCCGGAAACCAGCACGACCAAGCCCGCGAACGCGGTCACCGTCACCACCACGTACAGATCCTGGGCATTGATCGAATCGACCAGCCATTCGCCGACACCGTGCCAGCCGAAGATCTTCTCGGTGAACGTCGCGCCCGTGATCAGGCCGCCGAGGCTGTAGGCGAACAGCGTCGCCATCGGGATCAATGCGGTACGCAGGCCGTGTTTGTACAGCGCTCTGCTGCGGGTGAGGCCCTTGGCGCGGGCGGTGCGGATGAAATCGCTCTGCAGCACGTCGAGCATGGCGTTGCGCTGGTAGCGGCTGTAGCCTGCCATGGCGCCGAGCGCCAGGGCGGTCGTGGGCAGGATCAGGTGCTGGACACGGTCGAGCAGTTGTGCCCAGAAGCCCTCGATCCTGGTGGCCGACGTCTCGCCGGTGTAGAGGAAGATCTGCTCGCCACTGACCGAATTGACCTCCAGCGCACCGTATTTCAGCAGCGTCGCGAGCAGGAACACCGGCGTGCTCAAGACCAGCAGCGACACCACCGTGGTGAAGTAGTCGCTGAATTTGTACTGCCGGATCGCCCCCGCCGCGCCGATCAGAACCCCGAGCACGGTACCGACCAGCGAGCCGACGACCAGCAACCGCAGACTTACCGCCACCCGCCGCGGCAGTTCCGCGCTCACCGGCTGACCCGCCAACGTGGTGCCGAAATCGCCCTGCGGGATGCCCTTGACCCAGGTGAGGTACCGCTGTGGAATCGGATCGTTGAGGTGCAGTTCCTCGGCCTTGGCGTCGATCACTGCCTGCGGCGGTCGCGGGTTGCGTTGTTCGAGACTGTCCAGGGGCCGGAACGTCAGGGACGCCAGGCTGAACGTCAGGAACGAAGCCAGCAGCAACAGCACGACATAGTTGAGCGCGCGTCGTAGCAGGAAGCCGGTCATCAGTCCTCTGGTCTTTCGGCTGGACGAGCCAGCGTCGGTATTAGCCCCCGATCATAAGGACGTGCTTGCCTGCGCGCGTGCCACGCGACGTTCGGGCATGTCCGATCCCGATCCGGCGACGGGCCGGGCGGTGGCCAGGGGTTGTCCGGCAGGATGGAAGAGGTGAGGCCCTTGCACCTGCCCAAGCCGAAGATGGTCGCCACCGATGTGGACGGCACGCTCATCGATCACGACGAGCGGGTCACCGCGCGGACCAAGGCCGCGGTGGGGGCGCTGATCGCGGACGGTGTGCCGTTCGTGCTGGCCACGGGCCGTCCGCCGCGCTGGATCGCGCCGGTCGTCGAGGGCTTGGGCTATGCGCCGCTGTGCGTGTGCGGCAACGGCGCGGTGATCTACGACAGCGCCGCCGATCGGGTGCTGGCCAGCCAGACGTTGGACGTGGCGACGCTGGCCTGGCTCGCCGATGTCGCCGAGCGGGCGCTGCCCGGCTGCGGTCTCGCGGCGGAACGGGTGGGCGAGAGCGCGCACGACGCGGTGACGCCGCAATTCGTCAGCTCGCCGCAGTACGAGCACGCCTGGCTCAACCCGGACGACACCTCGGTCGCCCGCGAGGAGGTCATCGACGCACCGGCCATCAAGATGCTCATCCGGCTACCCGGCGCGCGCAGCTCGGATATGCGCACGGTGCTCGCTCCACTGATCGGGGAGCGCGCCGACATCACCTACTCGACCGAGCACGGCCTCATCGAACTGTCCGCGCCCGGCATCACCAAAGCCTCGGGTCTCGCGGTGGTCGCTCAGCGTCTCGGCGTGGACGCCGCCACCGTCGTCGCCTTCGGCGACATGCCCAACGACGTGCCCATGCTCACCATGGCCGGTCACGGGGTCGCGATGCGCAATGCCCACCCCGAAGCCATCGCGGCCGCCGACGAGATCGCCGAATCCAACACCGATGACGGAGTCGCCCGGGTCCTCGAACGCTGGTGGGTGTGAGCTGACTTGCGGCGCATGGTGACTCGGTGGATGCCGGGTCGGAACGTCATGGTTGGCCGAAGGCCCCCGGGTCTGCCGCGACCGGGCTGTTTCGGTTCAGTTCCGCCCGGTAGGTGTCGTCGTAGGTCTTCCACACGGTGGTGACGATGCCGGTGAGCTGGTTGAGGATCAGTGAGCCGTGCTGGAAGTCGGCGCGCAGGCCGTCGGGGACGGGGTAGGCGTTGTGCAGCGGGAGTCCGAGGATGCCTGCGTCGGCGCCGAGTTGCAGGAAGCGGTCCCGGATGGTGCCGAGCACCTCGACGACTCCGCCGTCCGGCACGGAGTAGACGTAGCCGTTGGTGAACTTCGCGTACTGCTGGCCTTGCGCGGCGGGCAGTACCTCCGACTGCGCGGCGCCGAGCGGTCCGTTCGGTCCGCCCGACAGCGACCAGTGCCTGGCGATGATGTTGTCGTGCACCATGTTCAGCAATTTGGTGGTCAGCTCGGCGAGGGCCGCCACATCGGTGCTCGGCGCGGTCGAACGGTGGTAGGCGCCGGGCGCACCGGCGGCGATGTCGCGGATCCGGTCCATCAACGCATACGCGGCTTCGCCGGGGCAGCTGGTGTTACCGACATCGCGATGCGCGAAGACGATCGGCAACCGCACGGCCGCACCGTGCGCGAACGGGGTGAACGACGTCCCCTCGGAGTACATCGTGGTGTAACCCTTGGGATCCAGCCCGGCGACCTTGGTGCGCCAGCCAACGAAAGCGCCGATCGCGTCGATCGATTCCTGCGTCGGTTGCGTGGATTCGTAGTCGCCCATCAGCGCGACACCGGAGGTGTTCTCGTTGAATCCGCCTGCGTGCGCGCCCTGCACCGGCCGGTCCAGGCCGCCGAAGCGTCCTTCGAAGACCTGGCCGTACTTGTCGACCAGCGCGTTGTATCCGATGTCGCACCAGCCCAACGTTTTCGCGTGGTAGGTGTAGATCGCGCGCATGATCCCGGCCGACTCGGACTTGCTGTAGTCGTTACGACCAGCGGTGTGGTGCACGGTGACGCCGCCGAGGCCGTCGTCGTAGGTCGGCTCGTCGCAGCGGATCGATTCGTCCGCGCCCCACTGGGCCCGTGTGATGACCGGCGGCCCGCCGCCGGGCAGTGCCGCGGCCACGTTGTACAGCGAATCGTCGATCGTGCCGCGGCCGGGATCGATGAGTACGGCGGTCAGGTCGGTGGTCTGCTGGGCGACATCGTCGGATGCGGGGTGCGCAGGTTCGCCGGGACTGGGATCGAGCGGTTGGGCGGGGTCGGCGGTGTGGGGGTCGGTCTGCTGGGCGGGGTCGTCCGCGATCGCAGCGGGCTGTGCCACCGGCTCAACCTGCGGCGCCGAGGCTTGGTTCCGTGTGACCAGCACCTGGACCGCGTTCGTGTTGCCGACGTAGATCGGCTCGGTGCCGTTCGTCGCGCCCGGGCCGGAGCGGTCGGTGCGATGGGTGTCGACCGGTTCGGTGTCGTACCAAGGCCCCCAGGTGCCGTCGGGTTGCCGGGCTCGGATCGTGGCCTTGGTGTTCGCCAGTTCCTTGGCGGTGAGCGCGACCATGCTGAAGGGGGTGTCGCGGGAAAGTTCTTTCACCTGCGCCCCCACTTGGCTCATCAGTTCGGGGGTCACGGCGCCGGGCGATAGCGCCGGAGTGTCGGGAGTGGTGCCGGGCTCGAGCCGGTCGGGGTCTGCGATGAAGCGCACGCTGCCCGGTGCGCGTTCGGCATTCACCGGAGCGGGCGAATTCGGGCTGTTGGACGTCTGACCTGGGATTATCTCTGGAACGGAAGTTTGACCGGGAGCTATTCCGGGTATCGGTATTCGTTCGGGTAGCTGCACGCCGGGTGGTAGCGGTAGTCCGTCCGGCACCGGAATGGATTCCGGAATCGGCAGCATGCGCAGGTCGGAAAGGCGCAGATCAGGCAGGTCCAATCCGGTGAGTTCGCGGAGCGGCAGCACGATGTCGGGTGCTTTGGTGAGCGCGACCTCGGCGAGCCGGGCCGGTACGGCGGCCGGTCCGCTGTCGTTGGTTGCCTGGTAGTCGGTCGAATCGCTGAGTGTGAGCGTGACGAGCGGCGCCGCGACCGCGAGGGTGGTGACAACCGGGAGCACGTAAGAACGTTTCGGTTTGCGGTACCGCACGAGCGTCTCCAATCAGGTCGAACCGGTGAACATGAGCAATTCGGCGTTACTACCTGATGTATCAATGATCACAATAGCCACAATTGTCACAGTCTAAACCTATACTTGAGAATTATGTTTGCTTGAATGTAGCTCTCGGATTGTGACCGGCGGGGGAACGACATGCCGACCGGTATCGAATCGCCGGTCCTGGAAAGCGTGGGAGTGAAGCGATGCACCGGAATACAGGAGTGCGGAGGTCGGCGAAAGGCGTGGTGCGAACCATCCGCGGTGCCGAATCCCGCGCAGTGCGGGGTCGGGGGACGCTCGTGTGGTCGACGCCGCGCCGGGTGTCGGTCGGTGGAGCCGCGCTGCTCACCGGCGCCGTGTTCGTGCTGTCCGGCTGGCCGGGTGACGCGCCATATCGAACGGTGGCCGGCCCGGGACATGGGCGCGGCATGAGCCAGGTCGGCGCGTTCGAGAGCGCACGGAACGGGTGGGTGGCCGAACGCATTCTCACGCACTATTACCCCGGCGCGGTGCTCGCCACCGTCGCGCCCACCGCGCTCCGGGTTCGCCTCATGACGCGGGACGGCTTGTCCCTGGACGCCTTTGCCGCCGCTGGTTTGCGGGTGGCGGGCCGCGAGGTGGCACCCGGTCACGTGGTGCATCTGACGCCGTTGCCCGGCGGCGGCGCGAACGTCGTCGTGACGGCCGGCTGCGACGGGGAGGTGCTGTGGCAGGCGGCGACCGACGACCCGTGGATCCGCCCGCTCGATCCCCGGCCGAATCGTCCTGCGGCCGAACATCTCACGCTGTGCGGGGGACCTGCGTATCGCGGCGCGCTCGGTGTCAGCGCCGAGGACGGCGTGCCCCGCACGGTCAACCAGGTGGACGTCGAGGACTATCTGCTCGGCGTGGTCCCGGCCGAGGTGCAGGCCAACTGGGCGGACAAAGGCGCGGCCGAGGCACTGCGGGCGCAGGCGATCGCGGCACGCTCGTACGCACTGGCCGAGCAGCGTTATCCGTACGCGCAGACCTGTGACACCACCGACTGCCAGGAGTACCCCGGCACGGCGAGGGAGGATCCGCGGGCGGCCGCGGCTGTCGCCGCCACCGCGGGCCGGGTGTTGCTGCGGGATGGCCGGATCCTGCGCACGGAGTACTCCGCAGCGCCCGACGGTGGAGAACCCGCGGATATCTACACCTTCGACGTCGGCTCCGCACCGCGCGAGTTGCTCGCCGCCACGCCGCCCGAGGATTCGTCCGGGCAGACCTCCGGCGCGGAATCCGTGATCGCTGCGGAGTACCGCCGGATCGGCGGCGCGACCAGCGCGGTCGGCACGCCGATCGGCCCGGAGATGCTCCTGCCGCAACAGGCGGGCACCTACCGGCTCTACACCAACGGCGTCATCATCGCGACGCCGACGCTCGGTGCCCAGGTGGTGGACTTCACGACGCTGTTGCAGTTGGTGCCGGATGCTCCTGGTGCACAGGCGATTCCGTCCACCGCACAGGCTGCCGATGCGCCCAGCGCTGACGCTTCGCATTCATCTGGCGGTGTGCCCCCTGCTGCGGGTGCACCTCCGTCTGGTGCTGCGCCTCCGTCTGGTGGCGCGGTTTCGCCTGGTGCTGCGCCTCCGTCTGGTGGTGCGGTTTCGCCTGGTGCTGCTGCGCACCCGGCGACAGCCCCGACTTCGCCTGCTGCATCAGTGCCGCCCGTGAATGCCGTTCCACACGCTGTGTCCACACCCTCCGCCCGTGCGGTTCCGCCTGGTGATACCGCGCCTGCTGCCTCCGTTCCGTCTGGAGATGCGGCGCCTGGCGGTTCGATTCCGTCTGTCGCCTTGCCAGCTGCCGAGTAGCAGTCCGGCCCTCGACTCTGCCCAGCCGATGGCAAGGCAAGGCCGCCGCGAGAGGCTCGTTCGGGGCTTCGCTCGCGGATGTGTTGCTCCTCCACGGACGCGGGTGTGGCCGCACCCTGCCGGAGTCGTGGCCGTACGATACCCACCGCCTGGGAGAAGGAGCGGTTCGGCGACGCGTCACCGATCGCGGCACGCGGCCCGTCTTCGACCGAACGGCTGCGCTGCGTGAGATCGGCGGAATCACTCCGGCGGTGTGTCACCCAGTGACTCGGCGAGGGCGCGCAGCAGGTCCGCCAGCTGCTCGCGGGACGAAATATCCAGTGCAGCGAGCAAACGCTGTTCGTTCGCCATGTGCCGGGGCAGCAAATCATCGATCAGTGCCCGGCCCTGCTCGGTGAGCCGGACCCGGATTGCCCTGCGGTCTTCCGGGCAGGGCTTGCGCTCGACGAGGCCCTTGGCCGCCAGCCGGTCGATGCGGTTGGTGATCGCACCGGAGGTCACCATGGCGACCTTGATCAGCGCTCCCGCGGTGAGTCCGTCGGCGCCGCCGGACCGGCGCAGCGTGGCCAGCACGTCGAATTCCCAGAATTCCAGGCCGAATTCGCCGAAGAAGCGTTTGAGGTCCTGTTCGACCAGCCGTGCCAGCCGCTGAATCCGGCCCAGCACGAGCATCGGCGAGACGTCGACCTCGGGCCGCTCCCGGTGCCAGTGCGCCACGAACAGGTCCACCGCGTCCGACATCGAACTCCTCTCTACGCAAAGAATCTCAATGTTCATCTACTTGACGCTGAGGCAACAGGTGGAGTAGATATCTCAATGTTGAGATTATCAATGAGGAGTCAGACATGACGACACGCACCGCCGGGCCGGCCGACGCCTCGGTCGCGGGCACTTTGGCGCTCACCGCGCTCACCCCGATCGTCTGGGGTTCCACCTACGCCGTCACCACTGAATTCCTGCCGCCGGACCGTCCGCTGTTCACCGCACTCATGCGCGCGTTGCCCGCGGGGCTCGCGCTGCTCGCCCTGACCCGGGTCCTGCCCCGCGGAAGGTGGATCGGCCGCGCGGCGGTGCTCGGCATCCTCAATATCGGAGCGTTCTTCCCGCTGCTGTTCCTGGCCGCCTACCGGCTGCCCGGTGGTGTCGCGGGCGTGCTCGGCGCCGTCGCGCCGGTCTTCGCGCTCGTCATCGCGACCGTCGCGCTGAGCGAAAAGCCCGGCGGCCGCAGGCTGCTCGCCGGCGTGGTCGGCGTGGTCGGCGTCGCGCTCGTCGTGCTGCGTGCCAACGCGCAACTCGACACCGTGGGTGTGCTCGCCGGTCTCGCGGGCGCGGCTTCCATGGCCGCGGGCACCGTGCTGACGAAGAAGTGGGGGCGCCCCGATGACGTCGGCCCGCTGGCCATGACCGGCTGGCAGCTCACCGCGGGCGGCGTGTTCATCGCGCCGTTGGCGCTGCTCGTGGAGGGCGCTCCTCCGGCGCTGGACGCCGAAGCCGTCGGCGGTTACCTCTACCTCGGCGTGGTCGGGACGGCGGTGGCCTACTGGCTCTGGTTCCGCGGCATCGCGCGGGTGCCGGCCACTTCGGTGGCCTTCCTCGGCTTGCTCAGCCCGGTGTCCGCCGCGATGATCGGGTGGGTCGCGCTCGGGCAGGCGCTCACCGCGCTACAGGTGCTCGGCATGGTGATCGCGCTGGGCGGGACCCTGCTCGGCCAGGCGGTAGGTGCTCCGAAGGTCGCGGTCCGCCCCGTCGAACCCCCCGTCTCGGCCGAGTCCGGCTCGGGCGCCGCGCTGACTGCCGGAATCGCGGCGAATAGGCCTTGACCTTGACGTAACGTCAACTTGCATGCTGGTTGCACCGACGAGACAAGAAGGGAGAACGCGGTCATGACCATGGTCACCGGGGAATGGTCCATCCAGGATCTGGCGAAGGCGGCCGGTACCACCAGTCGCACGCTGCGCCACTACGGGCAGCTCGGGCTGTTGCCGCCCAGCCGGATCGGCGCCAACGGGTATCGCTACTACGACCAGGACTCCCTCGTGCGGCTGCAACGCATCCTGCTGCTGCGGGAACTCGGCCTCGGCCTGCCGGTCATCGCCGAAGTTCTTGCCGGAGAACAGGACACCGCCGCCGCGCTGCGCACGCACCTGGACTTGCTCCGGCAGGAACAGGATCGGATCCGGCGCCAGATCGAGTCGGTGCAAACCACGCTGCACAAGACGGAAAGAGGTGAACAACTCGTGGCAGCAGAAGTTTTCGACGGCTTCGACCACACGAAGTACAAGGACGAGGTGATCGAACGCTGGGGCAAGGAGGCCTACGAGAGCGGCGACCGCTGGTGGCGCTCGATGTCCGACGCGGACAAGAAGGCCTTCCAGCAGACCCATCTCGATATCGCCGCGGACTACGGCCGTGCGCACGCGGCCGGGGTCGCGGTGGACAGCGACGAGGTGCAGGCCATCGTCCAGCGCCACTACGACTGGATCGGCGTCGGCTGGCAGGGACGGCCGGTGGTGAAGGAAGCCTTCATCGGCCTGGGCGAGATGTACGTCGCTGACCCGCGTTTCGCGGTGAACTACGACGTGCACGGCGCGGGCACCGCGGAATTCGTGCGCGACGGGATGGAGGTCTACGCCGAGCGGAACCTGTAGATCGCACCTGACCGACGGCTGGTACGCGGAGAATGCGTACCGGCCGTCGCCGTTGGACGCTATGGATTTCCCTGTGCGGGACGGACTTCGCCTGGACCGGGGCGGCGCAGTCGCCACCGCGCCTGGATCGTCGCCGGAGTGCCATGGGGGGAGCGCGAACGCCGTCAGGATCGATCGTCGCTGGAGGACGCACGTCCGAGGGCGCTCATCAGTTGGTCTTCGGTGATCGGGGGAACCGGGAGCGGATGGGCCGCCTCCGCGCGCAAGCCGTCGAGCACCAAGGCGAGGTGGCGGCGCCAGGCTTCGGGGGCGACGTGGCTGGTCGCCTCCACGATCCTGGTGTGCGACCAGGTGATGAAAGCGATGTCCTCGAGCACCCAGTCGGGGCGCAGTACCCCGGCCTCCTGTGCCCGAGCGATGATCCGCCGCATCAGGCCGTGGCCGTACTCCTGGGCTTGCGCGATGGCGCGGCTGGGAGCCGCGCGGACGGCGAGCTCGCTGAGCAGGCGGTCGGCGGCTTGCAGCGCGCAGACCTGTTCCACCAAGTAGACGAACGACTCCCACGGGTCATCGATGGCCAGCGCGTCTTCGGCGATGCGACTACCCGCCTCGATCCGGTCTTCGACGGCGGCTGCGATGAGGTCGTCGCGGGTGGCGAAGCGGTTGTAGAGCGTGCCGATGGCGACCCCGGCCCGTGCGGCGATTTCCTTCAGCGGCGCGTCGAGGCCGCGTTCCTCGAAGAGGGCGCGGGCGGCGGTCACGAGAGCGTCCCGGTTGCGTTGGGCGTCGCTCCGTAACGGTTTGTCCACGGCCCGATCCTACAAATCGGGCGACCGAAATAAATTGAGCATAGGTTCAAGTTAGTGCGATCGTCGGGTCGAACTTGAACCACCCCTCAACTTAACCAGGAGCGGAAATGTCCAAGACCATCGCGATCTTCGGGTACGGACCCGGTCTCGGCGTCGGAACCGGACGCCGATTCGGACGCGAAGGATTCCGGGTGGCCGTGATCGGGCGCGATCCGGGCAAAGCGCGGCGGCATGCGGACGAGCTGACCGCCGAGAGCATCGAAGCCGCCGCCTTCCCCGCGGACGTCACCGACGCGGCGCAGGTCACGGGCGTGATCGAGAAGATCGAGGCGACCTTCGGCCCGATCGACGTGGCGATGCACGGCGCGGCAGGCGACATCGCCACCCGGACTCCGTCCACCCTGGAGGTGGATGTCCAGGCGCTGGATATTCCGATCGCGCTGAAGCTGCACTCGCCGATCCTGGTGACGCGGGCGCTGGCGCCCGGCATGGTGGAACGAGGCGACGGCGCGCTGCTGTTCTCTTCGGGTTCCTCCGAGCGCCACCCGTTGCCGTATCTGGCCAACTTCGGCGTCGTCCTCGCCGCGCAGCGCGGGTACCTGCGCCAGCTCGCGGTCGAACTCCAGGGCACCGGCGTCTACGTCGGGCTGCTCAATATCGGTGCGCTGATCGACGGAAGTAAGGCCGCGCAGCTCGTCGACGAGCACCCGGAGCTGGTTCCCGACGGAGTCGAGATCATGCGGATCGGCAGTGACGAGCTCGGGGACCACTACTGGCGGCTCTACACCGAGCGGGACGAGGCCGAGCTCGACGTGGGTTTTCCCGCCTGATCTCGCTCGGTTGCGGCAAGGCCCCTTGATCAGGCCGGAATCGGCGCAGGAGGTGACGCGGGAACCGGCGGCACGCAGCCCGACCGTGCAGCGAACATCAGCTCGGTTGCCGTAGCGACCCCTTTCGGCAAACATCCGGCGAAATTCGGTGGTCCCCGGCGTGAAACCAGGCCGGGCAGCAGTGCTGCCCAGCACAGGTTCCGACTCCGCCGGGACACGGCTGGGACTTCCGATACTCTGGGCTCCCGTGACCGTCGCATCGTCCCCGGGTAACTCCGTCAATTCCGCCTCACAGTTCGATCTGATCGTCGTCGGCTCCGGATTCTTCGGGCTGACCGTTGCCGAACGCGCCGCCACCGTGCTGGGTAAACGGGTTCTGGTGATCGAGCGCCGCCACCACATCGGTGGCAACGCCTACTCCGAGCCGGATCCGGAAACCGGGATCGAGATCCACAAGTACGGCGCGCACCTGTTCCACACGTCGAACAAGCGGGTCTGGGACTACGTCACGCAGTTCACCGAGTTCACCGGCTACCAGCACCGCGTGTTCGCGATGCACAAGGGGCAGGCCTACCAGTTCCCGATGGGCCTGGGTCTGGTCTCCCAGTTCTTCGGCCGCTACTTCTCGCCGGAAGAAGCGCGCAAGCTGATCGCGGAGCAGGCGTCGGAGATCGAGACCAAGGACGCGCAGAACCTCGAGGAGAAGGCCATCTCGCTGATCGGCCGCCCGCTCTACGAGGCGTTCGTGCGCGACTACACCGCCAAGCAGTGGCAGACCGACCCGAAGGAACTGCCCGCGGGCAACATCACCCGCCTGCCGGTCCGCTACACCTTCGACAACCGCTACTTCAACGACGCCTACGAGGGCCTGCCCCGCGAGGGCTACACGAAGTGGCTGGAGAACATGGCCGCCTCCGACCTGATCGAGGTCCGGCTGAACACCGACTGGTTCGAGGTCCGTGACCAGTTGCGCGCCGAGAACCCGGACGCGCCGGTCATCTACACCGGCCCGCTGGACCGCTACTTCGACTACAGCGAGGGCGAGCTGGGCTGGCGCACCATCGATTTCGAAACCGAGGTGCTGCCGGTCGGCGACTTCCAGGGCACCTCGGTGATGAACTACAACGACGCGGACGTGCCTTACACCCGCATCATCGAGCCGCGCCACTTCCACCCGGAGCGCGACTACCCAGGCGACAAGACCGTGATCATGCGGGAGTACTCCCGGTTCGCGCAGACCGGCGACGAGCCGTACTACCCGATCAACACCCCGGAAGACCGGGCGAAGCTGCTGGCCTACCGTGAGCTGGCCAAGAACGAGACCGCGACCGCGAAAGTCGTCTTCGGCGGCCGGCTGGGCACCTACCGGTACCTGGACATGCACATGGCGATCGGCAGCGCGCTGAGCATGTTCGACAACGTGCTGCGCCCGCACCTGGAAGACGGCGCGGCGCTCGTGACCGACCAGGAGGCATAGGAGCAGAATGACCTCCCAATCCATCTTGGCAGAGCAAACCACCGAGACCCGCGCGAAGTCGTTGCTACAGCGCATCATCCTGCCCCGCCCCGGCGAACCGCTGGACGTGCGCACCCTCTACGTCGAGGAGTCGGCCACCAACGCCAGGCGCGCGCATGCCACCACCCGCACTTCGCTGTCGATCGGCGCGGAGTCCGAGGTCTCGTTCTGCACCTACTTCAACGCGCTGCCCGCGAGCTACTGGCGGCGCTGGAGCATCCTGTCGTCGGTGGTGCTCCGGCTGGAACTGGCCGGCCATGGCCGGGTCGACGTGTACCGGTCCAAGGCCGACGGCTCGCGCATCCACGTGCAGGGCAAGGAGTTCGCGGTCGCGAGCGGCGCCGACTCGGTGGTCGTGGAATTCGAGACCGACCTCGGCCCGTTCGAGGACGGCGGCTGGATCTGGTTCGACATCACCACCGACACGGCGGTCACGCTGCAGTCCGGCGGCTGGTACGCGCCGGTCGAGGCGCCCGGCGAAGGCAGCATCGCGGTCGGCATGCCCACCTTCAACCGGCCCACCGATGCGGTGAAGACCCTGGCCGCACTCGGCTCGGACCCGCTGGTGCTGGAGAAGATCAAGGCCGTCATCATCCCCGACCAGGGCACGAAGAAGGTGGTCGACGAGCCCGGTTTCGCGGAATCGGCCGCGGCGCTCGATGGCAGGCTGGCCATCCACGACCAGCCCAATCTCGGGGGTTCCGGCGGCTACAGCCGGGTCATGTACGAGGCGCTGAAGACCACCGACGCCGAGTACATCGTCTACATGGACGACGACATCGAGATCGAGCCGGACTCGATCCTGCGCGCGCTGGCCTTCGCCCGGTTCGCCAAGTCGCCGGTGCTGGTCGGCGGCCAGATGCTCAATCTGCAGGAGCGCTCACACCTGCACGTCATGGGCGAGGTGGTCGACCGCGGCATCTTCATGTGGACCGCGGCGCCGAACGTCGAATACGACCACGACTTCTCCAAGTACCCGCTCAAGGACCGGGACAACTCGAAGCTGCTGCACCGGCGCATCGACGTCGATTTCAACGGCTGGTGGACCTGCGTCATCCCGCGCCGCGTCGCCGAGGAACTCGGCCAGCCGCTGCCGCTGTTCCTGAAATGGGACGACGCGGAGTACGGTCTGCGCGCCCGTGCCGCCGGGTATCCCACCGTCACGCTGCCCGGCGCGGCCGTGTGGCACATGGCCTGGAGCGACAAAGACGACGCCATCGACTGGCAGGCGTACTTCCATCTGCGCAACCGCTTGGTGGTCGCCTCGTTGCACCTGCCGGGCAACGGCCGCGGCATGGTCGTCAACACGGTCAAAGCGACCCTGAAACACCTGCTCTGCCTGGAGTATTCGACGGTCGCGATCCAGAACCTGGCCATCCGCGACTTCCTCGCCGGGCCGGAGCGTTTGTTCCAGCTGCTGCCCAGCGCTTTGGGCGCGGTGCACGAACTGCGCAAGCAGTACCCGGACGCGGTGATCCTGCCGTCGTCCACCGAACTGCCGCTGGCCAGTCACATCGGCGTCGGCGCGGTGGCCGAGCCCGCCAACCCGATCGCCAAGGTGGCCCGGCTGGCCAAGGGCGTGGTGCACAACTTCCGCCCCGCCCGCACCGAGCACCATGAGACTCCGCAGCTGAACGTGCCGACGCTGGACGCCAGGTGGTTCTTGCTCTCCCAGGTCGATGGTGTCACCGTCACTACGGCCGACGGCAGGGGCGTCGTCTACCGCAAGCGCGATCCGCGCCAGGCGCTCGGCTTGTTCAAGGAGGCGATGCGCCTGCGCAAGGAGCTGGCGGCCCGCTTCCCGGAGATGCAGCAGCGCTACCGCGCCGCCCACCCGCAGCTGACCAGCACCGCGGCGTGGGAGAAGGTCTTCGGCATCGACACGAAGGATGGACAGCAGTGAGTCTCGGAGCGAGCGCGGCCGACGACGCGGCGGTGCACCTGCCGCCGCAGAGCGCGAACGGCCACGGCGGCCCGGTGTACGCGGAACCAGCGCAGACGTCGGCGGCGCCGCCCGAGGTCGCGATAATCAATGCCGTGCAGTCCGCCCTGGGGAGCAAGCCGGCGGTGGTGTCCGCGGCGCGCGGCATGTCGCACTTCGGCGAGCACGCGCTCGGCTGGGTCGGCATCGCGGCAGCGGGCTGGTTGCTGGACAAGCCGCGGCGGCGCAAGTGGGCCGGTGTCGCGGTCGGCGCGGTCGGCGCGCACGCGGCCTCGATCGTCATCAAGCGCGTGGTCCGGCGGCCGCGCCCGAACGATCCGTCGGTGCAGGTCAACGTCGGAACGCCGAGCAAACTGAGTTTCCCGTCCTCGCATGCGACCTCGACTACGGCGGCGGCCGTGTTGCTCGGCAGATTGACCGGGCTACCCTTGCCTGCGGTGCTCGTTCCCCCGATGCTGCTTTCCCGAGTGGTCCTGGGGGTGCACTATCCCTCCGACGTGCTCGCCGGTTCCGCGCTCGGTGCCGCGTCCGCCGCTGCCCTGCTTGCCGCCGAAAAGAGACTTGATAGTGACCGGACAAGAAAGAGCCTTGGTTGACATGAGTGAAGAGCCGACCGGCGCCGACCTAGCCGAGGCCGTTGTCAAGGGCCCGCCCAAGACGCTGGCCGGTGGTCTGTTCAAGGCGGTCCGTCCGCGGCAGTGGGTCAAGAACGTCCTGGTGCTGGCCGCGCCGCTGGCCGCGGGCACGGCTGCCGACGTGGACGTGCTCGCGCCTGTGGGTGTCGCCTTCGTGGTGTTCTGCATGGCCGCCTCGGGCATCTACCTGGTCAACGACGCGCTCGACGTGGAGGCCGACCGGGCCCACCCGACCAAACGGTTCCGGCCGATCGCCGCGGGCGTCGTCCCGGTGAACCTGGCCTACCTGCTCTCGACGCTGCTGTTGGCCGGGTCGGTCGCGGGCTCGTTCCTCGCGTCGTGGCAGCTGGCCGTGGTGATGACGATCTACATCGGCATCCAGCTGGGTTACTGCTTCGGCCTCAAGCACCAAGCGGTGCTGGACATCTGCATCGTGTCCTCCGGCTTCCTGCTGCGCGCGGTGGCGGGCGGCGCGGCGGCGAGTATCCCGCTGTCGCAGTGGTTCCTGCTGATCATGGCCTTCGGTTCGCTGTTCATGGCCGCGGGCAAGCGTTACGCCGAACTGCAGATCGCGCTGGGCACCGGGGCCAAGATCCGCAAGTCGCTCGAGTACTACACCCCCACCTACCTGCGCTTCATCTGGACGCTCGCCGCGACAGCGGTAGTGGTGTTCTACGGGCTGTGGGCGTTCGAGCAGGACGGCAAGAACGACACCGAGTGGTTCGCGATCTCGATGATCCCGTTTACCATCGCAATCCTGCGTTACGCGGTCGACGTCGATGGTGGCGAGGCCGGTGAACCCGAAGAGATCGCGCTGGGGGACCGCGTCCTGCAGTTCCTCGCAATTGCCTGGATCGGAGCGGTAGGTGTCGCTGTCTATCTCACCTGACGAGATGCTGGTAGCGGGGCGAACGGAATACGCGGGGGAGCGGCCGGCCGATGAGGCGGCGCGCTCTGTGTCGCGCTTCGCGCGCCTATCCAAAGCCACTTTCGTCGGTGGGATCGCGCTCACCGTCGTCCTTTTCGCGGTCGGAGGCTGGCAGCGGCGCTGGATCGCCGACGACGGTCTCATCGTGTTGCGTACCGTGCGCAACTTGCTGGCGGGCAACGGCCCCGTCTTCAACAAGGGTGAGCGCGTCGAAGCGAATACCAGCACGGCGTGGACGTATCTGGTGTGGTTCTTCAGCTGGCTGACCCAGGCGCGGCTCGAGTACGTGGTGCTCGGTGTCGCGCTCACGGTGTCGCTGGCCGCGGTCGTGTTCGCCATGCTCGGCTCGGCGCGGCTGTGGGGCGGGACCGGCGCCGGGCTGCTGCTGCCCGCGGGCGTGCTGGTCTACATCGCGCTGCCCCCGGCCCGTGATTACGTCACCTCCGGACTGGAGAGCGGTCTGGTGATCTGCTGGATCGGCCTGCTGTGGTGGCAACTGATGCGATGGAGCCAGGCGAAATCGGTTCGGCTGCCCGGTCTGCTCGGCCTGGTTTTCCTCGCCGGCCTCGGCCCGCTGATTCGTCCCGAGATGACGCTGGTCGGCGCCTTCGCACTGTTGATGATCTTCCTGGCACCGATGCCGGAAAGCGGGCTGCGCCCCATCGTGCTGCGTGCGGCGATCGTCGCCGTGGCCGGGCTGGTCCCGATGGGCTATCAGATCTGGCGCATGGGGTACTACGGCCTGCCCTACCCGAACACCGCTGTCGCGAAGGATGCGGGCGGCGCCAAATGGGGCCAGGGCTTCACTTACCTCTGGGATCTGGTCGGCCCGTACTTCCTGTGGGTTCCGCTGCTGGTGCTGCTGACCGCCGGTGTGGTCGCCGCCCGCGCGCGAGCGGGCCGGACTGCGCAGGCCGACCGCGACGAGGCGGGTGGCTGGTCGGTCGGCCGCGCCAGGAGTTGGCTGCGGTCGCCGGGCGCGGTGGTCACCATGGTCCTGGTCAGCGGGTTCCTGCTGACGTTGTACGCGCTGCGGGTCGGCGGCGACTTCATGCACGGCCGGATGCTGCTTCCGCAGCTGTTCCTGTTCCTGCTCCCGGTCGCGGTGCTGCCGGTCCGGGTGCCTGTGGGCGGTGTGCGCGCGACCACGGCCGATTGGTCCTTCGCGGTGCTCGCGGTCGCGCTCGTCGGCACCGCGGGCTGGGCGCTGTTCGCGGCGAGCACCACCGCCATCAAGACCGGTACCAAGATCACCTCGACCGGCATCGTGGACGAGCGCGTCTACTACGTGCTCAACACCGGTCACGACCATCCGGTCCTGGCCGAGGACTACCTGGACTACCCGCGCGTCCGCGCGATGGTCAACGACATCGCGGCCAGCCCGAACGGTGGTCTGCTGCTCAACTCGCCGTCGTTCATGTTCTGGTACATCGCTCCGCCGCCGCAGCCGATTCCCGTCGGCGGCGTCGGGCACACGGTGTACTTCCTCAATCTGGGGATGACCAGCATGAACGTTCCGCTGGACGTGCACGTGATCGACCCGATGGGCCTGGCCTACCCACTGGCCGCGCACACCGACCGGCTCGCCGACGGCCGGATCGGGCACGACAAGAGCCTGTACCCGGACTGGGTCGTCGTGGACACCGGCATGGTCGACAAGAAGCCGTGGATGCCCTGGTACCTGGACGAGAAGTGGGTCACCCAAGCACGTACCGCGATGTCCTGCCCGGACACCCGGGCGCTGCTGATCTCCTCTCGCGATCCGCTCACCTTCGAGCGCTTCCGGCACAACCTGCGCAACGCGCTGCGGTTCGCGAAGTACCGCATCGACCGGGTGCCGAAGTACGAGATCCAGCGCTGCGGACTGGCCGATCCGTTCCCGCAACCGGTCGCGCCGCGCTGAATTGCTGAAGCGGATGGGCCCGGCCAGCACGCTGCGCCGGGCACCGACGTGCGAGTTCGGTAAAGTGGCGTACGCCGCTTTATCTCTTTTTGATAACGCCCGCGCATCGATACCGATATAGGCTACGACCGTAGGCCCGGCCGTGGCGTCCACCGGTCGTGGGCATCGGCGAGGGCAACCGTGTGGACGGCTTGCCGCTGTCGCTGTGGAACGAAAGGTTGAAACTGATGCGAGGCGTGATCGGGCGTCGTCTGAATACTCGAAGAGCAGGCTCCTGGCTCAAGCGGTCCATGCTGGTATCGCTGGCTGTTCTGCTACCGCTCGGGGTGTCGGTGGCAGGCCCTGCCGCCCCGGCGTCCGCCGCGTTCAATCCGGACGGCTTCGACTTCTGGGTCGATTCCGAAATGGGGCCGATCAAGTCGCGCATCTTCCGTGCGGCCGACGGCAACACCGGGCGCGTGGTGTACGCGCTGGACGGCATGCGCGCGCGTAACGACCTGAGCGGCTGGGAGATCGACACCGAGGTCGCGCGCGAGCTGACCAAGTGGAACATCAACGTGGTCATGCCGGTCGGCGGTCAATCGAGCTTCTACGCCGACTGGAACGGTCCCAGCGACTTCTTCGGTCTCGGCAGCGCCGGCTCCTCCACCAGCGGGTCGGCGAACTCGGGCTCCGGCCTGCTGACCGGTTCCGCGGGTGGCCCGGGCAAGACCAGCACCTACAAGTGGGAGACCTTCCTCACCAACAACCTGCGCTGGGCCCTGCGCGACCGGCTCGGCTTCAACCCGAACGGCAACGGCGTGTTCGGCCTGTCCATGGGCGGCAGTGCCGCGCTCACCCTGGCGGCCTACCACCCCGATCAGTTCCGTTACGCCGGTTCGTACTCCGGGTACCTGAACGTCTCCGCGCCGGGCATGCGCGAGGCGCTGCGCGTCGCCATGCTGGATGCGGGCGGCTACAACATCGACGCCATGGCGCCGCCGTGGGGCCCGCAGTGGCTGCGGATGGACCCGTTCGTCTTCGCACCGCGGCTGAAGGCCAACAACA
Source organism: Nocardia sp. NPDC051787 (assembly GCF_040681325.1). Classification (NCBI taxonomy): domain Bacteria; kingdom Bacillati; phylum Actinomycetota; class Actinomycetes; order Mycobacteriales; family Nocardiaceae; genus Nocardia; species Nocardia sp. NPDC051787. The sequence goes on from NZ_JBFAYO010000003.1 coordinate 330,746, forward strand.
CCCGTCTGTGGGTCTCCGCGGGCAGTGGCCTGCCGAGCGCGGCGGACGGCCTGAGCTTCAGCACGGTCAACGCGATGGGGCTGGAGGCGCTGGCGCTGGCCAACACCCGTGCGTTCCAGGTCCGCATGCTGACCCTCGGCGCGGGCAATGTCACTTACGACTTCCCGGCCGTGGGTGTGCACAACTGGAACTACTGGGCCGACGAGGTCTACCGGATGATCCCGGACCTGTCCGCGAACATCGGGTAAGCAGCAAGTAGCGAACCACCGACCGCCCTGCGCCTCTAGTGCAGGGCGGTCGGTCGGTTTCTGGGGTCGTCCCGGATTTCCTCGGCAACGAATACGAAGACGAAACGCTTCGGTGGTTGTGCACTGGATCACTATCCAGCAACATGAAGGCATTCGTTCCCGATTGATACGTGAACAACATGCATCGAGGTAAATTCGTCCGCTTCATGACTGACATCGGGGTCGGTGTTCGGTGAGAGGGCCGGTGAAGGTCGCTAGATGTTTGCCGAGTAGGTCGCCCGAGGGAAAGGTCGAGTGTGATGGGAAGTGCGCGCTGGAAACGCGGTCCCGGTAGGTATCGATCAACCGGTTCGTGGTTGCGGCGGTTCGTTCTCGGTGTCGCCGTGGCAATGCTGTTACCGCTCGGAACGACCATCGCGGGTATCGGCGCCCCGGCGTCGGCGGCGTTCAACCCCGCCGCCTTCGACTTCTGGGTCGAATCCCCCATGGGGCCGATCAAGTCCCGGATTCTGCGCGCCGGGGACGGCAACACCAATCGGGTCGCCTATGTGCTCGACGGCATGCGGGCCCCGGAGCACCTGAACGGCTGGGAGATCGAGACCAACATCCCGGAAGTGCTGGCCCGGCACAACATCAACGTGGTCATGCCGGTCGGCGGCATGTCGAGCTTCTACGCCGACTGGAACGCGCCGAGCGAATTCTTCGGCGTCCCGGCGGGCGCCGGCTCGAGCACCGGCTCCGGAATACTCGACGGGTTCGCCGGCGGACCGGGCAAGAGCTACCGGTACCAATGGGAGACGTTCCTGACCAACAACCTGCGCTGGGCGCTGCGCGACCGGCTCGGGTTCAACCCCTACCGCAATGGCGCATTCGGTCTGTCCATGGGCGGCAGCGCCGCACTGACCCTGGCGGCCTACCATCCCGATCAGTTCAGCTATGCCGGTTCGTTCTCCGGTTACTTGAACATCTCCGCGCCCGGCATGCGGGAGGCGATTCGCACGGCGATGATGGACGCGGGCGGCTACAACGTCGACTCGATGGCGCCGCCGTGGGGTCCGCAGTGGCTGCGGATGGACCCGTTCGTCTTCGCGCCCAACCTGGTTCGCAACGGCACGCGCGTGTGGATCGCGGCGGCCAGTGGCTTGCCCGCGGCGACCGACCCTGCGTCGTTCAACACGCTCAACGGCATGGGCCTGGAGTCGCTGGCATTGGCGAACACCCGCGCGTTCCAGGTCCGAATGGCGACGCTGGGCGGCGGCAACGCCGTCTACTCTTTCCCGCCCTTCGGCATTCACGCCTGGAACAACTGGGCCGATGAGGCCATGCGGATGATTCCGGACATGTCGGCGAACATCGGCTGAGCTGTGTTCAATTTGCGGCGCCTGCGGGCCCGCGTGTTCATGGCCCCCCTTGTGGCTCGCGCCCGAGCGACCGCCGCTTGCGACTTCGTCGCGTACGCGTCGGCCGCTCAGGCGCGAGCCGGGCCACGAACGGGCAATGCTTACTGTCGGTGCGCTCGCAAATGCAAGCCGGGCCGACTGCTTTCGTTGGGTGGCAGCCGCATGGCTGGCTAGTAGCTGAGTGGGACCGGTCGGTATGAGTCGTCGGTCGCGCGCATCCGTTGCTGCGGCTATCACGGCAGATCTCGGGCCTGATCACGTTTTGGTCTCCAGAGCGATATGACCGGAGGGCTGAGAAGTATGCATGCCTGGAGCCCGGCTCGGAGCGCATGCCGCTCCGGGGAAGATCTCGGCTCGGTGACAGTTCCCGCCAGGAACGGAAATATCTTGGCTTCCAGCACGACATCACCCTCCGAACGCGATAAGGTCACCGCACCATTACCTTGTGCAAACGGAGGGATTTCGACCACCGGAAAGGCCCCGACCTTGCTAAAGCGGGGGGCGTCGAATATCGTCCAGCGAGCGCAAGTGTGACCAGATCGTTGTAGCGCCGCCACAGGACCGGATAGTCGGGACCGTCCCGTGACGCGCGTCTCGTTGGCAACACGGGTGCCGCTTCGCCCTACGGGCGGCGAGTGGCACCACAACAGCAGAAAGAGAGCAGGATTCATGCGTTTCGGCAGGGCGGCCGCGCCGAAGAGAACACAGTCGGGACGGCGAGGCGCGCCTCGCGGTTGGCGTAATCGAATTCTGGCTGTCGGTGCCGCCGTACTGGCGCTACCGACCGCCGCCGGACTGGCGACCCCGACCCTCGCCACCGCGGCCCCGTCGGCGCACGCGCCGGTGTTGCGGGCGCCTGCGGGTGGCTTCGAGGACCTCATGGTTCCCTCCAGCATGGGACCGATCAAGGTGCAGGTGCAGTGGGCCTCGCGCGGTGGTAGCGCGGCGCTCTACCTGCTCGACGGTCTGCGTGCCCGCGACGACCGCAACGCCTGGTCGTTCGAGACCAACGCGTTGCAGCAGTTCGGTGGCGACAACATCACCTTGGTGATGCCGGTCGGCGGCCAGTCCAGCTTCTACACCGACTGGTACGCGCCGTCGAACCTGAACGGCCAGAAGACCACCTACAAGTGGGAGACCTTCCTCACCAAGGAGCTCCCCGCCTTCCTGGAGGGCTACGGCGTTTCGCGCACCAACAACGCGGTCGTCGGCCTGTCCATGGGCGGTAGCGCGGCGCTGGCGCTGGCGGCCTACCACCGCGACCAGTTCAAGTTCGCCGCCTCCTACTCGGGCTACCTGAACATCTCCGCCCCGGGCATGCGCGAGGCGATCCGCATCGCGATGCTCGACGCGGGCCGCTACAACGTCGACTCGATGGCGGCTCCGTGGAGCCCGCAGTGGCTGCGGATGGACCCGTTCGTCTTCGCGCCGCAGCTGCGCGGCCTGCCGATGTACATCTCGGCGGCCAGCGGCCTGCCGGGCCAGTACGACCAGCCGAACTCGGCGGTCGGCGTGTTCAACACCGGCAACGCGATGGCGCTGGAAGCCCTCTCGCTGGTGAACACCCGCGCGTTCCAGGCCCGCCTGAACTCGCTGGGCATCCCCGCCCGGTACGACTTCCCGGCCGCGGGCACCCACGCCTGGAAGTACTGGGAGGGTCAGCTGTTCGCCTCGCGCAACATGATCCTGGACGCCACCGGCGCCTGGTGATCTGATTCACTCCTGACGCGTTCAGGCCGCACCGATCTCGGTGCGGCCTGAATTGCGTTCGGGGTGGCCCGACTGGAGCGAACAGAGTTTGCTGTGCAGCGCGTGTCTCGCATGAACCCCGCCATAACCGGAGTACAAAGCTCATGTGACAGGGATAACGCGCGGTAGCTGGGGCAAATTCGGGCGCCTCGTCGCTCGTTCGGCACGCGGGCGGCTCATGCTGCTCGCCACCGCTTTGGTGGTTTCGCTATCCGCGAGCCTGCCGGTTGCCGCTCCCGTCGTCGCGCAGCCCGCCGCGGTATCGGCCGCGCCGGTCGTGCAGAAGGTCCACTGGCTCGGCGACCGTCGCGTCGCGCTGTGGGTGACCTCGCCGTCCATGGGCGCGCCGATCCAAGTGCAGCTGCTGCTGGCCAGGGACTGGAACGCCCGGCCGGAGGCCCGATTCCCCTTGCTGTTCCTGCTCGACGGCCTGCGCGCCACCGAGGACGAGAGCGGCTGGACCAAGGAGGCGGGGGCGGTCGAGTTCTTCGCCGACAAGAACGTCACCGTCGTGCTTCCGGTCGGCGGTCAGTCCAGCTTCTACTCCGACTGGCTGGAGCCGAACAACGGCCGCAACTACAAGTGGGAGACCTTCCTGACCGAGGAGCTTCCGCCACTGCTGGAGAGCCAGTGGCGAGCATCGGATGTGCGGGGCATGGAAGGCCTGTCGATGGGCGGCACGGCCGCGATGTTCCTCGCCGCGCGCAATCCCGGGTTCGTGCGGCACGCCGCGTCCTATTCCGGTTTCCTGACCACGACGACGCTGGGCATGCCGCAGGCCATCCAGTTCGCCATGCGTGACGCGGGCGGTTTCGACTCGGCCGCCATGTGGGGCCCGCCGACGAGCGCGGAATGGGAAGGACACGACCCGTACGCGCTGGCCGACAAACTGAGGGGCGTCAGCCTCTACGTTTCCAGCGGCAGCGGTGCGATCGGTCCTTTCGACCAGGCCTCGGCCATTCCGGGGGTGAGCACCAACTTCGCGGGCATGGGCCTGGAGATCCTGTCCCGGCTGACGTCGCAGAACTTTGTCACCAAACTGGCGAAGCTGGCCATTCCGGCGCAGGTGAACTACCGCCCGTCCGGCACCCACTCCTGGCCGTACTGGGATTTCGAGATGCGCCAGTCCTGGCAGCAGGCCGCGACCGCGCTCGGCGTCGAGCTCGACAAGCCCGCCTGCCAGACGAGCGGGGCGATCGGCGCGGTGGCCGCGGCGACCAGCTGGCTCGGCGAGTGCCTCACCGGCGAGTACCCGGTGGCGGGCGGCATGGCCCAGGATTTCAAGGGCGGCCGGGTGTTCTTCGTGCCGGGCAGCGGCGCGTATCCGGTCGGCGGCATGATCGCCGCCGGTTACCAGGCCGCTATGGGCCCCGGCGGGCCGCTGGGGCTGCCGACGGGCGACGAGCGCGCGCTCGAGGACGGACGGGGCAGGTTCCAGACCTTCCAGCACGGTTCGCTGTACTGGACACCGCAGACCGGCGCCCAAGTGGTCCGCGGCGCGATCCTAGAGGAGTGGGGCAAGCAAGGGTTCGAGCGTGGTCCCGCGGGCTATCCGGCCGCGCCGGAAATCAAGACGCCGCACCGGGACGGTGCCGTGCAGGCGTTCGAGAACGGCCCGTTCTACTACGGTCCGGCCACCGGCGTGCACCGCGTCCAGGGTTTGATCCTGGGCAAGTACGCCCATCTCGGCTACGAGAACAGCCCGCTCGGTTTCCCGGTTGCCGAGGAGCAACCGCTGAAGGATCTCGGCCGGTTCAGCCGATTCGAGGGCGGCAACATCTATTGGAGCCCGCTGTCGGGAGCCTGGGCGGTCCGCAACGGTCCGGTACTGGATGCCTGGCGCGAGATCGGTTACGAGACCGGCAAACTCGGCTATCCGATCAGCGACGAGTTTCCCATTCCTGGTGGCATCCAGCAGAACTTCCAAGCCGGATTCATCACGGTGCGCAACGGCAAACCGGAAGTTCACGGGATCTGAAGCCCGCGGCCGCACCACCCCGGTGGTGAGCGAAGCGAGGCCGCGCATCTCGGTTCGCGGCCCGGCTGGTATCCAAGGGGGCGAAGCGCGGATGCGGTTGAGTCCGTACTCTTCAAGGCTGAGCCACCAACCGCTCGATTCCAAGACGTGTCAACCCCGTCGGGTGCGAGTCTTACGAGCACCGTTCGCGGCCCGGTTCGGGTCCGAGCGGGCGAAGCACATGCGCCGTAGGCGCGAGCCTCGCCCGCTCGGAC